>CAXIBC010000181.1:0-2711 GCA_964022115.1 uncultured Oleispira sp. | reverse complement strand
TGTACGGTGACCGCAACTTGATTTGTTCTTGTCCTGCGATTGAGAATTATGAAGATTAAAATTCGTTGAATTTTAGTTTTTAATAGTTTTAATACAGACAATAAAAAACCCGCGAGAGCGGGTTTTTTATTGCCAGTTTTTCTATACAGCTATCACTCTAGAAGTCTGCATTCTCTAATGTCGTTGGCTCAGGGAGCGTGACATTGTTTGCGCCCTCCTCTTCAACATAAACAATGTCTAAAGTAGGTGCTAATTTCTTCATAGCCAAACAAGACCAGTCCCCATTTTCGATACTATCAACAACATCTTTATAAAGCGTGTAACGCTCTTCAACAGGAACGACATATCGAGCACTAACCCATCCTGATTTCGCATTGCTATTAGCATCAAGGTCTCGAATTTCATGAAAAATAAAGAGATCTCGATCTCCTGCCGATAATTCATTAAGCTTACTATCTTTGGATAATGCCTCAAATGCGTTACAGACCCGATCAAAATCAGTTACTTTATTGCCGACTTCGCCAGAACAGCCGACTAGCAGCATAAGAATTACAACTACGATTGTTTTTTTCATATTCACCTCGAACAAGAACGACTACAAATATAATAATCACCATTTGAATGCCTTGACAATGGTGTAGTAGGTTGCCAAATATTTAAATAGTTACTAGGCACAAAGTCACAAACAGGTATTCCTTGAGCATCTGTAATATACACCCACTGGCCATTTTTACCTTGCCAAGCAACTCCTCCTTTCCTAGCTATTTTGGTAGCAGTAATATATGGAGCCGTCATTCCACCAAAATTTTGGACAGGCTGTATATATAACCTAAATTTGGCATCATGCTGTTGACGAATCATGTTTACTTTTTTATTTATATCGTCATCAACTATAGATTTGAAAACACTTGTTACAATTGAAGCTGGAGCATTTAAAAAACCAACCGCATAAATTCCAATATCGACACCTGTTGGCCTACTTTCACTAGCAGTGTAATTCAACGCCCAAATTGCTGGTGTTACTAGATTACCAGCAGTACTCTTACCAAGACTTTCCAGTCCCATTGAGGCAACAATACCGCTTGAATTCTGCATGAAATTAAAATTCTCTTTAATTACATCCGACATAATCATTCCCTGATCTGAAGTTACTATCTAATCTAGATAATCATAAAACACTAAGCATTTAAGAACCTAGCTTATTAAGTCGTAGATTGCCTGATTAAGCATTTTATAGACCACACAAAAAACCTTCAATTGCCCACTAGTACTAGCACTGACTAAATTTCGTTCACATGTTGGTCATTAACAGTTCCCAAATTCACACCCCGTCCCATGCGATACTGTTTCCACGCGCTATCACTATGTGGTTTGCGGTATGTTCCCATAGAGATAAATCAATAATGATACCGAGTCTGAGCAATCAAAACCGCCCCCTCTTCAACCTTATATACAAAACAGTTGAAAGGATGTGTTTCATGCTTCAATTAAGACGCGCTCTGTACTTTTACCTGTTCTAGCTCAGCTATCGATTCAAGTAAATTAAGCCCATTAGCTGGCGAACGTAATAGATAGGTGGTTTCTTCCATCACCTGATAATCTTCAAGAGATATCATCACGACAGGGGCTTCACTCTTACGAGTAATGATAATAGGTACGTGATCGTTGCAGGCTTGATTCTATACCACACAGGCTAACATGATACCCAATTTCGACCGCAGCTAACGTACCTACTTTTTTTTAACGCCATTGCTTGGAACTTGATCCCATCCTTTTCTCTCACAGTGTCGGTTTCAACAAAGCCCCATTTTTTATACACTGGCACTGCATACAGCGATGAGCGTAATGTGTATTTTTCTACCCTATTTTGTTTAACAATATGCTGCCAAAGTGCATTCGCAATGCCATTACCTTGATGAACTTCAGATACAAACAAATGATAAAGATGGCTAGCTTCTTTCATAGAGATATAGCCGACAATCACGCCATCAATACAATAAACATAATTGCTATATTCATAGCTATTTATGCGTTGTAGAAATTGTTCTTCCGTTAAACTGTTTAATAACCAACTTGGTAAGCGATTAGTTGATAAGCTCTTAACTGATGAACTCTTAGTTGATGAACCTTGAGCCGACGATATTTTTTGCGGAAGGTAATAATGACTCAATGATCTAACTAACGTCGCGATCTCTTTTACATCTTCTGCGTGTACAATTCGAATGCTCATTTAGAATTCTTTTTCCTCTTCAATTTCGCTATGCACCTCATACCAGTATGCTTTCTCCGCTAACCAGATATGCTTGGATTCTTGATACTGACTACCAATCATCGAGTCATCATTCAAAGTGCCTAAGCGTAAGATAATAAAGTCGGTATTATCTCGTTTAGCATAAATCTGACTGCCACAGCAGGAACAAAAATACCGAGTTTTTCCTGGGGATGATTGATAGCAGCTTAGCGTATTCTCTCCCGCAATAGAGAAGTTTTTATCTTCTATTCTGGCAACACTTGAAAAAGCCGCGCCATGAGCTTTTCGGCATTTAATGCAATGACAATGAGTGATATCACCTACATTTTGGCTAATCTCATAGCTAATATCGCCACATAAACAACTTCCTGTAATTTTTATCATTTTTTAATTGTCCTTAAACCTTATTTCACTTAGCCAGCCTTCGATTTTTTTATTACTGATTAAAATCTTCCATCGC
>CAXIBC010000180.1:0-3035 GCA_964022115.1 uncultured Oleispira sp. | reverse complement strand
CGCAGTAATTAGGTAACGAACTGTTTTGCTCATCCTATAATCCCTTTATCATTGGCATATCTGCCAACAGTCTTGATTTGCCCTAGTATTATTGAAGACGCTATTTACTTAAAAGTAACGTTAACTATGACATATTAGCAAGTTAAGCCCCAATAGTTCTATAAGTGCATCACATCTATGGCCATATTAGAGATACTAGAGTACCCAGATAATCGTCTGCGTACCATTGCAAAACCCGTTACAGAAGTCACGGATAAAATTCGAAAAATTGTCGATGACATGTTCGATACTATGTACGACGCTCCAGGAATTGGCCTTGCCGCCAGTCAGGTCGACGTACATTTACGCATAGTCACGATGGATTTGTCTGAAGATAAAAGTGAACCTATGGTTTTTATTAACCCAGAGGTCACGGTTCTCGAGGGCGAATTAGAAAGCATGCAAGAAGGCTGCTTATCTGTGCCTGGCTTTTATGAAGAAATTACTCGTATTGAGCATTGCTTGGTGAAAGCCCTTGATCGCGATGGCAAACCGTTTGAATTAGAAGCTCGGGGTTTATTAGCCGTGTGTATCCAGCACGAGCTCGATCACCTTGAAGGTAAGCTGATGGTGGATTATTTATCGCCGCTAAAGCGCAATCGGATTAAAACTAAGCTCGAGAAGCAACATAAGCTAGAAGCACGCCACAAACGTCGCTAAGCCACCCTTCTAAATAAGCATACTAAGAGATATATCATGGATGCTCTAAATATTGTTTTTGCCGGTACGCCGGATTTCGCGGCTGGTCATTTACAAGCGTTAATTGATAGCCGTCATAATGTGGTGGCTGTTTATAGCCAGCCTGATCGTCCTGCGGGGCGTGGTAAAAAACTACAGCCTAGTCCAGTGAAAAAACTGGCTTTAGAGCATGATATTGAGGTTTTTCAACCGCTTAATTTTAAACAAGAAGGCGCAATTGAAGCACTAAAAGCTTTGAACGCCGACATTATGATAGTCGTGGCCTATGGTTTATTACTACCTCTCGCGGTATTAGAAACTCCTAAAATGGGTTGCCTGAATGTACACGCCTCACTTTTACCACGCTGGCGCGGTGCGGCGCCCATTCAACGTGCAATTCAAGCAGGGGATAGTGAAACCGGTATTACCATCATGCAAATGGATGTCGGTTTAGATACTGGGGATATGCTAAGCAAAACCCTAATAAACATAAATACCGATGAAACCGGTGGCAGTTTGCACGATCGCTTATTAGAGCAAGGCCCAAGCGCCTTATTGCAAACCCTAACTCTGCTGCAAGCGGGTGAAGCCACAGCAGAAAAGCAAGACGATGCACTCGCGAACTACGCCCATAAGTTGAGTAAAGAAGAAGCACTGATTAATTGGTCTTTGCCGGCTAAAGAGATTGAACTCAATGTGCGCGCATTTAATCCATTCCCTTGCGCTTATACTTTATTAGGTGATCAACGTATTAAGGTTTGGCAAGCGCTTGCACTTGCAGAGCCAACGACCTTATTACCCGGCACTATAGCTCGGGTGGGTACAGACGGAGTAGATATTGCCACTAGCTCTGGCTTGCTGCGTTTATTAAATGTGCAGCTCGCGGGTAAAAAAGCCATGGCAATCGCCGATATTGTGAATGGCCAGCCCAATTTATTTCAGCCACAGCACATGTTTGCTAGCCAGGCCTAATTGTATATGTCGACCTCTACCAGTTCTAAATCAACTAAGAGTATCCGTGCGATTGCCGCCCGGGTGCTGACTCAGGTACAGCACGGCCAGTCTTTAGCCCAATGCTTACCCGCCGCCGAAGAAAAAATTGAATTCGACGATATCCCATTTTTGCGTGAGCTTTGCTACGGCAGCTGCCGCTGGTATTTTCGCTTAAATGCCTTGGCTAAAATGCTATTACAAAAACCGTTTCATGAAGATGATGAAGACCTACACCAGTTATTGATTATTGGTTTATATCAGCTCAACATCCAAGAAAAAGCCGCTCATGCTGCTATTTTCGAAACCGTCGAAGCCGCAGCAGATTTAGACAAACCTTATTGCAAAGGGGTTATTAACGCCTGTTTACGTCGTTATGACCGAGAGTCAGAAGATTTAATTAAGTCGTTAGGTGATAACCCCGTCACCTTGTACAGTCATCCAAAGTGGCTAGTGAAAGCCCTGAAAAAAGCCTGGCCTGATCACTACTTAGATATCATGGAGGCCAATAACCAACACCCTCCGTTCTGTATTCGAGTTAATCAGCTACATCATACGCGTGAAGAATACCTAGCCTTATTAGAGCAGGCGGGCATTGCAGCCAGTGTGGGCAAGCATGCAAAACACAGTATTTATCTCGATCATGCGATGAATGTCTTTGAATTGCCCGGGTTTGAAGAGGGCTGGTGCAGTGTACAAGATGAAGCAGCACAACTTGCGGCAGAGCTATTAGCTGCTCAAGCCGGAGACAATATTCTCGATGCCTGCGCCGCACCAGGGGGCAAAACCTGCCACATTTTAGAAAGTGCAACGGATCTCACCGTCACCGCCATCGATTTGGAAGAAAAGCGTTTGGCCCGTGTAAGCGAGAATTTAGAACGCTTACAGCTAGAAGCAAAAACCATTGCTTGTGATGCTAACGATTTGGAAAATTGGTGGGACGGCAAACTGTTCGACCGTATTTTATTAGATGCGCCCTGTGCAGCCATCGGTGTTATTCGTCGTCACCCTGATATCAAGCTACTGCGCCGCAAAGAAGACATTGAACAGCTAGCCGAAGTGCAACTGGGTTTATTAAAGACATTATGGTCGGTATTAAAACCTGGCGGACGCTTAGTTTATGCAACCTGTTCCATCATGCCGATGGAAAATGCCGCCGTGATTGATGCGTTTATTCAAGCGCAAAGTGATGCACAGCATGACGTTCAGGTTTATAGTCTGCAGGATAGTAGTTGGGGAGTCGCAAGTGGCCAAGGTCGGCAGTTATTCCCTCAACTCACAAAGGAGTTGGACAGTGGCACCGAGCAAGGTCATGATGGCTTCTATTA
>CAXIBC010000179.1:0-3046 GCA_964022115.1 uncultured Oleispira sp. | reverse complement strand
TCTGAGAGCCCTCGCCCTAAGTTATCTCCCGCCTTAGCTGCTACAATCCCAACTGTGATAGCAGCACCAACAATAATAACCCAGCCTACAGGTGTCGCTAATAAGGCGATACCGAGGCCCGAAGCCGCTGTGACGGTTGCTTGGCCTGCTGCTATACCAAAGAAAGTGCTAGTTCCAAACCCGGCGGTTTCAACCGCCGCACGCTTCTGCCAATCCTTCCCAGACAAGTAATCTGTATGTACCTTACCTGCACGAATTCCTGCATCAAGCACAATTAAGCCTTTTCCTAAAATGTTAGCGCCTGTTTCAAAAGAGCGTAAGTTTTGGAATTCAGCAGTAGTTGTGAACTGAATGGGTTTTATTGTTCTGCTGCCTTTTGCTTGGCCGATGCCACGTTCGGCATTGGTATAAACAGTGCCTTTTTTGTTTTTTATGCGATTTAGGTATTTGTTGATTTCAGCTTGGAATTTACCATTAAATTCTTTTGTGAGAGATCGTACATTATCTTCCAATACCATCATTTTATGCCGAGGAAGTTTTGCTTTTGACCCTTCTCTTACCTTTTTTAAAGCTTCTTTAACCTTGTTGGCTGCTTTAGCAAAATTACTTAAACGAGTATCAATGGCTGTTGAAGCAGCGCCGATTGCGCCAATACTTTCTTTTTGTACCATGGGTGCTAGTTCGATTTGATAAAAGTCAGCAAGCGCTTGTAGTTGATCACTCCCGAGCATATCGTCCATCAAGGCCATTTTTCGTTTTGATGCTTGTGATAACGATTGCATCTTTTTAAAAGTGCATACTAGATCAGGCCGTGCTTTCTTCCAATCACTAGCAGGGTTGTTACTTTCAGCGTGATTAGAACGCAAAATAAAAGGCGTGCCGGCAGAAATGAAGGAACCCTTGATATGTGAGTTATCTTGTTGAAAATTGGCAAGCGCTTGCTTGTCATTGCGATCTACTGGGAAAATATTGCCTTTGCTGTAACACAGCGCTATTTCTTCTGACATGTTTTAATCCTTTAAAACTGATATTTGTAAAAGGCGCGATTCAGCGCGACAGAAAATTAATAGCCGTTATATTATCAGATCGTTTAACAATACATAGGATTAGCGCGTAAAGTTAATAAGCATTAATGAATTATGATTAATTTGAATGATGAACAATAAAGGTAAATCACATGAGTATTAGGTATTGCTGATAGGTGAGAAAAGGGTCAAAGTAGTTGTGCTTAATTTTAAGCTTTTTCCTGATTTATTGGAGAAAGCTAAGTTGATAATAAAAGTGTTAATATTACTTAGACAATGAATTTTTAATGGCGTGATTACCTCGTATCTTTCTAGGGTGATGCTCATGTGATATTGTTTAGCGCGGTAATCATTGTCAGCCTTTTTCTATATAGAGTAGGATTACGCAACGTATTTAACGTAACTAAAAGACTGATTCCTTGATTGATCAGTATTGAAAGGTACTGATGTGGATCAACCGCGTAACTTGGCCAAATCAGTAACGGTTGAGTAAGCTCGTAAGTTCAGTGGTGTAAAACAAAAAAGCCCAGGTTAATAACTGGGCTTTTTTTGAACTGAATAGTGAAATATTAGCTAAGTTTGATGAACTCAAATGCCATCAAAATAATATTCGTCTAAGTCTTTTTCTAAGGTTTTACGTTCCAGATGTGCTTCAATAGCACGACGTGCCATGAGTTTGTTGGATGCTGAAGATTCTTTATTCACGACAACGTTGCCT
This sequence comes from uncultured Oleispira sp., assembly GCA_964022115.1. Classification (GTDB taxonomy): domain Bacteria; phylum Pseudomonadota; class Gammaproteobacteria; order Pseudomonadales; family Oceanobacteraceae; genus Oleispira. The sequence continues at coordinate 1,303 of CAXIBC010000179.1, read as the reverse complement.
TCTTTATCAAAAGATACAACCTGTTCAATCGATTTCTCGTACGCACTGATTACTACTTTAGCTGCCCTAGCCATAATTCCATCTCCTTGATTTTGCATACCCATAGTCCTCTTGAAGTGATATTCATTCGGCTATGATTGTTATTTTTATTGTTTTCAAAATGATGACAGTATTTGAATTAAATGCAATAGGTTAATTTTCTAATCTTAACGACTTTATGCTTTGCTTGATGGCGTCTAAATGTTCGATGAATTCTGGCCCACGGCGTTGAGTGACAGAGATTGCAAGCATATCGATCACCATAAGATAAGCAATGCGTGACGTCATCGGGGTAAATTGATCAGTATCTTCATCAATATTGATATAAATGGGGATGTCGGCTTCTTTGCTAATGGGGGTGCCTTCTGGCGCCATGCAGATAACTGTGGCGCCATATGTCTGTGCCAGCTTGATCGAATGCAATAAATCTTTAGTTCGGCCGCTCTGAGAAATTGCGACGACAACATCCTGTTCATTTAAGGTAACCGCTGACATGGATTGCATGTGCGGGTCGCTATACGCCGCCGTTGCAATCTGTAAACGGAAAAATTTATGTAGCGCATCGGTTGCTACCGCAGCGGAGGCGCCAAAACCATAAAACTCTAAGCGTCTGGCTTGGCTAATAACCGAAGTCGCCGCGGCAATTTGCTGAGGCAGTAGTTGGTCTTTTACTTCGTGTAAGCGCTGAATAGTGGTATCGGCCACTTTTTCACAGATATCTTCAATGGAATCATCTTCAGCAATCGCAAACTGGCCAATATTATTGGCTACGGCGAGATCTTGCGCGAGTTTAACTTTAAATTCTTGAAAACCGTTGCAATGGATAGCCCGACAGAAGCGCACAATAGTCGGCTCACTGACTAAGGCTTCTTGGGCGATATCGACAATGCGCATATGAATAACTGAGGCTGAATTAAGGGCGACATAATCCGCAACCTTAATTTCAGATTTACGCATACTGCTACGACATTGCTCAATGGTCGCGAGGATCCCATGACCGCTACTGGCTGAGTTAGACACTGTATTATCCATTTTAGAGATGAGCTGAGTATAACAGGGGCTTGTCAGAAATCATCCTAAAGCTGGTGATCAAAAGTTAAAGATTAAAAGCGATTAGTAGCAGTAGACCTGCTGATCTGTGGTGAAGTATCTTTTGGCTTTTTTCTGGTAAACTCCCCGCCATGGACGTATCAAGTATTTTAGATCATTTAAATGATCCGCAACGCAACGCCGTTGCCGCTAATAGCAAGCATCAAATGGTTCT
>CAXIBC010000178.1:0-3057 GCA_964022115.1 uncultured Oleispira sp. | reverse complement strand
GAGTAGCTTCATAGAATGAGTAGCTTCTTAGAATGAATAGCTTCATAGAATGGATAAGCTGGGCGAATCATTCCACTCACGCAATAGCTCGGCTAATAAGTGAGATTGCTTAAACAAGGCTTCCAATTCATCCATACCGCCTTTTTGACCGATAAATAGTGGGATTTTATACAAGCGAGGGATTAGTGGATGAGTGGGGTTGTCTATTTTATTTCGCTCTAGAGTCCAACGTAGATTATTGGCTACCATACGATAAAATGTCAGTTTGGTTTCTAAGCTGAAGAGATTAAAGTCTTTAATATCACTGAAGTGCTGAAAATCAATCCCCGCTAATAACGCGTTTTTATTGCCTGCGCGAACCGAAGCCGATCTAGGCTCAGTTAACAGCATAGACATGACACCAAAGACTTCTCCGGCATTAATTTCATTTAGAACATGCTCACCTTGGGCTTCTTCTACATACACAGACAGCTGGCCACGTAATAAGAAATATAAGCAATCAGAATGATCACCTTTTTTAATGATGGTTTCATTCGACTCGACAGTTACTATTTGAGCAATACTCATCAAGACTTCAAATTGTGACTCATCTTGATTGATTAACTCTTTAAAGAAGGTCACGCCATTAAAAATTCGCTGTAACGAATCTAGCGGATATTCTTCTTTGGTTACGCGCTGCATGTATCCCTGCCTATAAAATGAACATTCATCAACTTTAATAATGAGATTTAATATAACATGCTTTAAATGCTATACGAGGTTTTAGCTAAGCCTAGTACAGTAAATGAAAAAACTTGTGACACATGCCGTATTTATCAAAATCCAAGCTGATTAATTCGCTAAATATTGATAAAGATAAACCTTCAGTCCCTTCCCCTGCTGAGCTTCTTTAAAGACTTCAGGATTGTCAATCTTCCCTATCAAGGCACACTCTGGACAATGCTCAGCTACCTGTTGCATTAAAAACTCATCGTCTAGGTCAGGGGAGTTCAAGCATAACATCGCTATGCCTCCGGGTTTCACCAACTGAGGTATGCGACTAATGATTTTATAATAATCGCGCTGAATATCGACACTGCCTTTTTGAAAGCTCGGTGGGTCTGAAATCAATAGATCATAAGGACCGTATTTTTTAATCCGGCTCCAAGACTTAAAAATATCGATACCTTGAAAGATCACACGGCTAACATCATGGCCATTTAGGCGGTGGTTATCACGCCCCGTCGATAATGCGCCTTTCGCCATATCGATATTCACAACCTGGGAAGCTCCCCCGGCCAAGGCCGCGACCGAAAAAGCACAAGTATAAGAAAACAAGTTCAACACATTTTTATCTTGGCTATTATCTTGTACCCAAGAGCGGCCATTGGCGATATCTAAGAATAAACCGGTATTTTGCGCTCGCCCCAAGCGAATATGATATTTAAGGCCATTTTCAATAGCGGTTAACTGGTTCAGCGCCTCCCCCATCATCACTTCAAAAGGGGCTTTTGGACGACAGCGATACTGAACTTGCAAGCTCTCGCACTGAGGTAATAAGGCCGCTAAATCCGTGCACAGCTGCTGCAACCAAGGTCGCTCTACTTCGGCATATAGGGTAACGATAAGCGCCGGTGCAATCCAATCGATATTAACATGTTCTAGTCCTGGATAAGCATGCCCACGACCATGAAACAAGCGCTGGCTCTCATCTAGATCATGGGGTTTTTGGATAAAATCCATCGGCGAGCTCATGATTTTTCTCCTATCTTGGTTTCATCCAAGGCAACTATGCGGCTATAACCCAATATCCAATACGACAATAAGCGATAACTAAAATAACAGAGAAAACCTGCAAAGATTAAATCACTCGCAAAATGCCCCCCTTGCACTAAGCGCCCAAAGCTCACGACCAAGCCCATGGCTAACCCGGCATAAAACCAGCTACGACGGCGAAAAACCCACGCTAATACCATGAGGTAGAAGCCCATAGCCGCATGACCACTGACAAAAGATTTGTTATTACCCGCTTGGTCTTGAATCATGGCCGCAGGAATCAAGGCCGGAATAAAGTCTTTTTGCCCACCGAATTCTTGCACTGAGCGTGGCCGCGGTCGATCCCAATTTTCTTTTACTACTAGGTGCACCAAGATGCCTGGGCCAATGAGCAAGGCCAAAGTAATAAAGAGCCAAGGCTTACGTTGATCCGTGCCCAAACCAAAGCGACCTTTAACAAAGCTCAAAGCCGTCATGATCAGCAGTAATGGCAATAAAAATTTAGGCGCATGGCGAAACAGTTCATAGATAGACAATACGACGGCATTATTACGGTAAATAAAGCCCTGTTCAGGGTTATAGAACAAACCACTGACCCAAAGGTCTATTTCGGGCCAAATTAGAAATATTGCCGCTAATATACTGAAACTGAGCCAATCAAACTGTCTCTTTAACCAAACCATATTTATCTTATACCTATTTCTACACGCTAAAAATTTAGCGACCTATTAATAGCCGCCATCATGCTTGAGAGCCACATAAACAGCAATACAGAGATGGTTAAAAAAGAGTATAATGGCCACAATTTTTTATCTGTTAGTGAGACCCCCCCTTATGCGTATTTGTGCCGTTGAATTAAAAGGCGATGACGCCATCTTCTGCATCATGTCTAAAAACATGGGTTTATTAGACATTCCTGAAGTCCGTCAACGCAAAATCACCATCACCAATACCCAAGATACCGAGAACATGCGCTGGTTTCAGCGTCAATTCTTACAGCTAGTGACGGATTATAAGGTGGATAAGGTGGTGATTCGCGAACGCCCAATGAAAGGTAAATTTGCCGGTGGTGCCGTTGGTTTCAAACTAGAAACGGCCATCCAGTTGATAGAAGGCTTAAATGTTGAGCTCGTCGCGGGCAGTCGCATTAAAGAACAGCTAAAACATACGCCTATCTTGATGGATTATAAGCAAACAAAATTAAAGCAGTTCCAAGAGCCGGCTTTTCAAACCGCTTATGCCTGCTTACACATGCAAGATAGTTTATACGGCGCAGGCTAGACCTAAGAGCAGCCACAAAAA
>CAXIBC010000177.1:0-3292 GCA_964022115.1 uncultured Oleispira sp. | reverse complement strand
ATGTTGACGATTAGCCTTGGACAATACGCAAAGGTTCAGGGTCTTGGCTGCCTGAAAAAGCGCTGCCGGCAAAAAGCTCTTTATCGTGCAAGGCTTCAATGATTCGCTCGGCCACATCGGTCGCCATAGCTTTTTCAAGGCGGACATCTAACACATAGGCTTTAATGGTTAAATGATAATAAAAATCTCGCTCAAAAACTGGAAAGACAGTCGCTGTTATCGGTTTTTTTAAATAGACAAAATAACTGCATTTAGCCGCACTCAAGGCCGTCGCTTTTAGTTTTGCCACAGGAATACTCACCGGAAAATGCAAGTCAATGGCCACCATTTCATTCAGCTCACCATTATTAGAGTTGCTGATAGCTGTTTTGAGAATATCGGCATTAGGAACAGTAATCACATTATCATCAAAGGTATGCAGCTGGGTCGTACTCAAATCTAAACTAATAACCTCACCATAATGTTCACCCACCCGCACCATATCTCCTATTTTAAAGCGCGGTGAAATAGCCATCATAATACCAGCGACTAGGTTACGTATAGCATCTTGCGAGGCTAGACCTAAGGCCAAGCCTAATGACCCAAGGGATGCATAAATAATTGATTGCGGCGGTTGAACAATACCGATGACAATATATGAAACTGTGATAAACCAAATGATAATTCTTATGACTGGGTAAGTCTGAGATAATTGAATTCGGTACTTGGGCTTATAACTCACTAAGGTATTAATGGCCCAGCGAATCCCGACTAATAATAACCAAGCAGCGGTTAATGCCCCAATAATGGATGCCAAAGTGGTATAGGAAAATAAATCAATAAACTGCTGAAAAATCTTGTTATCCATGTTTCACCTAATATAAAGAGTTCATTGAAATTAAATAGCGAATAACGACCGCAGAAATTATCAGCTTTAAGCTATAGGCATCGCTACCAGATACTCCTTCATTTTTATCTAATATGCCAAGCACCCGTAAGTGCTCCAAAATCATTTTGCTCTCCCCTAAACTGATACGAAATATTTTATGGTGTTCTTTAACCGACAGGTGACCATGAGCGCAAATTTCGGCAAGGCTAAACAATTCCAATTGACTAAGGCTTTTCAGTGCGGTCACATCAATTTCTTCGGCAGGCATAATGCAAACACTTTTTTCTGTAATACCGTAAGAAAGATTATTTAAGCAATAAAACAAGCTCAACTCTATGCAGCCTTTACAGCGTTTCGCAATATCATTTAGTGGACACTTACCATCTACTAGCGTTTCAATGGGCATATCATTAATGGTACGAAAGCCGCCATAAGAAAATCGTTTAAGCAGTAATTCAAGCATCTGACTTTCGCTAAAATTAGCAACCTGCTGCTGATGAGAGAAGACATGTTCAATCTGATAGCCATAACATAACCGCCGCCAGGCCTGTTCTTCACAAGCAACAATCCAAAGGTGATAACCTCGACTCGCTAGAATAATGGCGCTTAATGTATCAACCACAACTTGTGCATCTAGCGTGCGCTGCACCAAAAAGTGTAAATTATCTAGGGTGATTACACAGGGTGGTAGTTGATTTATTAAGATAATAAACTCATCGAGTGTGTAGTCCTTATTTTCCATTCCTAAAAGCTTAGCAAAGCTATTAATCACATCTTGCTCACTACACAATCGTTTTTCTAAAATGAGTGATTTGAATGCTTGATCTTGCTGCTTCAGTTTAGCCGTGAACATATTTAATAAGGTTGATAAGCCAGTACCTTTTTCACCAAATATAGCGCAGCTAACATTACGGCCATTTTGCCAATACCCATGACATGACAATAAAAAATCAACGTCTTGTCGTTCAATCACACGTGAGTCTAGCCCCCCTAACGGTCCATCATAAAAAGCACTTCTTAGACCTTTATCGAGGGATAAATAAAAATCAGATTGATAAAATCGGCTAACCTGATCGAGTGCGACTGAGCTATCTTCTGTTTCGGTTAACCAGCCCTGCTTAGCTTTTAACCATAAATCGGCCAACCTTTGTTTAAGGTTCAGCATATTAATATATCCTAATAAGGTTTAATGTATTAGCGAAGATGACGTGGGAACTTTATAAGAATTGAGATACCTTGTTCAGATTGTTCAATTTCGATTTCACCCGCTAATAATTGCGTAATTAAATTGAATGTTAGATACATACCTAATCCGACCTTGCCATGGTAGCCCCTCAAGGTTGTGTAAAACGGATTAAAAAGTTCGGCCTTACCTTCATCGGAAAGCCCCTTACCATTATCTTTATATATCAATACAACTTCATCGTTATTTATTCTTGCAGAGATCTCAATTTTTTTATACGTTTCATTTTCAAAAGCATGATCCAAGCTATTATTAACTAACTGCTTTATTATTTCACCAATAGCTTCGCCATAAGTCGTCACATTAATCGTTTCATCACAATCAATTTCTACTTCAACCGCATGATTACCCAGTTCATTATCAAATGCAGCCAGAGCAGAAGAAATAATACCTAATAAATTCACTTGATATATTTCATAGCCCTGCTGACTCACAGATACATGCTTAAATTGCTTAATTAATTCACGAACTCTATCTAGATTATCACTGGTTAAATCAAGCGCTTGAAATATTTCTTCAATCACTGATTCCAATATATCAGCACTTACTAGATCTCCCTTCTTCTTGTCGCTCACTTCAATCATCAATTGTTTCAAATGACTCAATCCTGTTATAGAAGTCCCCAAAGGTGTATTAATTTCATGACTAATGCCGATCACAAGCTGCTCAAGTGTCGACATCCTGTCTTTGAGCGCTTGCTCCCGCAGAGTTTCATTGATTTTTCGTTCATTGATATTAATTATTGATCCTTCATAGTATTCAATCAGTCCGTCATTATTGGTAACGGTTCTGACTGATAAAGAAACCCAGATAGCGCTTCCATCTTTTTTAATCACTTCAACTTCATAATCAACAACTTTCCCATACTGCCTGACGGTATTTACTAAATATTTTGAGGCATTCATATCCATAGAAAACAGACTAATGTCCTTGGCCACTCTGGATTCAAGTATTTCTGTAATATTTTCATAACCCAGTATTTCTAAAAAGGCATTATTTACCGAGACCAACCTCCCTTCAGAAGTTGTTTGGAAGTTGCCAGATAAGGATTCGCTATACAGGTCTTGATAACGTTTTAAATTCTTAATATTTTCTTTTTGCGCCCAAGATCGCTCCTGCCGAGCGAGGTCTATCTTTTGCACCAAAGCCATTGATAACACCACCATATCGATAAAAAAACC
>CAXIBC010000176.1:0-3307 GCA_964022115.1 uncultured Oleispira sp. | reverse complement strand
ACGCCACTTTCGTAACGTTTAACTTTTGATACTTCCGCGGCCTGCTCTTCAACAGTCATATTCTTGTGAATAATGCCGAGGCCACCTTCTTGTGCGATAGCAATCGCCAAGCGGGCTTCAGTCACTGTATCCATAGCAGCAGAAATTAGGGGGACATTAAGCTCAATACCTTTTGTAATGCGCGTTTTAAGCGACACTTGATTAGGCAGAACTTCAGAGTAACCTGGAACTAATAAGACATCATCGAATGTCAAAGCATCTTCAGCGATTCGCAACATATGAGGCAACCTGAGCGTATATAGAAGGTATGGTGGGTACAACTTTGACGCGGCATTTTACTGATGTATGTTCTATTTAGCAAGAGGATTCACTAAAAGAGAAATATTGCAACAAGCTGACCATCAGGTCAAGAAATTAATCAGAATTTCTCGATATTGGTCAAAATTAAACGTCTGTATATGCCGCCCCTGAGACTCCTGCCAGGTTTTAGGCTGCTCAGCCTGCTCGAACAATTCACGGCCCAAGGAATAGGGCAAAATCCCATCCCCACGACTATGAAAGATCAAGATAGGCTTAGGTGATATTTGAGCTATGTAATCCACAGGGTCCCACTGAGTGGGTAATAACCAGGTGAAAGGCCACATTAACCAAGTGATCACTGAGCTTGAAGTAACATACTGGGCGACATCCCGATAACCCGTAAAGCTCGCATCCAAAACTAAACCACTGAGGTTATATTCATCTTTAAATAACGCCATACTCGTAGTAGCAATGGCAGAGCCAATACTTTGGCCAAGTAGATAAATATTACGCTCAGGAAAGCGACTGCGCAGCCACTTTAACGAAGCCTCGACATCTTGGAAAATGGCGGGAATATAAGGCTGCCCTTGGGAGTGACCATAACCGCGATAATCTAATAAATATACATTAATACCCTGCTCGGGTAGCCAATACACACTGCCAATATGCGTACTGATATTTTCCGCATTACCATGAAGAAATAAGACAATAGGAGAGTCATCTTGCTCAGTATCAAGCGCCGGTAAAAACCATGAAACGATTTCTGTACCATCGTCAGTAACAACCTTCACCTCTTCAAAGGTTAAGTTAATATCCACTGGGGTCCGTAGATATTGCTTTTGTGGATAGAAAAATAAACTGGTTAAATTACTACAACCACTCAGTAATAATGACAATACAACTAGGCTAATCGAGGTTAATTTATGCACCTTAAAAATACCAGTTCAGCCCTAGCTTGAGACTATCACCGATCAAGTTTTTAGCCTCAGGAGAGTCCTTATAATTAGAAACTAGCTCTTTTTTCGCATCAAAGCGCAATTGCACATTGGTTGCTAGTTTAGTGCCTAAAGAAAGCGATACGTCTCGATAATCGAATCTCTCCCCTAGGACCGACGGGAAATAACTGACAAAGGTATTTATCTGCCATTGACTACCTTGATATAACCAACCGAGCTGAGTGCCGGCGGCGAGCTGATAATCTTGCTTGAACTGACCACTGACTTTCAAGCGCCCTTCTAACAAACCATAGACCTGCCCCAAATCCTGTTGATTGACCGCTACATCATAACTATAGCCCCCCGCCACATCGAGATGAGCAAAAAGGTCACTACCTTGGATTAAAAAGCGGTCAAAGCCGGTATGTACCCGCCAAGAAATCGGTTGCTGAAAATGATTCCGAGCCCCTAATGATAAAATATTAATAATGCTGAATTTCTGTAGCTGCAAAGCAACATCAGCGTCATTACTACCTGTGCTTTTGGCTTGATTAATTGCCCGTAGAGTCAAAGACCCCATTTCAATTTGCCCGCCTTTAATAAAACCTTCTGGCAGATCCATCAGCTCATGATAAGCAATGCGAAATTGCAGATCGGTAAATTCGTCATCATTTTGCTGACCTAGATAAATACTAGCGCGTTGAGTTAAGTGCCCTTGATCGTCTCGCACCTCAGGGTCCTCTATGGGCTGAAAAACTTCTTGTAATGGAATTTTACTGCGCGCCGATAACAGGGCAAGAGAGCGCTGGCGATTCTGTTGCGAGGATTGTTTCTTTTTCACTACGAGATAGCGTAAATAACTGATGGACACCTCAAGGACTTGTGCCCGCTGAAAATCTGAGAAGAGTAAAAACTCTGGCGCTTGGGCTAAGCTAGGATCAAACGCGATATCTCGCGCCCATTGCTTTTGCTGTGCAGACAGCTGTGCTTGCTGTTGATTTAACATCACCCCAGACGATGGCCGATAATCGACCCGTGTCACTTTACCCGTATCAATTAAGCTACGGATCGTATCCACAGGCATAGCCTTAAGGGAGAAATCTTTTGTTACATCAATACGCTCACTCGCCGCATCTAATAACGCTAATAATCGATAAGAGCAGTTTTCATCCAAAAAGAAATAATCAAACTCTGTCTCTTTGGTTTCCCAAATATGATTCACAAACTGGTCGACTTCTTGCGCCGTTAAATTTAACCGATACTCCCACACATCTCGGTGCTCAAGATGGCTGTATTCGTTTACTTTTGCATAGTAGGGCAAAACCGACACAACCCCAGGGTACCCCCCCGCCAAGCCTTTATAACTAAAAACCAATTCATTATCACTGAGGTCGGCATTAGCGGCAAAATTGACACTGTACGATAGTAATTTACTTTTATTCTCATCTTCTCGATCAAGTCGAATTAAAGTATGACCATACATAGACGATGGCGAGTTCAAATAAGAAGCTGGAAAAATTAAGGTTAATTTGTGGGCATCAATTTCAGTTTTCCATTCTTTCAACTCACTACAAGATTGATCAACCCAGCGGGGATAAAATTGTTTTAACCACTGATAACGGGCAGGAAATCGACATTGTAATGATTCATTATCGGCTTGGTTTATTAACGAGAATAATTTAACTTCATCCTGTAATTCAGCCAGTGCATCATGCTTGCCATTGGGGTTGATAAAAAAACTCTCACTATCATTTTCACTTAACTTCTCCCCCAATAAGCCATGAGGACGATAGTGCAATAGATGATGCCATTGAGTCTTCTTAGACAGCTCAGTTAGCGTCAAATGAGATGACTGAGAATCTAATTCTTCAGCATGAACTCTACTCATCAAGGTTAATACAATAATACTAAAAATAACGACTATGCGTTTATTAATCACTGCGACTTCCAGTCAGATTTAATTACACTTGCACAAAAAAGGCGTGCCATGGCACGCCTTTTTTGTCGCTAAAATACCAAGCTAGAAATTAACCTAGGTATTTCTTTAATACAAGATCAGACTGCATAGTATC
>CAXIBC010000175.1:0-3341 GCA_964022115.1 uncultured Oleispira sp. | reverse complement strand
TTTTTTTTAGCCATTCCCCATCGCCAACATCTCTTGCGCGTGGTCTAGGGTATTTTGGGTAATCTCTACCCCCCCCAGCATACGAGCAATTTCTTCGGTACGTTGTTTATTATCAAGAGGGCGAATATTAGTGAAGGTTTGCTCATCTCCGGCTATTTTGCTCACTTGCAGGTGATTTTGAGCTTGCGCGGCAACTTGTGGCTGGTGGGTGACACACAGTACTTGGCTATGTTGCCCTAGTTGATTCAACAAACGGCCTACTCTTTCTGCTGTGCCACCACCAATCCCTACATCGACTTCATCAAAAATTAAGCTAGGGATATTACTGGTCTGAGCCGTAATCACTTGGATAGCCAAGCTGATGCGCGACAGTTCACCCCCAGAGGCCACTTTACTGAGTGGCCCCATAGGCATGCCTGGGTTGGTTTGTACCAATAAGTCTATTTGGTCAATACCATGACTGTTAGCGAATTGTTCAGCGCTTTGTATGTTCGTTTGAAGTTTTGCATTGCCTAGAGCGAGCGCATCGAAGTGGGTATTAATTTCTTTATCGAGTTTACTGGCTGCTTTGTGGCGCTTGTTACTTAATTGCTGAGCCTGCTTAAGATAACCTTGTTCAAGTTCTAAGACTTGCTGGATTAAAGCATCCATATCATCATCGCTAAAGTTTAATGCGCTGAGTTTGTCGCTTAACTCTTGCCACTTAGCGAAGAGTTCGTCAGCCCTAACGTGATGTTTTCTAGCCAGATCGTAAATATCCCCAAGACGCTGATCTATTTGTTGTAGCCGTTGCGGGTTGATTTCGACCTTATTGATGTAGTTATGCAATGCATCATTGGCTTCTTCCAATTGAATTTGTGCTTGCATAAGAAATTCACGGCTCTCTTTTAGAGCTGGATTATCATCATCAATTTGATCGAGCTGCTGAAGCGCTTGCTGTACTTGCTGTAGTGCGCTGCCTTTAGCGCGCAATGAGTCACTATCATCATCGTTGCCATTAGCGCAAAGAGTGAGTGCTTGCTGACCTGAAAGCATAATAGCATCGGCGTTACTCAAGCGTTTAAGCTCGGCTTCTAACTCAGCGACCTCACCTTCAACCAGTTGCAGGTGATCCAGCTCTTGTACCTGATAGGTAAGCAGTTGGCGCTGGGCTTGTTGTTCGGCACTGTCTTCTTGCAGGGTATTCTTTTGCTTGAGCTTTTCTTGCCAAGCTTGGAAGGCCTGCTTGGTCTTTAGTGCTAGATTGCTAGTGCCTGCGTAGTTATCCAGCAGCTTTCTAGGGGCATCTTTTTGCAATAATGACTGGTGTGCGTGCTGGCCATGAATGTCGATCAGTTGATTGGCTAGGGCCTTTAATTCGGTGGCAGAAGCATTACGACCATTAATATAACCACGACTACGGCCTTCTTGAGTAATAACGCGGCGCAAAATACACATATCGTCTTCAAGGGGATAATCATGGTTATTGAGCCATTGGGTGACTTTTTCGCTGACCATAAATGTTGCGCTGATATCGGCTTTTTCGGCCCCTTTGCGTACTACATTGTCACCAATGCGATTGCCTAACGCGAGGCCGAGAGCGCCTAATAGAATGGATTTACCAGCACCGGTTTCACCTGTGATGGTGGTCATTCCTGGGTTGAGTTCAAGTTCAAGATGCTCAACTAATGCAAATTGCGAAATGGATAAGTGAACCAGCATATTAGGCTTCCTTTTATCTCACTATGGATAATGATGTTCTGTATGTATGCACAGTGTTTATTTGTACAGTAAATTATGGGTGTGGGCAAGCTTAAATAGGTTGCTGATAAACGAAGTGGAATTAATGGGGTAAAAACATTGAACTTTTTAGCGCTTTTATTGGTTTTTTGCCTTGAAAGGGATTTCCCTAGCCCCATATAGAAATTCACAAAGAGAAAGCCGTATAAATTCTCAGATTAAGAACAGAGTTAAAGGAAAGGTTCATGTCACAGCAGAATGATGAAAATATAGAAGCCACTACTGTTGATGTGGAAGAACAGGTCGAAACAGCCGAAGAGCAAGCTGTTGAAGAAGTATCTGTTGAAGAAGCATTGCAGGCTGAGCTAGCAGCGGCAAAAGCCGAAACGGCAGAGATGAAAGAGCAGATGTTGCGCATTCAAGCTGAGGCGCAAAACGTTCGCCGCCGCGCTGAGCAGGATGTTGAGAAGGCCCATAAGTTTGGCCAAGAAAAACTTTCCCGCGAATTGTTGACGGTATTGGATAATCTTGAACGTGCTCTAGCGGCTGCGCCAGAAGATGAAGCGACGAAAGCGTTACGTGATGGCGTAGATATGACGTTGCAAGGTTTTGTAACGACGCTAGAAAAGTTCAATATTGAAGCGATTGACCCTCAGGGAGAGACCTTTAATCCTGAGCTTCATCAAGCCATGGCGATGCAGGAAAATGCAGATTTCGAACCGAATACTGTCATGGCCGTCATGCAAAAAGGCTATAGCTTACATGGTCGCTTATTACGCCCAGCTATGGTTATGGTGTCGAAAGGCGCCCCGAGCATCGATGAGAATGCTTAAGTAATAAATAAAGGCTAAAAAATAACAATTATTGATTTTTTAGCCTTGAAATATAAAAGCTGAGACTTATATAAGTTTCATCAAAAGTAAAACATTTTTTAACGATTTATTAATCGTTCACTGAAATTAAGAACTGGCTAAGCCAGGCAGATTGGAGATCCAAATTATGGGTAAAATCATTGGTATTGATTTAGGTACAACTAACTCTTGTATTTCTGTATTAGACGGCGATAAGCCAAAAGTAATTGAGAACGCAGAAGGCGACCGCACAACCCCTTCGATTGTTGCTTACACGGGTGAAGAAATCTTAGTTGGTCAGCCAGCTAAGCGTCAAGCGGTAACCAATCCAGCAAATACTATCTTTGCGGTTAAGCGTCTAATTGGTCGTAAATTTACCGATGATGTTGTGCAAAAAGACATCTCTATGGTTCCTTACAAGATCATTGCGGCCGATAACGGTGATGCTTGGGTTGAAGCTAACGGTAAGAAGATGGCTCCACCTCAGGTTTCGGCTGAAATCTTGAAGAAGATGAAGAAAACAGCGGAAGACTATCTGGGTGAAGCGGTAACAGAAGCGGTAATTACCGTTCCTGCTTACTTCAACGACCAGCAGCGCCAAGCGACTAAAGATGCGGGTAAAATCGCAGGTCTAGATGTTAAGCGTATTATTAACGAGCCAACAGCGGCTGCGCTGGCATACGGTCTAGATCACTCTAAAGGTGATAAGACGGTTGCGGTATACGATTTAGGTGGTGGTACATTTGATATCTCTATCATCGAAATTGCTGA
>CAXIBC010000174.1:0-3519 GCA_964022115.1 uncultured Oleispira sp. | reverse complement strand
TTTTGACAAGCAGGAGTCACATATTGACAACCCCTATTTTCTAAACGATGCTAATAATCAAAATAACAAAAGCGCTCCCTATGATAATTCTGAAGCAGGCCTCTTGATGATTCACACAAACGCAAAAATACCGGGAGTGTACTTACTCGCCGTAGCTGAATGCATGGCAGACTTTGGCATCAATCAAAGAAAGTGGTTAGATGGGAGCCCATATCAAGTCATTGATGCAGGCATGCTTGATGCAACAGTTAGCTATGAAGCACTTTATGACTTGGTTATTAAAGCCGTTGAACTATCGAACAATACTGCGATAGGTGTGATGGTTGGCCACCGATTAACATTGCAGTCTCACGGTATACTTGGCTATGCCTTAATGAACTGTGAAGATTTAGTATCAGCCGCTAAATTACTTGAGCAATATATATCATTACGCTTTCCTCTTATTGACATATCAACTCGGTATAACGATTCAGAATTCATTATCGAACTTAATGAAAAATTTCCGCTCAATGAAATACGAAATTTAGTATTAGAAGCGATATTGGTTACCATTAAGTCGGCTCTCGACCAATTAACGCCTAAAATAAAAAAGAGCCTGACGATTAGTTTTCCCTATGCTAACAATCAAACAAATGCTTATCATAGTTTGACGGATTGCAAACTCATATTTAATACACCCTGCGCCAGTATCAGTATTACAAAAGAATTAATGCTAGAACGAATTCCACTTGCTAATTTGTCCGCTTATAAAGAGGCAGAAATTTTATGCGCGAAAGAATTAAAAATTATTAATCAAGAAGGTAGCTATAAAAACAAAGTTAAACAAAAAATTCTGGCAAACAGTGAAAATTTTCCGACACAAGCAGTGATGGCATCATGGTTTAATATGACCTCAAGAACTTTGCACAGAAGGCTTGTCAGTGAAGGAGTGTCTTACCGTGAAATTTTGGAAGATGTAAAAAAAACGCTAGCCATTTCTTATCTTAAAAATACCGAGATGACGATTAAAGAAATTAGCTATTTTTTAGGTTATGAGGATGATCGAAATTTCAGCCGTGCTTTTAGACGCTGGCAAGGCATTTCACCGTCAAGGTATCGTTCTGAATGTTAATGTCGATTAATGAAAAAGCACTGCATAAAGAAAAGCAATTGAATGCCTTTACAGCATGCAGTTTTAACTTTTTATCTTTTTGGCGTACTTTCTAGCAGGCGGCTTGCGAGCGCTAGGTTTCCCGCCACTTGATTTCTTCGCGCCCTTTTTTTTGAACCCAGCACCTTGCCCCTTTAATCCCTGCAACGCAGTCGGTATGTACTGCTTAGCCTGTTCAATCAGCGCCAACAAATGATGATTCAGCGGTTGCATAAATCCTTGGTAATTCAGCTCTCGCTGGCTGATCGCGTTCAGCTGCTGTTCCCACAAAGCCGTCATGTCAGGCGTAATGGCCGATTCGGGTAAGCTGTTGATTAAGCCCCTACCAATATCGGTACTGCGTATCTGCTTGCCCGTGCGCTGTAAAAAGTTACGCCTAAAAAGCAGCTCAATGATTCCCGCTCGCGTTGCTTCAGTACCAAGACCGTCGGTTTCTTTTAGCGTCTTGCGAATTTCAGCGCTGCTGACATAACGAGCAATGCCGGTCATCGCCGCCAGCAAGGTGCCGTCGTTAAAATATTCGGGCGGTGTGGTTTGTTTTTCAATCAGATTGGCGTTATCGCAAGTCCAAGCATGCTTACCATATTGCTGGTCATTTGGGTCTAGGGTGATGGGCGGTAAAGACTGCCCAGTCTCTGTTTTGTTAACGTGTTGACCACCCGAGCCGTTTTTATTGTCTACCTTTTTATCATCCCTCCTCTTATCACCTCCCTTCTTATCACCATAGAGCACTTTCCAGCCTTGCTTAAGTGGCTGCTTGGCTTGAGTCTTAAACTGGCCACCCGCGATGGTCGCTTCGACTTTAGTTTCGGCGTATTGATAAGCTGGGAAAAATTGCATCAAATATTGGCGCGCAATATGACGATAAACTTTTTGCTCAAACTGATTCAACTTCGAAAACTGTTCAGCCGATATTGATTTTTCGCTCGGCACAATCCCGTGATGTGCTTCGACTTTACTATCGTTGAAGGCTTTACTTTTTAAACTCGGCTGTGCTTGCTGAGCATATTCGGTCAGCGACTGGCAATTTTGACCAATCGCCTGAATCACCTGCGGGGCAAGATGATGCTGTTCATTGGGCAAGTGGCGGCTATCGGATCTTGGATAAGTAATGAGTTGATGCCGTTCATACAAACTCTGACAAGTATCTAATACTTGCTGGGCGCTCATAGAGAAGGCTTTAGCCGCTTCGATCTGTAAAGTGGATAAGTTAAACGGCAGTGGTGGCGGCTGCTGTTTCTCTTTTTGTTCAAGCTTGGTAATTTCCGCGGGTTGGTCGGTAATGCGCTGACAGACGTTTTCGGCCAAAGGCTTGTATAAAACGCGGCCTTCTTCATCTTGATACGGTTTACAGGCTTTGCTGGGCTGCCACTTCAGTAAAAACGATTCATCAGAGGCATTCTTTAAGCGTGCTTCGACTTGATAAAACTCACGGCTAACGAAGTTTTCGATTTCCTCATCGCGTTTAACCACTAAGCCCAATAAAGGGGTTTGTACACGGCCAACCGAGAGTACTCCTTTATAACCCGCCTTCTGCCCTTGTAAGGTATAAGCCCGTGTCATATTCATGCCATATAGCCAATCAGCGCGTGAACGGGCTAACGCCGAAACGGACAGAGGCACAAATTCTTGATTGCTGCGTAAATTTTGTAAGGCTCGCTTAACCGCGGGCGGATTCAAATCGCTAATTAAGCAACGCTCGGTCGTCTTTCTTTTATGGACACTGATTTTGAGATGACTTAAAACTTCGTCGACTAATAACTGCCCTTCTCTATCAGGATCTCCAGCATGGACAATATGATCAGCCTGCTTTACCAATTTACGCAATACGGTTAATTGCGAACGGGTTTGGCTTTTGGCTTTTAATTGCCACTCTTGCGGCACAATCGGCAGGTGTTCGAGCTTCCAAGACTTATAGGCATCATTATAAGCATCAGGTTCTGCTTGCTCTAATAAATGGCCGATGCACCAGCTCACGACATCGCCATTAGCCAGCTCGATATAACCTTGCTGCTTACGCTGCGGTTTATTTAAAATGCTGGTTAAGCCATCGGCAATGGCTCGGCCAAGACTGGGCTTTTCGGCGATATACAGTTTCATTATTCAAACTGTATAGATAAACAGTATGAGTTTCAAGTTAGCTTTAATGAAAAATAAGCCAACGTCAATAATCCACTGCTTTGGCGCTATTTGTCATACAAGGACTAGTCAGTGTGCAAAAAACCACCGTTTTAACCCCACCTGAGTCGTACCAACGTCCCAAACAAGGTTTAACTTAGTTATACCCAACCTTATCCACACAATCTGTGGGTAAGATTATGATAAGTATTGAATTTAATTCGTTTTTATTGAAAATCAAGACTTGCTTT
>CAXIBC010000173.1:0-3584 GCA_964022115.1 uncultured Oleispira sp. | reverse complement strand
CGCTTGCTCTGTTTGAGCCGCTAAGCAAAGACTCGCAACCTTGGCGTTATGCCCCTGTGATTCTGAAATCTCAACAATCTCAATGATATCAAAGCCGTTTAAACGAGATAGGTTAGCGAATTGATCTAACGCAGCGGTTGGCAGTAAAAGATAAATATAGCCGTCGGCTGCCAAGAGGCTTTTCAGCGCCCGACACAGCTCTTCATACGACAAGGTATCGCTATGTCGTGCTAGGCCTCTTAAATCATTTTCTGGCTGGGTGCGGCTATGATCAACAAAAAAAGGGGGGTTACAAATGATTAAATCATAAGACTCAGGTTGTGATTGCTTAGCAAAACTTTGAATATCTTGCTCAACCAGTACAATCGAATTCGCCCAAGGGCTATTAATAAAATTACTCTTGGCTTCTTGCGCCGCGGCGGCGGTTAACTCAACGGCGGTAATCCCCTCAAAAGCTGGGCTATGACTGGAGTGAACCTTTTGCGCTTGCATCAAGGCTAATATTCCTGTTCCAGTACCTATGTCTAATATGCGCTTAGGGTTGTTAAGCGGAATCATAGCACCAAATAATAGGCTATCTGAACAGACCTTCATGCCTGATTGAGATTGTTCGATAGAGAATTGCTGTAGTCGAAAAGTAGACATAAATATAATCAGGTTAACGTATTTATTGAATTACATGGCATATTTTAAAGCATGATATACCCAATGCTGCTCTAAAGTACCTGAAAATAACTGGGCCATGGGGCCAATGGCATACAAGGCAACATCTTCCCCACCATGAGTCTCGTAATCCATTGGCACTAATGCAGCCTGTTGGTAGTTAGGGGCATAAATATCACCCTTGCTCATGCCATTGCCGATTTTACTCTTGCTCGCCCCTGGACCATCACGATAAGAAAGTGATGTATAACTTTGCTTATTATTATCCAAACTGGCTGAGGCCATTGGGTAACCCTGCGCATCATTACCAATGACTTCCCCTAAAATAGGATTGCCGCGGGTAGTATAACCCGCCAACGTCAGAGTATGACTATGGTCAGCGGTCACTACAATTAACGTCTTTGATAGATCCACCTGAGTTAATAGCCAAGCAACCGTTTCATGTAATTCTTGCGTTTCTGTTAACGCTTTATACGCCATGCCCTCATGATGCCCATGATCAATCCTGCCCGCTTCTATTATTAGAGTATAACCTAGTGGGTTTTGCTGTATCTTTGTTAAAGCCGCCGCCGTCATTTGCTGCAACGTAGGCTGCTGTGCTGGTCGCTGATAAGCATAATCCATGTGTGAACTGGAAAATAATCCAAGCCAAGGTTTATCATCTTTAGCTTGTAAAGCCATTGCCTCTAACTCAGTTTTAGAGCCGGCATAATGGCCTTTTTCTAACCATTGCTGAATGAGATTTTTTTTATCTAAACGCTTACCACCTTGTTCTTGCGGTAGAAAATGCCGACGCCCTCCCCCCAATAAAACATCCAGCGAGCCAGCGCCTGACTGGACAAACTGACTAGCGATATCTTGGCAACCTAGATCTTTGGCCGCCTGTGTTAAAAGATGATCACTTTCCCAGTTACGATCCGCACTATGAGCATAAGTCGTCGCCGGAGTCGCATGAGTTACTCGGGCTGTCGTTACCATGGCGGTACTCTTACCTTTCGCTTTCGCCCAATCCAATAGAGTCGGTAAGCTAGCATCGGGATTACATTCTCCCCGCGCACTGGTATCGGCTAAACTGATAATCCCTTCATTGGTTTTAACCCCAGTCATCAAGGCCGACATAGTGCCCGCAGAATCAGGAGTTTGCAGATCGACATTATAGGTTTTTATCAGTGCACTGTGCGGAAACTGCTCAAAACTGAGGGCAAACTCTTCCCCTAATAAACCTTGCTGCTGGCCGACAAAAATTCTCGTCGCGGTGATGGTGCTCACCCCCATACCATCGCCAACAACAAAAATAATATTCTTAGCTTTAGTCGAGCTGGCTAGTTGTTGGGTTAATACTTTATGTTGTTGGTTTAACCTAGCCGTTCTTGTCTCTACCGCATCATAGCCTTGTTGAAACCACTGTTTAGAGGTTTTCAAATCTTTTAATGGTAACTCTTTAGACGTGCAAGCTAATAGCGTATAGGCTAATAAAAACACTAGCCCACCCTTAACAGTACCCGCTTTTAATAGCGTCAGATTCATAAGGCCTCCGCAACAGGATCTTGCAATATTTTCATTAAGGTATGAAAGATCTCGTGCTGTTCCATCAAGCCTGAAAATAAATAGGCCCCAGGGCCTTTGGCGTGCAATGCCACATCATCACTGCCATGGGTGGCTGATTTCAAATGAGTGGTGACGCCTTGATGATAATCAATATCCTCCGTATTCATCACCTTAGCCTCATTGCCTATTTGAACTTGTCGGCCTATTGCCTTGCCATTGGCATAACCTAACGTCGTATAAGGAAGGCCATCGTTGGCGAGCACAACTTCATTTAATTGATTTTTAGCAAGGCCTAAAATTGGGTTTCCCCGTTTAGGGTACCCTGCCATCACAAAGTTATGGCTATGATCGGCCGTCACTATAATCAGGGTATCTTCATCTGCGGTCAGCTCATCGAGACGTTTCACGGTTTCTGCAAACATCGCAGTATCTGCTAATGCCCGCGCCGCATTGCCTTGGTGGTGAGCCTGGTCAATGCGGGCACCCTCAACGATTAAAAGATAATTTTCATTTTTTGCTTGTAAGTATTTTAATGCCTGTTCAGCCATATATTGTAATGAGGGCTGCTGTTTTGATTCAGTCTGTTTTAAACGATCAAGTTCAAAATCCATATGGCCTGATGAAAATACCCCGAGCACTGGCCCTAAGCTTGGTCGCTCTGCAGTCGCGGCTAAGGTTTGCAAAGCCGCCGTATCTTGAATCAATAAGCCATATTCAAATTGACGTTTAAAACTATCATAGTACCCCGCTAGCTTTGCACTGCCCCCACCCAAAGCAATATCTAAGCCTTTAGGAAAAGCCTTTTCGACCAGTTGCTTAGCGATAGAATCACAACCATGCCAATACGCATTAGGATGGCGTAAAAAATCACCTTCCCAACCTCGATCAGGACTATGAGCATAAGTCGCTGCGGGCGTCGCATGGGTTAAGCGAGCGGTGGTGACAACCCCAGTTGCATAACCTTGCTTATGCCCCCACTCAAATAACGTTTGCTGATGATAGGCCTCACTGCCCGCACATTGAGTTCTATCCTGCTCGGGGCCAATACTAATCATCCCTGCACGGGTTTTTACTCCAGTCATAATCGCACTCATCGTCCCGGCGGAATCTGGCGACTGCTGGTTAGTATTGTAGGTTTTAATCAAAGCGGTATGCGGATACTGCTCAAAATGCAGGAAGTGTTCTTCACCGAGCTTACCCAGTTGCTGCCCTTGCCAAATTCTCGCCGCCGTTAAGGTAGTAATACTCATACCATCACCGACAAATAAAATGACATTCTTTGCTGTATTAGCCGTATTTAATATTTTCTGAAGTTGCAACGACTGAACTTTATCCTGTAGCCAATGCTCCCCCTGCTGATACCAAGGGTCTTG
>CAXIBC010000172.1:0-3601 GCA_964022115.1 uncultured Oleispira sp. | reverse complement strand
GATGTATTTACGCCGTTTTGCGGAAGCAATACTTCGGAATCAGTTTGGTAGCTTTTTCATCCTAGGAATTTCATATGTCTGTATCCGAATCCGTTCACCAAGATACTATCGCCGCGATTGCTACTGCTCCTGGCCGAGGCGGGGTAGGGATTGTGCGTGTATCTGGTGCTAAGGCACAAGAAATCGCGCATGCGGTGCTTGGACTCTTGCCTAAACCTCGTTATGCACACTATGGGGCTTTCAAAGATGCTGAAGGTAATGAATTGGATCAAGGCTTAGGTATATTCTTTCCTAACCCTCATTCGTTCACCGGTGAAGACGTTTTAGAGTTACAAGGACATGGTGGTCCGGTTGTTCTCGATTTCATCTTACAGCGCTGTGTAGAGCTGGGCGCTCGCATTGCACGACCAGGTGAATTCTCTGAACGTGCTTTCTTAAACGACAAGCTCGATCTTGCGCAAGCTGAAGCTATTGCCGATCTAATCGATTCTTCTTCCGCCCAAGCAGCACGCTGTGCACTGCGTTCTTTACAAGGGGTTTTCTCCGACAAGGTACATGGTTTAGTCGACCAACTTATCCACTTGCGCACCTTTGTTGAGGCCTCAATTGATTTTCCTGAAGAAGAAATTGATTTTTTAAGCGATGGTAAAGTTGCAGCCATGCTACAAGACGTTAAAACCGCAGTGGCCGGCGTATTAGCTGAAGCTAATCAAGGTGCTATTTTGCGCGAAGGCATGAATGTGGTGATTGCTGGGCGTCCTAACGCAGGTAAGTCCTCACTATTGAACGCTTTGGCTGGGCAAGATAAAGCCATTGTCACCGACATTGCGGGTACGACCCGTGATGTTCTTAAAGAACATATCCACATCGATGGTATGCCACTGCACATCATTGATACTGCGGGTTTGCGTGATGCCCTTGATGAAGTCGAACGCATTGGTATTCAGCGTGCCTGGGCGGAAATATCCCAAGCCGATCGAATCTTATTAATGATCGATAGCTCGCTAGAAACCGATGGTCAAAAAACCGATCCGAAAGCGCTATTACACGCATTGTATGATGAACAAGGTTTAAAAGAAGAAACCGAAAAGCTGATTAAAAGTGGACGTATAACGGTTATTCGTAATAAAGCCGATTTATTAGCGGATGATCATGTCTCCGCTAAATTAGGGCTACATGAAGAAGCGGATTTCCCAACCTTATCCATTTCTGCCAAGCAAAACTTAGGTATAAGTGAATTACGGGAACACTTAAAAGACGTGATGGGGTTCAATTCGACCAACGAGGGTGGCTTTTTAGCGCGCCGTCGTCATATTGAAGCACTCGAGAAAGCCCAAGATGCAATTCAAGCGGGTGAAGACCAGCTATTAGGCGCTATGGCGGGTGAGTTATTGGCTGAAGACTTACGCATGGCGCAGCAAGCCTTAGGTGAGATTACCGGTGAATTTACCGCCGATGATCTATTAGGCAATATTTTTGGTAGCTTTTGTATTGGTAAGTAACTAAAGCAAGCACAATATCAGCCGACATCTATAGTTATATCATCGTGATGTAATTTTTGAGGTTTATTGTGCTGCCTGTAATGTCTGGTTTTAAATCAAGGTTTATAACATCGTTTCAATATCCCGTTATCGCAGCTGCATTGCTGCTATTAACGGCCTGCCTACCTGAAGAAAAAGACGATACCAATCCAATTAATAGTTTAGGTGATGAGGTCGATGATACCTCATTAGCACTTAATGGCTTTTGGAATGGGGGGCTCGATCAAACAGAAACCTTGCGTATGCTTATCTACAATGGTGATGTTTATGGCATAGATGCTGATAAAGCATTTTTTGGCACCCTAGCATCTCCCACAGTCGAAGAAGTCGATTTTGATCTCAGTGCCTTCCCTTTATCCTATGAAGATAGTGCCAATAATGAATTTGTCGCCGATGGTAATATGACGGCCTATATCATTAATGGCTTATTAGCGACCAGTACAACGATCGTTGGGGATTTCGAAACTGATGCTGGAGAATATGGCTCATTAACCCTAACCAATGATGGTAGCTTTGCCAATAACTCGTCCCTAGCCAATCTAGCAGGGAAGTGGACGACAACCGATCTTGAACTCAATATAACGAGCTTGGGCAATTTTCATGGAGTTAATAATGGAGTTGATCAAAACTGTTCATTTGAAGGCAAAATAAAACTGATTAATGCCAGTGATGCTTTGATGACGATTACCCTCAATCGTAGACGCTGTGATGATTTTAATGGTGACTCTAACGGTTTTGCGGCCATTAATGAGGAGGGTGAGTTAGAGATTTATAGCAAGATGGGCAGCTCTCTTTTATTTATGACCTTTAATGCCCCCGCAGCAACGACGACTTCTACAGAGACAGAAGAGCCTACAGCTGAAGAAACAAGCTTATGAGTCGTTTATAGAGTTACTTTTTAGTAATATGTGTATAACTCTGTGTATTAGCTGTAATAACTCTGAGTATTTCTGCGTATTACCTCTTCATAAATCACTGTATAAGTTAGAGTTTTTAATTTTATCCACATTTATACACAGATTTATACCTACTCTTATCCATTGATATCTATAGCTTTGATCGATTTATACGGAGACTATGATAAGTTTAAACACAGGGAGAATTTATAATGTGAATAAGTTTATTAAATAACTGCACAAATTTTAACCATATAGTTTTTCTATCCACTGCCTTTAACGCTTAATTCAGGTATAATGCCCGCCATTTTTAAGATTCCATGCCGATATCAGAGTATGGGATCAGCTATGTGCTCGGTTGAGCCTGTTTGAGGTTGTGCTTGTGGATTATCCGGTTCGTTATGATGTAATTGTTGTTGGTGGTGGTCATGCGGGAACAGAGGCTGCGCTTGCGTCTGCTCGTATGGGGGCAAAAACGCTATTGCTTACCCACAATACCGATACCATTGGTGTAATGTCCTGCAATCCTGCTATTGGTGGGATTGGTAAGAGTCACCTGGTTAAAGAAATTGATGCCCTTGATGGCGCTATGGCCCGTGCGACCGATAAAGGTGGCATCCAATTCCGCACCTTGAATGCACGTAAAGGCCCAGCAGTGCGAGCGACTCGTGCTCAAGCCGATCGCCAGTTATACCGTGGTGCGATTCGCGACATAGTTGAAAACCAAGATAACCTCGATATTTTCCAAGCTTCCTGTGATGACCTCATCATGCAAGGGGAGAAAGCGGCGGGTGTTGTCACCAATACCAATATGCGTATTCATGCCACCACTGTGGTATTAACCACAGGCACCTTCTTAGGTGGCACTATCCACATTGGTTTAGAAAACCACAAAGGCGGCCGTGCAGGTGATCCACCTTCCATTGCTTTGGCACATCGTTTACGTGAAATGCCATTTAATGTCGGTCGTTTAAAAACCGGTACCCCAGCGCGAATCGATGCACGCAGCGTTGATTTCTCTGTGATGCAGGTGCAGCCGGGTGATTTACCGTTACCGGTAATGTCATTTATGGGTAATGTGAACGAACACCCAGAGCAAGTGAATTGTTACATCACTCATACCAATGAGCGTACTCACGATATTATTCGCGCGAATCTAGATCG
>CAXIBC010000171.1:0-3610 GCA_964022115.1 uncultured Oleispira sp. | reverse complement strand
ACAATTCATACGACCGTTTGAATCTGACAGACACAATCCGCGAAAGGCCTCAAAAAGTCAAGAGTCAGAGTCCCTTGCCAAGGGAAGAATAGACGTTTTTCTGCTTTTTTAAGGTAATAGTCCAGACAATTTGGCGAAATACAGGATAGTTCAGATAAACTTAGCTAATAGTTACAAGGGAATGCCAAGGGTATGGCTAAAATTGCACTATAGAACTAGAAGGTTAATTTTTTTGTAACCATTTGTAATAGTTACTAGGGATTAGTGACGCTTTTCCTTAGACTGACTAAATCGTAATCTACGAAAATAATAATAAAACCAATAAAACGCGAGTGCTCATGAAGACTTTAAAATGCTTTAAAGGTTTATTGCTAGTTACCCTTTCATTATTAGCAACACACGTATTTGCTTCGCCGCAGCAACTATTAACTAATGTCCACCAATTACGGCTGCTATCAACAGAATCACTGACAAACTTTTATATGTACTCTGGGCTAGACGCCGATACCAAGTACGGCAAAAAGATCAATAATAACCTAGAGTCTTTTGCTAAAATTTTAGAAAATATCCGACAATTGCCTGCGGCGGATGGTATTAGTGATTCAATGGGTGACATTGAAGAGTCATGGGCCAAGTTCGATAAACTGATTCGCATTAATTATAACGATATGAAAGACCAGGGGTTTCCTAACATTCGCTTGGTGGATGAAATGGGTAAGACCAATGCCGTTTTACTTAAAATAATCACCAAAGCTTACGAGGATGCCAAAGTCAGCACGGGTATTACCCCCCCAGCAGCCGTTGAAACCGCTCGCAATCTAGCCATGACGATGGAAGAAATCACCTCTCAATACGCAGCTCGAGGCACATCCAATCTTGGGCAAGTATTTATGGGATCGTATGAGCGTTCGTTAGAGCAAATGGCAGTAGCATTCCGCACTGACCTAGTGAACTTAAAACAGCAAGTCAACCAAGAGAGCAGTCAGCGCATCCTACGAGCCATTGATAGCAAATGGAGTTTTATGGAACGTTCAATCAAGAATTATAACGAGAATACCGTGCCCTTCTTAGTTACTAGTTATAGCGAGCGCATTATTATGAACTTAGAAGAGTTGGTCGCCATACACAATTATTAATTATGTATGGCTTATCAAATTAAAGCGGCTGAGCCAGTTCAATCCAAGCATTGATCTGCTCAGCGGTAGTGGTTTTACTCTCAACGGTTAAAATACTCGCACGGTTATCATAAACCTCAATCACACGCACATCATCTGCGACCTTTGCGAGTAACTCAGACAGTTTATCCATATCGGGACGCTGATTGGTATTATGCCAACTCCAGCCAGGGGCTAAGCCATCTTGCTCCCAGCCTGCTTGACGCACAACACTCCAGCGCAAAGCCTGGCTCTTAATTTCAGGTACAAATCGCTCATAACGGGTAGCGACAATATCATCACGCACCCCCATTTTTTTGCTATCAACCTTAAAGGTTTCCAGCTTAACGTGTAATCCAAGCTTAATCGCATCCATACGCAACTTGGCTAATCGCTGTTGACGAGGACTTGGTTTCAGCATCGCGACTGAGCCAAAGACCGCCAAGATGATTAGAACGACAATGATCAGTGGTGTCATCCTGCCATTTCCTCCAGTTCTAACCAGCGCTCTTCTAAAGCTTCTAGCTGCTGTTCTATGCTTTGCAATTCATCCAGCTTAGCGGTGACATAATCATTATCTTTTTGATAAAAATCGGCACTGCCCGTCTCAATCCCTAACTGCGCTTGCTTCGCTTCTAAGGCCTCAATCTGCTTTGGCAGCTCATCCAACTCGCGCTGAAGTTTATAACTAAGCTTTTTTGCCGGAGCTTTAGGGGTCTGTGCACTAGGCTCTGCTTTCTTGCTCTTGGCTTGAGAAGGTGCTTTGGCTTTTTTAGCACCCGCTTTGACCACCGCATCAAATTCAGCTTTTGCCGCTTTATCACGAATTTCCCAATCCGAATAACCACCAACCTGCTCATCGATATTACCTTGGCCATCAAATACCCAAAGCTGAGTCACAACATTATCTAAGAAAGCACGGTCGTGGCTTACTAATAATAAGGTAGCGTCATATTCCACCAGCTTTTCCTCCAATAACTCCAAGGTTTCTACGTCCAAGTCATTGGTCGGCTCATCCATAATCAACAAGTTACAAGGCTTGAGGAATAGTTTTGCTAATAATACTCGGTTACGCTCACCACCGGATAACGACTTAACTGGGGTACGAGCACGAGCAGGCTCGAATAAGAAATCTTGAAGATAGCCAAGAATGTGGCGTGAGCGACCACCCACTTCGACTTCATCTTTACCATCACCCACGTTCTCAGCTACGGATTTTTCCAGATCGAGCAAGCTGCGTGATTGATCAAAATACGCCACATCCAATTTAGTACCGACTTTAATGGTACCGGCTTCTGGCTTAATCTTTTCTAATAACAACTTCATCACGGTACTTTTGCCAGCGCCGTTCGGGCCTACAAGACCAATACGATCCCCCCGCATGACCACACTGGTGAAATTACGAACTATCTCTTTACGTAAGCCATTAGCAATATCAAAACCGAACGAGACGTTCTCCAGCTCAAATACATTCTTGCCAGAACTTTCAGCGGAATTCATCGACAGCGATACATTACCTTGGCGTTCACGGCGCTGACTACGCTGATTGCGCATCTCTTTTAAGCGCTCAACACGGCCTTCATTCCGCGTACGACGGGCTTTAACCCCTTGGCGAATCCAAACTTCTTCTTCCGCCAAACGCTTATCAAATAAAGCGTTCTGTACTTCTTCTGCCGCAAGACGCTGCTCTTGGTGATCAAGGAATCCTTGATAAGTGCCTTTCCAAGAATAAATGCTGCCACGATCTAGCTCGATAATACGAGTTGATAGTGCTTGTACGAATGCACGGTCGTGGCTAATAAAGAGCAAGGTGCCTTTAAATTGCATTAACTGCTCTTCTAACCAACGAATAGTCGCAATATCCATGTGGTTGGTTGGCTCATCAAGGATTAACAAGTCAGGTTCAGATACCAGAGCCTGTGCCAACATCACACGACGCTGCCAACCACCCGACATAGAGTCAAACGCCGCATCCCCTGGCAAATCCAAACGATCTAATATCGAATCAACCTTTTGCTGCCATAACCAGCCATCATTCGCTTCAATCACATGCTGAAGGCGTTCCAGCTTAACCAAATCAACATGCTCGCCCTTTAAAACTTCTTCATGATAAGCCGCAATAGTGGTACCTAGATCACCTAAACCAGAAGCAACTACTTCATACACAGTTTGCGGGTCGGTAACCGGAAGCTCTTGCTGCAGAGCGGCAATTTTAATCGTATCACTATGCTGCACTAAACCTTCGTCAGGCTTAATTTGCTTATTTAATATTTTCAGTAAAGTTGATTTACCTTCACCGTTACGACCAAGCACACAAACGCGCTCACCGGCATTAATATCAAGATCAACTTTATTTAATAAAACTTGATTACCAAATGCTAAACAAGCACCTTTCAAACGTACCAAAACCATAATCTTTTCTGCTCACATATATAGAGAGGTTTAAACTGGCGTCA
>CAXIBC010000170.1:0-3707 GCA_964022115.1 uncultured Oleispira sp. | reverse complement strand
CTAGGGTCTTGTCTAATGCTAGGGTCCTGCAAAGTAGCTGGGCTCGCAATGAGACTATGGGGATAAGCCAATAAAGTCAGCAATACAGAGGAAAACACAATATACATGGGCCGCATTAGAATATTCCGAAAATAGTGCCACTATTATGAAGGCTATTGAAAAATTATAAAACGAAAAAGGGCCAATCAAAAATATCACCCGCACAAAGATTTAGAGTCAGAAGTTCCAGGGGAGTTCTCATGCTTTAGGGTGGCATAGTTACAAAACTCATCACAAGTTTGAGTTCTAATAATTAGTAAGGTGAGATTTTTCAGCCATAATTAATGCAGCATTTTCATTAACTGGTTAAGACACACAGGTAGGAAGTATATTGTGAAGAAACGCTTGTTAACCTTGATTTTTAGCTCAAGCCTGCTAAGTATTCAGGCACTTTCTGCTGAAGATCTGCCGCAAGACACCCATCCAGACACTCATCCAGATGCCCAGATTTTAGGCCGCGAGGGGGCTTCGCCAGTGGCTAAAGAAATAAAGCCAGCAAACCATCCAACGGTTACAGTGGCAAATACAGAGCAAGCCACAGAGGCCCCAACAGAAAACAACTCAGGCCAACTCAACCAGCTGATTGAATTAATAGAGAATAACAAGTTTACTCAAGCCTATAAATTAGGCTCAAAAATGTACCACGAATGGGAAGGTGATGAGCAATTTGACTTTCATTATGCCCTTGCTGCAGCGCAAACAGCCCACTATAACGAAGCCATATTTCCCTTTGAGCGTTTATTAGAAGCGTATCCCAACAATCTCAGATTTCGCTTAGAACTCGCCCGCTGTCACTTCTTTCTTAATAACCTTAATGCGGCTGAACGAGAATTTAGACAGGTCGCGGCCAGCAGCCCGCCGATTGAAGTACAAGGCCATATTGACGGCTTTTTAGCCCGAATTGCCGAGAAGAAACAACAAGTAAGCCACGCTTTCCATGCAGGGGTTGGTTTAGCACTTGGCTACGATTCAAATATCAATGCCGCCGCGGATCTAGACGCCATTAATGCAACCTTTTATCAAAATGATTCACCCATTCTAACCGGCGTGCTAAAACTTGATAATGACGAAAAGTCCCAAGCCAGTAGCTATTACCAGCTACAAGGTTATAGCCAATATCAACGCCCACTGAGTAAACGTACCAGCATTGATGCCTCCATAACCGGCTCAATCAAAGATAATACTATTGATAATACCTACGACCTAACCAACATTGCGCTTAATGGGGGTTTTAGACTGCTGCGCAATAAGCATAACCTACGCTTTGGTGGCATTGTTCGACAATATTGGTTAGCGGGCGAAAATTTACAACATCAAATACTCGCGAATGTCGCTTGGCAATGGCATTTTGCTCGGTTATGGAAAACAACGACAGAATTTGAAGCGGGCCAGCAAGATAATAATCAAAACGACGCCTTAGACTTCACCCAATGGCAAGCCAAAGGCGCTCTGAATCGGAACTTTGAGGGTCTTAATCAGAGTATCCAGCTCGGGATTGGTAGCGATATCGCAAAAGACAGTAATAACGACTTTCAAGGTCGATATTATTACGCTCTCAGCTATCAAGCCCAACAGTTACTCACCACCGCGCAGCGCATTTATGGGTTAGTTAACTTTCGCGCCAATACTTATGCCGACGCCTTTGCCGATGATCATATTTTCTATGCGGGAAGAACCCGAGACGATCAATTAATGCAATTTATTGCCGGCTGGGGTTATGAATTCATGACGGACATGGCGACGAATGTTCAACTAAGTCACAGTCAAAATAACAGTAATTTAAAACTTTTTGATTATCAACGTACTTTAATAGAGGCTGGTCTTACGATCAGCTTTAAATAGCGGAGAACTCTCATGACCCAGGTAATAGTATTTTCCATCAAGTCATTATTGCAACTCTGCTTTCTATGCCTTGCCTTAAGCACAATCGGGACGATAATTTTTGCGAATGCAGCTTATGCTGCTATTACTGACAATGCTGATACGGAAAGGGCTGAAGTGGCTGGCCGTATTATCATGGCGAAAGGCGATGTAAAAGCCATCGGAGTGGATGGTATAGCTCGCCAGCTTAAGCGCCGAGATTCCATTTACAGCCATGAAGTCATTAAAACCGGTATACAAAGTAAAGTTCAAATACGCTTTATAGATAATGCCTTATTAGCCTTAAAATCCGAGTCTGAATTAAATATTAAAGCCTATGTTTATTCAGAAACTAATGACGAGAATAACCAAGTATTATTGGAATTAGTCGCTGGCGGTTTTAGAACCTTGACCGGGAAAATTGGCAAAGGTAATAAAGAAGCTTATAAAGTCGATACCCCAGTGGCCAGCATTGGTATTCGCGGTACACTCTATGACATTCAAATAGGCCTTGATAAAATATTGGCTGGGGTATGGAAAGGTGGTATTTCTTTATCGACCCCACAAGGCAAGTTTGATCTAGGAATGAATGCTAATTTTGATTTTGGGGAAATCTCGGCCAACGGTGCTTTCACCGGTTTATTAAACCCTCCTAAAGCTTTTACGCCACCTACACCTAAACAAAAAAAAGCTGATAAAGAAAAAAACGGTTCAGCAGAAAATGCACTAGAGGCAAAGAAAAATAAATTTAAAGCCGACAATAAAGAGCAGGCAAAAAGACCACTTAAAGCACGCATAATACGTTCAAAAATTGAGCGCGATGCATCCGACATTCCAAGTCCTTTTGAAAAAAAGGGCCCTCCTAAAAGAGATAAAGTCGAAAATAGTGATCGTTTTAATGCATCCAATAATAATCCAACTCAAGAAATCGTTTCACCTTCAATTCCACCTGGATCAGAAAACAGTCCAGATATTCGCTTAAATGATGCCGAAATAGCCCAGCTATCCTCCGACCCTAAGTTAGCGGTTTTATTAAGCGCCGATGGGCAACGCTATGCGATTGCACTCAATAAAGATGGTAACGGTGAAGATTTCTTCTTGGCTTCGATACCCGCAGCCGATGGCACTCTGGATTATGAAACCTTACGTCGCGGTGAGGCAGCAGAAGCTGATTTCAGTAATGCGAGGCCTTGGAGTGACTCGGTAGGCTGGGGAATTTGGCAAGGGAGTAAAGCAACACCTATTGAGCGCTATACCCAGTTTAATAACAACACGGATTATGTCCCACTAGAGCAAAAGTTATTTTACATGACAGTCTCCCCCGCCGGCCGTGCTGATTTAAACTCGGGCTTAGTCAGTGGCCGCTTCTCCAGCAGTATTATGAACCTACCCGCAGGCACTAGGGATTATATTGCGAGTGCCAGTAATGGTGGTTTAGTAACCGATGTTGATGCCGGTTTTGATGTTACCGCTGGGACTGATGGCTTTAGTATTAATAATGTCTCTATGGTGGTAGAAGTCGACACGAATCCGCAAAATGAACAAGTCAATATTGATCAAACTTGGGCATTATTCTCAGCCAGCGGTGACGTCAAAGGTTCAGGCATTAATATTAATAATTTATCCGGTGTCATGACTGATAATGTATTAGGTACTAATGCTGATGCCTCTGGTGATTTAAGCGGATTTCTCTTAGCCCCAGATAGTTCAGGCAATGTTGATACGTTTGCTGGAGGCTTTAGCTTATCCACCGATGAGGGTGATAACAGTGTCAGTGGCGCTGTGATACTGAAATCTGGTCAATAAAA
>CAXIBC010000169.1:0-3737 GCA_964022115.1 uncultured Oleispira sp. | reverse complement strand
CAGGCACAAAAAAACCAGCCGTAGCTGGTTTTTTTGTTTAAGCTCTAGTTGTACTCCGCTGAGTAAGCTAGACCTTAATTTAAATGCTGAGATTAAGCTTTAAGTGCTAAAACTGCAGCATTTAAACGGCTCTTTGTACGAGCAGCTTTGTTCTTGTGCAAGATGCCTTTATTAACCATCTTGTCGATGTAAGGCATAGCGTTAACTAATGCAGCTTGTGCATCGTCATAGCTGTTTGCATCGATTGCAGTTTGTACTTTCTTGATAGAAGTACGAACCATAGAACGAAGGCTTACGTTACGAGAGCGACGTACAACAGCCTGGCGTGCGCGTTTTTTCGATCCAGCGGAATTTGCCATAGTCGGCTCCTTTGGGAATTATTAACTTGAAAATAAGGGCGTGAATTATCCTGAGTCGAGCCTATATTGTCAACAGGCAATCAAGGATATTCATGGCTCTTTGCTTATTCGTGTGTAAGTTAACAAAAAATCTATTAAATTCAATGGTTTATTTGTAGTTTTTGGGTGGGCGATAGGGTCAAGCTGGCTTGATAGCGAGGCTTAGTGCCATTTGTGCGAGCTGATCTATGGTCAAATCCCCTTCTTGGCGGTACCAATTCACCGTCCAGCTTAATGCGCCGGTCAATAGACGGCGTAATACGGAAGGTTCAATAACGACCAGCCCGTTTGCTTTTGCTTCCGTTAAAGTCGTGATCCATAAGTTCTCATAGACCTCTCTGAGCCTGAGGATTTTAGCCTGACTTTCTTCTTTGAGAGAACGCCATTCATAGACCAAAACAGTCATCGCCGCTCCTGTTTCACCTAAGATAGATTCGAGCTCGCAGCGTATAAGGGCTAATACCTTATCAGCTGGATCATGGCTTTGAGCGAGTGCGACTTTCATTAACTCAGTATTGAGAATAATGGTTTCTTCCATGACTGCGTACAAGATCGCTTCTTTGTTGGGGTAGTGATGAAACAAGCTACCCGACTGGATGCCAACCGCCTTACCTAAATCCCTTACTGTAGTGCGTTCATAACCCTTTTCTTTAAAAAGCATCGCAGCAGCCCGTAGAAGGCGACCTTTAGCGCTATCGGGGGCATTAACTGTGCCCAAATCGACTAAGGCTTGGTGGTCAGTAGAAAGCTGGGTTGTGTTCTTTGGCATAAGTAACAGGGCCTAATATGAGGCGGATAGGGATAAGTGGCTATTATAAAGATGTTTGTCTTTTTATATAGATATCACTGAAGTGAATACTTTACAAACCAAGCGCTTGCTTGGTAGTCTTTGGTTATTGAAATTACACCTGTGTATTGAAGGTCTCTAAATGATTAAAGAAGTGACTAAGCAGATGGCTAAAAATATGACGGAAAAGAAAGTACGAATAGGCTGTGCATCGGCGTTTTGGGGTGATACCGCCATGGCGGCCCAACAATTGGTGACCAAGGGTCAGCTTGATTATTTGGTATTTGATTATCTTGCCGAAGTGACCATGTCGATTATGGCAGGGGCGCGCATGAAAAACCCAGAGGCGGGTTTTGCGCCAGATTTTGTGATGACCTTAGAGCGCTTGCTTAAGCCGATTGCTGAGCAAGGCATCAAGGTTGTGAGTAACGCTGGTGGCGTGAACGTACGCGGCTGTGTGGCGGCATTGCAGGCAGCGATTGATAAGGCCGGTATCGATTTAAAAGTCGCGGCGGTCGAAGGCGATAATTTAGTTAAGCGCCAGCAAGAGTTTGCGGAAGCGGGTATCGTTGAAATGTTCTCGGGTGAAGAATTCCCAGAGCAGTGTTTAAGCGTAAACAGTTATTTAGGTGCTAGCGCGGTACGTGATGCGTTAAACGCGGGCGCGGATATTGTGATTACAGGCCGAGTGGTGGATAGCGCCGTCGTGCTTGGGCCGTTAATGCATGAACTTGATTGGTCTGAAACCGATTACGATCAGCTTGCCCAAGGTTCGTTAGCGGGCCACGTGATTGAGTGTGGCGCGCAATGCACTGGCGGTAATTTTACCGATTGGCAGTTAGTTGAAGCGGATTACGCCAATATGGGTTTCCCCATTGTGGAATGCGTCGCCGATGGCTCGTTTATTGTTAGTAAGCCAGAAGGTACGGGCGGATTGGTTTCTGTGGGCACGGTTGGCGAGCAAGTGCTGTATGAAATTGGCGATCCATCGCAATATTTATTACCCGATGTCACCTGTGATTTCACTCAAGTTGAATTAGAGCAGTTGGACGACGGTCATGTTCTAGTCTCGGGTGCGAAAGGTCGTGCCCCTTCCGATCATTATAAAGTCAGCGCGACTTATATGGACGGTTACCGTTGTAATGCGTCGTTTATGATCGGTGGTCGTCAGGCGGTAGAGAAAGGTCAGCGCGTTGCTGAAAGTATTATTGAGCGTGTGAGCGTTATCTTTAATGCCATGGACTTAGAAGCTTTTACGGCGACAGATATTGAAATTTTAGGCAGTGAAACAACGTACGGTGCACATTCCCGTGCCTTAGATAACCGCGAAGTAGTGGTTAAAATTGCCGCCCATCATCAAGATAAAAAAGCTCTAGGTATTTTTGCTCGTGAAATTGCCCAAGCAGCCACGGCCATGGCACCGGGTCTAACCGGCTTAGTCGGCGGACGCCCGAAGCCTAGCCCTATGATTCGTCTATTTTCTTTTTTATGGCCAAAAGATCAAATTGCTGTGTCGTTTAATTTGAATGATAAGTCGACTGCAGTAGACATTGCTCAAGGTGATTCATTAGAAAATTTTGCCCGCGCTTCGGAAGCTTTGCTTCAAACAGAGGCTATTAAAGAATTAGAAGCTAATGACGTAGCTCCTTTTGATGGGACAACAGCACTTATCAATCTTGCTATGGCGCGCAGCGGTGATAAGGGGGACCATTGTAATGTGGGCATTTTAGCCCGCGACCCTGCGTACTTACCCTATATTCAACAGGCGTTGCAGCCAGAAAAAATCCGTAACTATTTATCTCATGTTATGAGTGAGAAAAGTGAGGTGAAATTATATGCCTTACCAGGATTAGATGCGTTTAACGTGATGTTAGAGCAAGCACTCGGTGGTGGTGGTATTGCCAGTTTACGCATTGATCCTCAAGGTAAAGCCATGGCGCAGCAGTTATTGGATATGCCGATTGCGCTACCTACTGAAATGGCGAAACAAGCGGAAGAAAATTATAAGTCGTTGATTGAATCAGTTCATTCAGATAACCGTATGAGTAATAACAATAATCCTATTAACGAAAATGGGAGTGGGGCAGCGTAATGGCTATTTTAACGTCAGAAATACAAACCCATAGCGAAGAATTTGCTAAAAACTGTGCGGCGATGCAAATTGCTATTGATGAATTTCGTGCAGTAGAAGAAAAAGTATTAGCAAAAGCCGAGCAAGCAAAAGAAAAATTTCGTAAGCGTGGAAAGCTGTTACCCCGTGAACGTTTAAATTTGTTATTAGACAGCGGTTCTAACTTTTTAGAATTATGTTCTCTTGCCGGTTTAAAGATGCACGACGATAAAGACGGCAGCGGCGCAGGTGGCGGTATTATTGCTGGCATCGGTTATGTGGCGGGCGCACGTTGCATGATACAAGTGAACAATAGCGCAATTAAAGGCGGCACAATTTCTCCAGCGGGTTTGGATAAAACCTTACGTATTCAAGAAATTGCCCGTGCAAATAAATTGCCGATTATCACCTTGGCAGAATCCGGTGGTGCTAACTTGCAGTA
>CAXIBC010000168.1:0-3869 GCA_964022115.1 uncultured Oleispira sp. | reverse complement strand
AAAGGCTCTGAAAAATTAGGCGCGTATGCTAACATATACGGCAATTAAAGTGTCCCCTTTTGATGGGGGCGAATGATGAAAAGTTTGTATTTTGAAAGTGAATTTTTTGCATGTTAAGCAGAGCAAGGCATAAATAGGCACGAAAGTTCCTGAAAAACGCTCAATTCCAGCAAAATACTGACGAATACGCATAACCTAAGCGGATATTTAGATGACACAGTCTCAGACTTCTTTAAGCCAAGCCGAGTTAGAAAACCAACTAAAAGCCATTGTTGGTGAAGATAAAGTGAAAACGGATGCTGATTCATTAGAAACCTTTGGTAAGGACTGGACCAAAATCTATCCGCCAAATCCTTCTGCGATTGTATTTCCTAAGACCACAGAACAGGTTCAAGCGATTGTTAAATTCGCTAATGAGCATCAAGTCGCTTTGGTTCCTTCCGGTGGCCGTACTGGGTTAAGCGCGGGCGCAGTGGCCGCTAATGGTGAAGTGGTTGTTGCGTTTGATTATATGAATAGCATCTCTGACTTTAATGCTATGGATAAAACCGTACGCTGTGGCGCCGGTGTGATTACTGAGCAATTACAAGACTTCGCTGAAGAGCAAGGTTTATTCTACCCAGTTGATTTCGCTTCCGCAGGCTCTAGCCAGATCGGCGGAAATATCAGCACTAACGCCGGTGGTATTAAAGTAATTCGCTATGGCATGACCCGTGATTGGGTGGCGGGTTTAACCGTTGTGACCGGAAAGGGTGATATTTTAGAGCTGAATAAAGACCTAGTGAAAAACAATACCGGTTACGACATGCGTCAATTGTTTATCGGTGGCGAAGGCACATTAGGTTTTGTCACGGAAGCGACCATGCGTTTAACGCGCCCAGCGAAAAACTTAACCGTATTAGTATTAGGTGTGCCTGAATTTGAGGCCATTATGAGCGTCTTGAATACTTTCCAGACCAATATTGATCTTACCGCGTTTGAATTCTTCTCTGATAAAGCCATGCGTAAAGTGGTTGCCCGTGGTGATGTACCCGCGCCGTTTGAAACCGAAGCTGAATATTATGCGTTATTAGAATTTGAGGCGGAAACCGAAGGCCATATCGATCAAGCGATGGAGCTGTTCGAGAAGTGCATGGAAGAAGGCTGGGTATTGGATGGTGTTATGAGCCAGTCCGAAACCCAAGCGCAAAATCTATGGCGTTTACGCGAAGACATTTCTGAGACCATTGCTGAGTGGACACCGTATAAAAACGACATCTCTGTGGTTGTTTCTAAGGTGCCACCTTTCTTGCGTGAAATTGAAGAAATCGTAACGCGTGAATATCCAGACTTTGAAATCATCTGGTTTGGTCATATTGGTGATGGTAACTTGCACTTAAACATCTTGAAGCCAGACGATTTAGCCAAAGAAGTGTTCTTCGAGCAGTGCGCCAAAGTATCGACTTGGGTATTTGAAATCGTGGAAAAATACCAAGGTTCCGTTTCTGCCGAGCACGGTGTGGGTATGACCAAAAAACCGTATCTTGAATATACCCGCAGCGCGGCGGAAATTGGTTACATGCGTGCCGTAAAAGCGGCTTTTGATCCAAACAATATTATGAACCCTGGTAAGCTGATTGATATGGAATAAGTTTTTTATGACACTTATTTTAGATAAAAAAGAGTATCGTCATGGCTTAGGTAAGATTGTTTGTGTGGGGCGCAATTATGCGGCCCATGCCCAAGAACTCAATAACCCGATACCGACTAGCCCTATTTTATTCATCAAACCGGCTTCTAGCATGGTGCCATTTGGCCCTAGCTTTTCTATCCCGCAAGATCAGGGTAGTGTGCATCATGAATTGGAAATTGCGCTGCTGATTGCTCAACCATTAGCTCATGCTAATGAGCAGCAGGTAGCGAAGAGTATTGCAGGCATAGGGCTAGGGCTAGACCTAACCTTGCGTGATGTGCAGGATAAACTGAAAGAAAAAGGTCATCCTTGGGAGCGCGCTAAAGCGTTTGATGGTGCTTGTCCGTTGACCGATTTTGTCTCGGCTGCAGATATGAGTATGTCAGATTGGCAAGCCTTGTCTTTGAGACTGGAGAAAAATACCCAGCTTCAGCAGCAAGGTAGTAGTACTGAGATGCTATTTCCTATCTTAGCTTTAATCGCCCACATGAGTGAGCATTTCAGTTTGCAGCCAGGGGATGTGATTCTAACCGGCACTCCGGCTGGGGTTGGACCGCTAAAGGTGGGGGATTCTTTACGCGCTGAATTGTCCCTTGTTGATCATGTTTTATTATCCCGAGAGTCGGTCGTGGCTTAGTTGCACAGTCGTGGCTTAGTTGCACACTAGACGACTAATGATAGTAACTATCATTAGTCATAACGGTTGTTAGCCATAATTATTTGTTCAGGATGATTAAATTATAATGGCTCGTCGTTAAGCTTTCTCTTTCATCGCCATTATGTGCTTCACTTGGCGATCGATCAGTTTTTCTGCGGTATTGGGTAAGGCATCTAACCAGCGGGTTTCATGCTCGTTAGCCATTAAGTCCATTAAACTTGGCCCTGGCTGCCAGAGAATTTGCTCAGCGTCAGCTAATTGATCGATTAAATCTTGGCTAACTAATAATTCCATTTCTTTACTTTGCCCCGCGAGCTGGGCAGCCCAATGCACAGTATCACCTATGATATTGAACTCTAAATGTTGGCTCATTTCTAAGGGGGCTATTAATACCGGGCCCCAGTGTGCAGAAAGCTTAAATTTCAAGTGTTGCAGCTGCTGGTCTGTTCTTTGTAGTTCTTGCACTAGCCCCATAAACAGTTGCGCGGCGTATAGGCAGTGACTCGCATCCCTTGGGTCTTTATCCGGGTAGCCGAAGATGATCAGTATGCCATCCCCCATATATCTATCTAGGGTGCCGTTATACAGTTTGGCCGCTTGAGATAGCAGCTGATGATAGCCATTAAGGGTATCACTTAATTCTGCAGCGCTTAGCTTCTGTAGTAATTCACTAAAGCCTTGGATCTCGATGAAGAGTAAGGCGCTATGGTGATAAACCAAGGTGGAGCTTGTTGATATCGCCGGGCTGGCCATAAAGTTATCTAATGACTTCTTCACCGCAAGCTTATGCTGTTTCTGCTTAAGCAGTGTATTAATAGCCTTGTTCAAACTATGATCGTTTAGGCTATAGGCCTCTTCCTCGATAATACTGGGGGTATCTGATTGCTGTAGATCTGCGACCGCCCGCATCTGTAATTGATTCGCCCGCAATAAACGCTCACCCCAAAAATAGGCTAACCCCCCTGCAATCAGACTTAGCATGATGCTTGAAAGCAATAGCAAAGCAGCATTACGCTGGCTGATATCGTAGGCTTGGCTCATATTAATCGCTACCCGTAGGTGGCCGATTAAACGGTCATCATCAGTGACGACCTGATTAAGCCAGAATACTTCAAAGTCATTAAGCTCAACTAAGCCTTGTTCCGCGATGGGTTGCTGTGTCGCGTTATAAAGAGTCGCTGCGAGAATAAGTTCTTGGTCAACCCAATCTTGCAAAATGATATTGGCACTGATGCGATCATCTTGGCTGAGGCTTTGACGCAATAAGATACTGGCGTCTTTGACTAAGCTAGTCGCTAGCTGTTGCTGTTGTAGCAATAATTGTTGGCGTAGCTGGCTAGTCACTAGATAGCTAAAGGTTAAACCTGTGACTAAGATCGCTAAAGCGATAAAAGCAGCCCATTGCTGACTTGTGGTGAAGCGCTGACTAATCTTTATTAGGGATTGACCCATTGATTTCTCTACCCGATAACAAACATTTCTATTTAGATGATGGTATCATACGCGCCGTCTGGCAACTGCTAGATTAATCAAATTCAA
>CAXIBC010000167.1:0-4012 GCA_964022115.1 uncultured Oleispira sp. | reverse complement strand
TCCGTCATAAAGCCTCCTTGCTACACATTCTTATTATTAGACGAGCAAATCACCTATGCTGCCCATGGGGTAGCGGTAAGATATTTAAAAATAACTATTAATTACTATCAAATAACTATAGAAGAAGATAAGTAAATGTCGTGGTCGCGTTATAAAGTTGGCGTAAACTAGCTAGGATCGATAATGCCTTGTGCCAGCATGCGCAACGCCGTGATGCTAGGGATGAAAAAATAATCACCACCCCGGGTTTCAACAAAGCGGGGCAGTTGGGCGCAAAAGAAAGGAGGCTTCACCTCACCATTGGTTTGAATAATATGCTTATCGCTTAATAAACCATCATGAGCACCAATCAATGGGTCTTTATCATTACCCAATTTAAAATCATTGGCATAATTAACCCACTGCTGCTGTACAAATTCAAATTGACGCTCAAGGCTAGCCACAATCGACATAAAAATAATACCTTGCTCCCCCGCATCACTCTTGCTTTCATCTACACCACCATAAGGTAATCCACGGCGCATCATACGACGTCGATTAACCAGAGCCCCGGGAGTTTGATAAGCCCCAGGCTCGGTTTCTAAAGAACCACGAGGGTTAGTGCGGCGAATGTGCGCCCCCATCGGGCAACGTCCTCCTTCTTTATCTTGGTTAAAAGTAAAATCGACCCATTTTTGCTGCATCTGAGCCTGCTCTTTAATCGCACTGATATCGCCATCGGCAATCCGCAACTCAATGCTGGTCATCTTGGCATCCAAGGCGGCTTTTTCATCATCGGTGGCGGCCAATACCAAAGGCGCGCCATTATCCGGCCAGCGACCCGACATCTTCGCCATTAAAAGATCACGACTACCATCAAAATCACGGGCTAAATTATCAATATAGTGTGCAAAAGCATCGATGTTTTGGTGCAGTTTTCGATACACCATAAACGTCCCATTGCGGGCCAATAACTTAGGCTCAGGTGCCGCGGGATACTCCCGCGCTTCATCAATATGGCCAAGAACAAATTCCCCCGTCGCTAACGGCTGCCAGCCACCATCTCGCATCAGTTTACCGCGGCCAATAATGCGGCTATCGTCTTCACCACAACCAGCAAAATGCGGATTACTGATGCCGTCGGTAAAACCAAAATGTTCTTTTGCGCTAGGTCGGCCATTCTCGAATACCGCCGACGCGTCTTGATAGGGCAGTATTGAACCATTAGGGCCTTTATGGCCAGAAAGTAAATGTACCCCATCTGAATACTCAGCAATCAGATCTGTTAACGTATTAAACTTACACGCCAATGCATCCTGATCACGGCCATTAATCGCGATCCAGGCATGCACATTACCCGCTTGCCAAATCTCATCCCAATGCTCAGGGCTACTGACCCCAGTATCCCCCAGTAATTCACCCCGGGCCTTCATGCCCATAGTAAAATCCAGAGGAAAACTTTTTAAACTTCGCTGAGGTAACTTTAGGGCTTCTAAGCCCCCATAGGTAAACGCAATATTGAAGGTCGAGTAGGGCTTTTTTTTATTCGAACCGGCTAGTAAATCACTGTCATCACCCACCGGCCAAGGCTCGGCGCTGGTAATTTTATTGATCAGCTGGAGTAAAAATTGGCGCGCCACAGTAACTTGGCTAAAGTTTAAAAAACAATAGCGCGCTTTCGGAAAACCATAGCGGCCATAACCTTTGCAAACATTGCCTTGAATATCGTATAAATCTAACTGTTTTTGCATCGACTGCTCGTATTATTGCAAGGCTGTTTATTTCACAACTTTATATCTAGTTAAGGGTGACATCCGTTTGCCCAGGCTTCCAGCTAGGGCTTTTAATATCGTTGAGTTGAACACGCTGTAAAAAATATTTAAAAGCTTGCTTCAGTTCAGCGGCTGATTTTCCTTGCTGGGTCAAGGCAAATTCAGAAAACATTTGCTTCACGTATAGCGCCTTCAGCTGCTCGGCGACGGGCATATCGTTTGAGCCATTAAAAAATAACGAGGTTTGTACTTGGCAAGATTTAATGTATTCAACAAAGTGCTCGGCGCACGAAACCTGCTCAAACGCGATGCAGTGTTGCCAAATCTCACGTAACTGGGCTTCATTGTTATTCCATAAGTTGGTGAGATAGGGCTCTAACTCACCATGAAAATTCGCGTTAAAACACAGGTATTTGGATTTTAGTTGGTCGCGCTTAATGCCACTGCCTTGTTGAAAAAAGACATCATTAAGAATAAATAAACGGGCAAGGTAAGTATTTTTCGTATTGGCGAAAATACTTTTTTGATCCTTGGGAAGCGACTGCAGCAGACGGCGAATTTCTTTATCGTGAGACTCACCCGCACGAGCATCTAAAACACCAAAGTGGGGGCGGCTGCCGTTAGTTATAGGGCATAAGGCCGTTAGGGCGTAGGCTCGGCCAGATGTATTAGGCATTATAGCGCCTCCTTAACAGCAAAGGCGGGGCCGGTATCCATATTGCCCAAGTGGTTCTGGTTCTTGCTCAGCATCTTATTATAAGCCTTCAAGAATGCCTCATCCTCAAGCTCTAAACTAGAATCGGCAAACGACTTCAAGCTTTCAAACAATTGCGTTGCTGATTTCACATCATTAGCCGATGCGCACGGGTAAGCATTGTAGAAATAGTCGGTTTCAATCTGATTGAAGCGAATGTAATCGTAGAAATTATTTAAAGGAATTGACTTAGGGTAACCCACATTGTATTTCCAAAACGCATCCAAGCCTTGCGGAATAGCAAACGCAAAAGAATCAATGTACTGATCCCAGCTGCCATTAAAATTACTGTCAAATAGCATATAGCTATAGTTTAAATCTTCTTTGGGTTGGGTCGGAGCAAGGTGAGGAAAGCTATTGCGGCCAATAATCGTCCAGCGCGCATAATGAATTAGGGATAAATTAATAAGACCTTTCAGTTTAGACGGGAACAACATGACCCAGATAAATACGATTCGCTGCCAGATGGCTTTCCACCAAGGTATGGGCGTAATCACATTCATCGCATAAGCTTTACCTGCGATATTCGACATAAAAGATTCCTTTCTTTCCCAGCGCTGTACATTATCATCCGTTAATAGATTCTATATTAAGGCAGACGCAGTGAGAGGTCTAGAGCTCTCGGCCAAAGATACGCTATAATGCTGGCAGTTAATGCTTTTAACCCATCTATTCAGAGAAAATTCATGACCGTACGTACTCGCGTTGCGCCATCTCCAACCGGCGATCCACACGTAGGCACCGCTTATATTGCACTATTTAACCTAGCCTTTGCTCGTAAGCACGGTGGTAAATTCATCTTACGTATTGAAGATACCGATCAAAGTCGCAGCACCCCAGAGTCAGAACAAGCAATTTTAGACAGCATGCGCTGGTTAGGTCTTGAGTGGGACGAAGGCCCAGACGTGGGTGGAGACTATGGTCCTTATCGTCAAAGCGAACGTAAAAACGATTACGCTCAATACGCCGAGCAGCTTATCGAAAAAGGTCATGCTTTCCGTTGCTACCGCACTAGCGAAGAGTTGAACGAATTACGCGAAGGCATTGCCGACCTAGGCCGAGCTCTTAAACCTAGCGATCTTAAATTGCCAGAAGAAGAAGTGGCCAAGCGCGCCGCCAATGGCGACTCGTTTGTTGTACGCATGAACGTACCCGAAGAAGGCATCTGCGACGTTAATGACATGTTGCGTGGTGGCATCGAGCTGGATTGGAAAATGGTTGATGCTCAGATTCTATTAAAATCAGATGGCATGCCAACCTATCATCTAGCCAACGTCGTTGACGATCACCTGATGAAAATCACTCACGTTATTCGTGGTGAAGAATGGATTAACTCCGCGCCTAAGCACAAGTTATTGTATGAATTCTTCGGTTGGGAGATGCCAGCACTTTGCCACATGCCATTATTGCGCAACGCCGATAAGAGCAAGCTCAGTAAGCGTAAGAATCCAACGTCTATTATGTTTTACCAGCGCATGGGCTATTTGCCAGAAGCGTTATTGAACTA
>CAXIBC010000166.1:0-4052 GCA_964022115.1 uncultured Oleispira sp. | reverse complement strand
GAACTTGGCCCAAGACAGTGCCCTCGCGAGCGCTACTCACCTGGTTATGGACTGTTGCGACTCGTCGACTTTGGCTGATTCCAGCTGCGCTTGCCCTGACGGTAGCTGCTCTGGCTCAGTGCCTTTATTCAATCAAGATATGATTAGCTCATTGAACTTTAGTGAGCAAAGAAATTATTATTCACAACCTGGTTTTCCTAACCCTATTAGCTCAGCGCTATTTCGCCCTCCCATCGCTTAATCCCCAATTTAATTCGTATATAACCCATGTTTCGAGGTTACCCGTTTATCAAATTGATACTGGTAAATAGTCGCTTCGATTGCGTTATTTTAGCTGTATTGCATGACTAAAATTCACTGCGATGTATTTCGATGT
Organism: uncultured Oleispira sp.; assembly: GCA_964022115.1. Classification (GTDB taxonomy): domain Bacteria; phylum Pseudomonadota; class Gammaproteobacteria; order Pseudomonadales; family Oceanobacteraceae; genus Oleispira. The sequence continues at coordinate 3,676 of CAXIBC010000166.1, read as the reverse complement.
ATTGTGTATTGAGAAAACCAATGAAAAATTTATTATTTATCTGTTTGGGTGGGGCCATAGCCTTATTAGGCGTAATATTTACTCAAGACTCTCGGTTTGAGCAGCGGCTTGAACAGCTGTTTGAGCAGCGGCTTGAAAGCGCAACTGAAAAAGCGCATGAGCCTGAGGTTCTTTATTGGGTCGCGCCGATGGATGCTAACTTCCGTCGAGATCAGCCAGGCAAATCGCCTATGGGTATGGATCTCGTCCCTGTGTATGCCAGCCAAGGCCAGCCCGATGCGGGTATCGTACAAATCTCTGCGGCGATGAGTAATAATCTCGGTATTAAAATAGCCTCTGTTAGTTGGTCTAAGCCAAGGTTAAATTTTATCAGCAGTGGCAAGGTGCAGTATGCGAAAGAAGATATCAAACATATGCATGCAAGAGCGAGTGGCTGGGTAGAAAAGTTGTATATCAGAGACGTTGGTGAGGGAGTAAAAAAAGGCCAACCACTGTATGGCTTGTATTCATTAGAACTGATCAATGCGCAAGAAGATTATCTGCGTGCTCTTAATGCTAACAATGAGCGTTTAATTCGCTCCGCTAATAATCGGCTTAAAGCATTAAGGGTTGATGCCAAGGTAATTGCCCAGCTTAAACGTACTCAGCGAGTGAATCAGATTACGGATTTTTATGCGGAAAAAGACGGCTTTATCGAACAGCTTAATATTGGTGAAGGTATGTACGTTCAGCCTGATACCACCATACTGACGATAGCGGGTATAGATCAGGTTATTGTTGAGGTAGAAATTGACCATCGTCAAGGTGCGTGGTTGAGCCAATACCCTGGGGATATTCAATGGTTATTAACGACCGATCTCATGCCTACTCAGGTATGGCAAGGGGAGCTGGATTATATTCATCCGGTATTAAACGACACATTACGTAGCGTAAGTTTACGCTTGAAAGTAAAAAATGTTGATCAGCTATTAAAGCCTAATATGTGGATGACCTTGCGTGGTGAAATTAACTTAGCAGAAGAAATCTTATTAATCCCGAGTCAGGCTGTGATTCGCACTCAAGATGAAACCCGTGTTGTCTTGGCCCTAGGGCAAGAAAATGGTGAAAGACGATTCAAATCGGTCGCGATTAAAACTGGCCGCTTTTTTAATCAGCAGGTTGAGGTGCTAGCAGGATTAAATACCAAAGATCAGGTAGTGACCAGTGCACAGTTCTTGATCGATTCAGAATCTAATATTGATTCCGATTTGCAGCGTATAGAAGGAACTCATCATGATCATTAATATCATTCGCTGGTCTGTTATCAATAGGGTCTGGGTTTTATTGATTACTGCGCTGATTATTTTGCTGGGGAGTTTTGCGATTAAAAATACCGCGGTGGATGCGATTCCTGATTTATCCGATGTGCAGGTGATTATAAAAACCTCTTACCCAGGGCAAGCACCACAGGTGGTCCAAGACCAAGTCACCTATCCTTTAACTACGGCTATGCTCTCTGTTCCTGGTGCTAAAACGGTACGCGGTTTTTCATTTTTTGGTGATTCTTATGTGTATGTCATTTTTGATGATGATACCGATCTGTATTGGGCGCGGAGTCGCGTTTTAGAATACTTAAGTCAGGTTACTGATACCTTGCCAAATAGCGCTAAGCCACAATTGGGCCCAGATGCAACAGGGGTAGGCTGGGTTTATATTTACGCGTTAACGGATAAAACAGGTCGCTTAGATTTAGCACAATTACGCTCATTGCAAGATTGGTTTTTAAAATTCGAGTTGCAAACGGTTGCTGGAGTCTCTGAAGTCGCTGCGGTGGGAGGTATGATAAAACAATACCAGGTGCAGGTAGATCCGCATAAATTACGTGCTTATGGCATTCCGTTATCGCTATTACAAACCGCAATTCAGCAAGGTAACCAAGAAGTGGGTGCTTCTGTTATCGAAATGGCAGAAGCGGAATACATGATCCGAACCACGGGTTATATCAGCAGTCGTGAAGATTTAGAAAACATTCCCCTAGGTACGCTGAATAGCCAATGGCTGGCGAATGGCCAGCCGTTATATTTGAAAGATGTTGCGACCATAATAGAAGGCCCTCAAATGCGCCGTGGCATTAGCGAATTAGACGGTGAGGGGGAAGTGGTTGGTGGCATAGTAGTAATGCGTTCAGGTGAAAATGCACAAAAAACCATTGAGGGGGTAAAAGCAAAGCTAGCGCAATTAAAAGCGGGGTTGCCGGAAGGGGTTGAGCTTGTCACTGTGTATGACCGCTCCGATTTAATTACTGCTGCGGTGAATAACTTATGGCAAAAGTTAACCGCTGAGTTGCTCATGGTTGCCCTTGCTTGTGTGTTGTTTTTATTCCATGTGCGTTCGGCATTAGTCGCCATTATTACCTTGCCTATTGGTATTTTAATGGCCTTTATTGTGATGAATGTACAAGGGCTGAACGCGAATATAATGTCCCTAGCCGGTATTGCAATTGCTATGGGCGCTATGATTGATGGTGCGATTGTGATGATAGAGAACATGCACAAACACCTAGAAAGTTCACGGCTTAGCGGCGCGGCTGTTAATAATACATTCGATGAAAAAAGTCGTTGGCCGCTAGTCATTAAAGCCGCGAGTGAAGTCGGGCCATCATTATTTTTTAGCTTATTAATTATTACCGTGAGCTTTTTACCGGTATTTACTTTAGAAGCACAAGAAGGAAAGATGTTCGCCCCTCTGGCTTATACCAAAACTTATGCCATGGCTGCGGCGGCTATTTTAGCCATTACCCTAGTGCCAGTATTAATGGGGTATTTTATTCGTGGCAAGGTAATCAGTGAAAATAAAAATCCTTTCAACCGTGTATTAATCGCAGCTTACAAACCATTATTAAGTACGCTGCTTAAGTATCCTAAATCCACCCTTGTATGTGCTTTTGTTATTGTGATCGCTAGCGTATATCCCGCAAGTCATATCGGCAGTGAATTTATGCCCGATTTAGACGAGGGAGATTTGATGTATATGCCAACAACGTATGCGGCGTTATCCGTTGGGAAAGCTCGCCAGTTACTGCAGCAAACCGATAAGCTCATTGCCACTGTGCCCGAGGTGGAGCATGTGTTTGGGAAGATAGGCCGGGCCGATACCGCAACCGACCCTGCACCACTGACCATGATAGAAACCTTTATTAAATTAAAACCCAAAGAGCAGTGGCGGCAAGGGTTAACCAGCCAAGATTTACGTCAAGAATTCAATCAGCTGATTCAATTTCCGGGTTTAAGCAATGCTTGGGTGATGCCGATTAAAACCCGCATTGATATGTTGGCTACAGGGATTAAAACTCCGGTGGGGATAAAAGTCTCTGGCCCAGATCTAAATGTTATTCAAGATATAGGGCAGCAGTTAGAAAAAGTCTTGGCCAATATTAAAGGCACAGCCTCTGTGTATTCAGAACGAGTAGCGGGAGGCCGTTATATTAAAATCGATATCAAGCGCATAAGAGCGGCGCAATATGGCATGAGCATTCATGATGTTCAGCAGATAATTAGCAGTGCCATTGGTGGAAGGAATATTTCTGCAACGGTAGAAGGGGATAAGCGCTATCCGATTAATTTACGTTATCCACAACATTACCGCGATTCGCCGGAAAAACTCGAACGTCTACCCATTGTTATTCCTGCAGGTAATA
>CAXIBC010000165.1:0-4074 GCA_964022115.1 uncultured Oleispira sp. | reverse complement strand
ATTGAATACGGAGCAAAGATGAATACTATTATGAGTGCCAAATATGAGTGGCAAGGAAAAATAACAAGCTAGTGCTTTAGAGGGCATTGCAGCAGAAAGACCCTAATAATAAGGCCCTAATAATAAGGCCCTAATAAAAAGGCCCTAAAGTTAAAGGCACCCACAAAAAAAGAGTGCCTTTTAAACATCTAAATTATGGGCTAATGAATGATTTCAGCTCTAAATTCATAATCTTCTGCATCACAGCTTATCTTCCCTTTCTCTTGCCCTGCCATGAGCTGCAAAAAGCCAGAGCGATCAACACGAATAAGGTTTTCGTGATCTCCGCTTTCAAAGAAGATTTCATTCATACCTGCAAAAGCCGCATCCCAAATGACTGGAAAGCCATACACCTGCCCTAATGCAGGCACAGCTCCGACCTCACAATCTGAGAACAAACCTTCCAACTCATGCTCCATGACTAAACGAAAATGGCCATTCATGTGTTCATTAAGCCAAGATAGAACGAGCTTATGACTTGAAGGAATTAAACATAAACGATAAGTTTCGCCATCATGGGTCATAACCGCTTTTGCTACTTGTTTTGCCGCAACATGGGCCAAGCGAGCGGTTTGCAAGCTATTACTAGAATGGGGATGTGGGATAAGGTTGAAATCAATACCCGACCTCCCTAAATGGGTTTCGATACTGGGGGCCATAGACATGTCATCTCTCCTAAAAACCACGATACCCTACAAGGATAAAGCGCAGCGCCATGAGTCGCAAAGGAAAGTGAAGTAAAGAACCGATAGGTTTAAGTAGACTATTCAATAATTCCGTTTGGAATATTCAATAGCCTACTTTCTATTAACAGGCATATTTCTAGGGTTATATACTACCGCTAATACTATGCCAGCTAAGACCAATAACATGCTGTATAGGTGCAAACGACTGAAACTTTCATCCAATATAATAATTGCCAAAATGCCACTAAAAATAGGCAATGAGTAATACACCATACCAGCATTGACCGCGCCAATAATAGCAATCGCTTTATTCCATAAAATAAAAGCCAACAGTGAGGCAAATACACCGATATAGATGATGCTCATGATAGTTGAGGCACTGAATTCTGTTGCTGGCAGGGTATAACGTTCTAGTAAATAAAAAGGCAATAACATAATAAGCCCCAAAATAAAGCTTAGCCATTGAAATGGCACAACCCCTATTCCTGCAGGCTTACGCTTTAATAACATGGAATAAATGGCAAATATTAGTGATGCGAATAGCATCCAGATATCCCCTTGGGCAGTGGTTAGCTCAGCCAATACAGAGACCTTCCCTTTACTTATTAATATCAAAATACCCGCTGCGACTAAAACAATTCCTACTAGCTTATTCCAGCCAATAGCTTGAGATAAAAATATACGAGATAAGAGCAAGATAAAAATAGGAAAGGTAATCGCAATTAAAGAAAGGTTAATCGCACTACTCGTCTGACCCGCATAATAGATTAGAGAATTGAACAAGGTGACACCCAATAAAGAAACAATACACAGGTAAGCAAAATGTTCTTTCACCCAAGACCACTGCTGCAATACAGGCTTGATAGCAAAAGGCAGCAAAACCAAGATAGCCACAACCCAACGCCAAAATGCCAAACTCAATGGTGCGATCTCTGCACTTAAACCACGAGCGACGATAAAGTTACCCGACCATAAAATAGTAGCGGTAATAGCAAAGAAAAAGCCCGCAAGCATAGGTTTTGATGTCATGATGTTTATTCGCCTACATTATCGTTAAAGCTCAGCAGAGTATTGAAAGCTGACCACTTAGTCAATCATAAGGACGACCTACCTCCTAATAGATTCATCACGATTCAATACCCAGCAGCGTTCATTATTACTGAAGCCTATTTGCTGATAGTAGGTATTAGTGGCCGGTGCCGCGATAAGTATCAGCTTACATTTAGGGCCAAGCTGATTTTGCGTTTGGATTTGAAGCTCTTTTCCTATGCCTTGGTTTTGGTATTTCTGATCGACGGCTAGATCGGATAAGTAGCAGCAATAATGAAAGTCCGTTACGCAGCGGGATATGCCGATTAGTTTTTCATCATGCCATGCGCTGATGATTAGGTTGCTATTATTGATCATGCCTTTTAGACATGCTTCGTCGTCTATTGGTCGGCGTTCGCCTAGAGTTGAATTTCTTAATAGTTGAGTGAATTGAGAGACTGAGATATTCATTTCAGTATCGTTTTGCGTAGTATAAACCCGGTAGCTTATAGGGGCATGGTCAACTGGGGTATTGTTTTTCATAGCGTATTACTTCTTCCTTGATTGAAGTACATGGTAAATCGCAGGCATAAAAAAACCAATACGGAGGGTATTGGTTTTTTTATTTGACGGATAACGTTGGAAAATGAAGATTCAGAAAATTATAAATCTCATATTTACCATCAGGAATATATTGAATTTACATCCTTGCACACCTGCCGGCCTATGACTCTCCGTTATTCCCACTCTATCGTAGCGGGAGGCTTAGAGCTTACGTCGTAAGCAACACGAGAGATGTGTTCGATTTCGTTAATGATGCGGTTAGAAACTTTTTCTAACAGCTCATACGGAAGGTGTGCCCAACGTGCTGTCATAAAGTCGATGGTTTCTACTGCACGTAGCGATACAACCCACTCGTAACGACGGCCATCACCCACAACCCCTACCGACTTAACCGGCAAGAAAACAACAAAGGCTTGTGATGTTTTATGGTACCAATCGAAGTTATGTAACTCTTCTAAGAAGATCGCATCCGCTTCACGCAAGATTTCACAATATTCTTTTTTAACTTCGCCCAATATACGCACACCAAGGCCAGGCCCAGGGAATGGGTGACGGTAAACCATGTCGTATGGCAAACCTAACTCAAGGCCCATTTTGCGTACTTCGTCTTTAAACAATTCACGCAGAGGTTCTACCAGATCCATCTTCATGTCGTCTGGTAAGCCACCCACATTGTGGTGTGATTTAATCACATGCGCTTTACCCGTTTTAGATGCCGCAGATTCGATAACGTCTGGGTAAATAGTACCCTGAGCTAAGAAATCAACATCTTTAATCTTGGTCGCTTCTGCATCGAATACTTCAATAAAGGTATTACCAATGGCTTTACGCTTAAGCTCTGGATCAGAAATACCTTTTAACTTACTTAAGAATAAATCTTCTGCATCGGCGCGGATAACTTTCACGCCCATATTATCGGCAAACATGTCCATCACCATGTCACCTTCGTTTTTACGAAGTAAGCCGTTATCAACAAATACGCAAGTCAATTGATCGCCAATGGCTTTGTGCAATAAAGCAGCAACAACCGATGAATCAACGCCCCCAGAAAGCCCCAATAAAACTTTTTTATCACCAACTTGTGCGCGCACACGAGCAATCTGATCTTCAATAATTTTTGCCGGAGTCCATAAAGAATCACAATCACAAATTTCGTGAATGAAATGACCCAATAAACGCTCACCCTGCAAGGTATGCGTTACTTCTGGGTGAAACTGAACACCGTAGTAATTTTTCTCAGCGTGATACATACCGGCAATTGGGCATGATCCTGTTGACGCCATTAACTCAAAGCCTGCTGGCATTTGCGTTACTTTATCGCCGTGGCTCATCCACACATCTAAGAATTTATCGCCGCCTTCAACATGATCAGCAATGTCTTTCAACAAAGCAGAAGAGCCTTCTGTTTTGATGCGCGCATAACCAAACTCACGCAGATCAGAACCCTCAACCTTACCGCCCAATTGCTCAGCCATGGTTTGCATGCCGTAGCAAATACCTAATACAGGCACACCTAAGTCAAATACGGCTTGCGGAGCACGAGGAGAGTTTTCTTCTGTTACTGATTCAGGGCCACCGGCTAGGATGATACCATTGGGTGCATAATCAATGATTTCCTGATCATCCATATCCCATGCACGAATTTCAGAAAACACACCCAACTCACGAACGCGACGTGCAATAAGCTGAGTATATTGAGAACCAAAGTCTAAAATTAAAATACGCTGAGCGTGAATGTCAGTCATAACCATCTCTT
>CAXIBC010000164.1:0-4075 GCA_964022115.1 uncultured Oleispira sp. | reverse complement strand
AAACGCTTCTGGAATTTGTCGATACGACCGCCAGTATCAACAGTCTTCTGCTTACCAGTGTAGAAAGGGTGGCAAGAAGAACATACGTCTAGGTGGATAGTACCTGTACGAGTTGATTTAGTAGTGAACGTATTACCACAAGTACAAGTTGCAGCAAGTTCAGCGTATTCTGGGTGGATACCAGCTTTCATAAGTCACCTAATTATATCAAAAGTGCCGCTCTCTCCAGCAGTGAGATTCTTACACTGGAGTACCGCACGAAAGTGCCAACATCAAGAATTCTTATATAAAGAACCATAAACATTGACGATTTGGATCGCGAATCATACCAGAGGCCTGAATACAGACAAGTACTTTCCGTCGGATTTTATTCACAAACCCTGTAAACTAGCATTCATGACTGACACATACTACCTTCGTATTGCACTGCCTGTGCCTTTGCGCCGACAATTCGATTATTTGCCTTTAGCCAATACGGCCGCCTCAGATTATGAGATTGGCAGTCGGGTAAAGGTGCCTTTTGGCCGCCAGCAACTCATCGGCTTTGTTTTATCCATCGCAACAGAAACGAGTGTGCCTGTGGATAAACTTAAGCCGATTACCGAGAAACTAGACGCTAGCTCGTTAGTCAGCCCTAACATACTTGAGCTATGTGACTGGCTTAGTCACTATTACCACCACCCATTAGGCGAGGTGCTTGATCTCGCTATTCCGGTATTATTGCGCAAGGGTGGCCAGATTAATGACATTGCAGAACCTCATTGGCGCGCACCCTCGATAGCCGCCGAGTCTGTCGCTGCCAGCGGCTCGATTACAGGTAAAAAGCAACTCGCGTTATGGCAGCTTTTTCAACAGCAGCCCCATTGGCGCCATAAAGATCTTACTCAGCAAGGTTTTGCAAAATCCCAGCTCGATCGTTTAGCGAATTTAGGCTTAATCGAGCCTTATCAGCAGCTTCCTGTTGCTAATTGTGGCTCAGCACTGGCGTTAAAAAGAGAGTCAGCACTGACTTTGAATGCCGAGCAAGCGTCTGCAGTTGATAAAATCTCAGAACACTTTGGAAAATTTCACGTCGCGCTGCTCGATGGCGTCACCGGCAGTGGTAAAACAGAAGTCTATTTACAGTTAATTGCAAAGTCCATCGAGCAAGGTAAGCAAGTATTAGTACTAGTGCCTGAGATTGGTTTAACGCCGCAAACCTTACGCCGCTTCCAAGCACGCTTTGAGGTGCCTGTGGTGATGATGCACTCGAACTTAAACGATAAAGAGCGCTTGATCGCTTGGCACCAGTGCAGCCAGAACCAAGCGAAAATTCTTATTGGCACGCGCTCGGCTATATTCACCCCACTGCCGAGCCTAGGTCTCATCATTATTGATGAAGAGCACGATGGTTCGTTTAAACAGCAAGATGGCCTGCGTTATAACGCCCGCGACTTTGCGATTAAACGTGCTCATAAAGAGTCGTTGCCGATTGTGCTCGGCTCCGCTACCCCAGCCTTAGAAACCCTACATAATGCCTATTCTCAGCGCTATAGCCACCACAAGCTAACCCTGCGAGCGGGTAACGCCAAACCACCCAGCATGAAGCTGCATAGCATTTTACATCAGCCATTAGAGTTTGGTTTAGCGTTACCGGTTGTGGATAAAATTAAGCAGCATTTAAACGCTGGCCAGCAGGTGATGATTTTTATCAACCGCCGTGGTTTTGCCCCGACTCTTGCTTGTCGAGATTGTGGCTGGATGGCGGAGTGCATTCGCTGTGATGCACGTATGACTATGCATCAATACCCACCGCACATGCATTGTCACCACTGTGATAACCAAGTGGCTATTCCACGCTTATGCCCCAACTGCAATAGCCTGCAAGTTGAACCTTTAGGCCAAGGTACTGAACGCATCGAAGAGAACTTACATCAGCTATTTCCTGGCTCTGATATCAAGCGCGTTGATCGCGATACCGTGCGTACTAAAGATGCCTTTGATCATTTGTTTAATGAGATTCATAAAGGCGAACCGTGCATTTTAGTCGGTACCCAGATGCTGGCAAAAGGTCATCACTTTCCAGATGTGACTATGGTCGTCATTCTCGATGCAGACTCAGGGCTGTTCAGTGCCGATTTCCGTGGCATGGAGAAAACCGCCCAGCTAATTTTACAAGTTGCTGGTCGTGCCGGCCGCGGGGATAAGCCCGGTGAAGTGTGGATCCAAACCCTATACGCAGATCACCCACAATTGAATATGTTATTAGAAGGTGGTTATCACGGCTTAGCCGCCAATTTATTACAAGAGCGTAAACACATTCAATTACCACCTTATAGCTATATGGCACTATTAAGAACGGAATGCAGCGATAAACAGCTAGCTGAACAAGTGCAAAACCAAGCCCGTGAGTTTGTGCAAAGCTGGCTCAACCAATATTGGCAAGGCAAGCTATTGTCGATCAATGAAAACCAAGCCGATACAACCCCTGTGACACTGCTAGGCCCCTTCCCTGCGCCTATGGAGCGCCGCAATGGTCGCTTCCGTCAGCAGATGCAGATTATGAGTCATGAGCGTAATGCCTTGCACAGAGTATTAGATCCGCTGGTTCATTTTTTAGAAAATTTGAAAGGTATCCAGAAAGTGCGTTGGAATCTAGATATTGATCCTATTGATATGAGCTAGCTGATAGGAACTAGGCTCTTGGCAGTAGCGAATCGATCATTTTAGTCTAGTCTTAAAAGACTATTAAAATAACAGGATACCTCTGTATGTGGGATTCATTACCCATTCGCCACAAGTTGTCTGTCGTCATCGCTGGGTCATTATTCATTAGTGTGATCATTTCTACTCTAATTAGTAATTCTTCCATGCGCAGCATGATAACAGAACGTATTATTAATGAAGAAATTCCTGCGACCCTCAATGCGGTTGCTTATGCCATTGAAAAGGAAATCAACCTGCCTTTAACCATCTCTAAATCGATGGCAGAAAATACCTTTACCAACCAATGGATTTCCCAAGGAGAAGACCCAACTCGCCTCGAGGAAATTAAAAATTATTTAGCAACTCTGCAGAAAAATAACCGAGCACTGACAGCCTTCATCGTATCTGGTGAAAGCAATAATTATTATTTACCCAGTGGCCATAGTAGAACATTAAACCCTGATAGCAGTGATGATGCTTGGTTCTATAAATTCATTAATAGCGCTAAAAAATATTCTCTGGATATTGATAATGATGCCGTATTAAACACGCTAACCCTGTTTATTAATTATCGCACCAGTGGCGGAAAGTCGGTAGCCGGTATTGGTATGAGTATTAATCAAGTTTCAGAATTGGTGAATAGCTATACCATAGGCGAACATGGCAGAGCCTTTATTACTGACCAAAAAGGGAATATACAAATCCACCCTAATAAGGAAGTTAAAATAGGGACTAATCTAGCCGCCCTCTTTAATAATGACGTTAAAGATTCTTTATTAAATAAAGAAAAATTGAACATTCTACAAACCCCAGCGCAAGGAGGACGTTTTTTAGCGGCAAAATTTATTCCTGCACTCAATTGGTTTGTGATTATTGAAATTCCTACCAGCGAGATTTTTGCTCCTGTCAATAATACGTCCCTGCAGTTAGTGAGTCTGAATTTGATCGTTGCTTTAGTATTAATTGCAGTCGGTATCTGGGTAGCAATGGGGGTTGCTCGTCCAATAATGAGAGCCGCCGAAATGCTAAACCACATCGCCATAGGGGATGCTGATTTAACTAAAAAAATGAGGGTAGATACACAAGATGAAGTTGGTCAACTAGCCACATCCTTCAACCATTTTATCGGCCAGCTGCACAGTTTAATTACCGCGATTGCAAGCAATAGCCAAGAAGTTCATAGCATAGCTGAAAACTTAACAACATCGTCTCAATCAACCCAGAGCAATACCGAAGAACAGCAACAAAGCGTCGATATGATCGCAACGGCAATGAACGAAATGGGCGCTACCGTTCATGAGATAGCACGCAATGCGAATGAGACCGCCAATGCCGCTAGGCAATCTGCTATTGAAACAGAGAATAGCCAGAGTATTGTTAACTCTTCCAT
>CAXIBC010000163.1:0-4143 GCA_964022115.1 uncultured Oleispira sp. | reverse complement strand
CTACAAGCTGTTTCAATCTGACAAATTTTGTCACAAAATGCCAAAAGCCTTTAACACTCCCGCCTTTATTAATCCCTTACAATAGCGATAAGCCCTATTCATGCCACCTAATAACCAATTAAAGGCTGGCACGCTTTTTGTAATGGTATAGCGATAGAGATACCCATATAACAATAAAAGCCAAAGGCATCTAGTTAGCGCTTATAGCTAGCAGTAGTAATTAAAAGGTACGGCAATGAGTAATAAACAGGACTCAAACGTCATTCATATTGACTTCAATCTACGTAAAGCCCATAAGAGAAGCTGTGGGATAAAATCCTTCTCTCAGCTGATCGATAACGTCATAAAGACTCCAGATGAGTGGCCAGAAGATCTCACCCCACGGGAGCGCTGCGACCAATTAAAGCAAGACCTCGAATTTTTACGCCAAATGAATGAAATCCCTCCCGTTAAAAAATATTAAAAAAAAGCCCGCTACTGCGGGCTTTTTTATACATCATAGACCTATGTGCCTACTCTGCTTTATTTTCAGAGAAGCGATAGGTTAACAATTCAGAGTGATCTCGAGTCAATAGCGTAAAGCGGAATAATTCTTCCATCACATCAACGACACGATCTCGATAAGCAGAATCTTTCATCGAGCCATCATCGTTAAATTCCTTCCACGCCATAGCGACCGAGGACTGGTTAGGTATGGTCAACATACGCATCCAGCGCCCCAGTATACGCAAGCTGTTCACCGCATTAAACGATTGAGAACCCCCACTCACCTGCATAACCGCAAGGGTGCGCGCTTGTGTTGGGCGCACACTACCCAAACTTAACGGTATCCAGTCAATCTGGTTCTTAATCACCGAAGTGATCGTGCCGTGCAGTTCTGGGCTTGTCCAAACCATACCTTCTGACCAGGTCGCCAATTCATGCAGCTCTTTTACCTTAGGATGATCGTAGTTTTCGCGATCGAATATAGGTAGATCAGTCGGATCATAAATCTTCACCTCAGCACCAAAACTTTCTAAGATAGCTGCCGCTTCTAACGTTAGCTTTCGGCTATAAGATTCTGCCCGCAATGATCCATACAACATCAAAATACGCGGTGCATGAGTTGACCTTGGTTTATCAAAACTGGCCAAGGTCTGCTCTACAGTATGCTTAGGTGCATAAGGGTGTATCATGCTATTCATATTTCTAGGCTATTTCACTCGTTAGTTATTTACGTTTCTTAAACGTTGGCTTAGCGGATTTCTTAGCGCCTTCTTGCTTAATACCCGCTTTTTCTGCGATCGACTTCTGCAGTTTCTTACCCGGCTTTTTACCCGGCTTTTTACCCGGCTTTTTAGCCGCCGGTTTATTACTAGGCTTAGCAAACGCGGGCTTACCTGATCCCGATTTGGCAACAATGCCCTTGCCACCAGGACGACCACGAGGGCTCAGACCTTTATTTTGTAAACGCTTATGACGATGATCCGCAGGCTCTTCATTGGGAATAAGTGACCCCTTACCCGGCCCAATCATATCTTCACGGCCCATCTCTTTTAGTGCTTCACGCAACATTGGCCAGCTTTTCGGGTCGTGATAACGTAAAAAGGCTTTTTGCACACGACGAGACTTTAGCTCGGTATGAACTACCATCTTTTTCGATTTATAACTAACCCGCTGCAGCGGGTTACGACCCGAATGATACATAGCCGTCGCGAGGGACATAGGCGATGGATAAAAGGTCTGAACCTGATCAACACGGTACTTATTACGCTTTAGCCACAATGCCAAACCCAGCATATCTTCATCTTCACAGCCTGGGTGAGCGGCAATAAAATAAGGGATTAAGTACTGCTTCTTGCCTGCTTCTTTGGAGTACTTGTCGAACATGCGCTTAAATTTATCGTAGGTTCCCATACCCGGCTTCATCATCATATCCAAGGTGCCTTTCTCGGTATGCTCTGGGGCAATTTTCAAGTAACCACCTACGTGATGAGTCACAAGCTCACGAACGTATTCTGGATCTTCTACCGCAAGGTCATAACGTAAACCGGACGCAATGGCGATACGCTTAATACCCGGCAAGGCCCGCGCACGGCGGTATAACGAAGTCGTCTGGGAATGATCGGTAACCAAGTTAGTACAAATACTTGGGAAGACACAGGATAGACGACGACAGCTGGCGTGGATCTTAGGGTCCTTACAGTTCAGGTGATACATGTTGGCCGTTGGCCCACCTAAATCTGAAATTGCGCCGGTAAAACCTGGGGTATTATCACGAATATCTTCAATTTCTTTCAGCACTGATTCTTGGCTACGGCTTTGAATGACGCGACCTTCGTGCTCGGTAATCGAACAGAAGCTACAACCACCAAAGCAACCACGCATGATATTGACCGAAAAACGAATCATATCGTAAGCAGGAATCTTGGCATCACCATAAGAAGGATGGGCAATACGCTGATACGGCAAGGCAAATACCGCATCCATTTCTTCTGTCTCGAGTGGAATCGGCGGTGCGTTCACCCAAATTTCTTTATCGCCATGGCGTTGAATCAAGGCATGGGCGTTTTGCGGATTACTTTCTAGGTGCAAAATACGAGAGGCATGAGCGTATAAGGCCGAATCAGCACGGACTTTCTCAAACGAAGGCAGGCGAATAACCGCCTTTGAGTGGTCTATATCTAACTTCCGGTGCAATGGCATAGGCACGATCTTAACGACACTCTCATGCTCTTCCATGCCCTCTTCGCCATCGCTTTTATTGGTGGCGCAGGTCTGATTCTTGGTATCCTTCATTTCATAAGGATTAGGGATTTCATCTAAACGCCCAGGCCAATCGATGCGCGTAGAGTCAATCTCAGTCCAACCCGCAGGGGTTTCATTACGCACAACCGCAGTGCCACGAATGTACTGCAATTCTTTAACGTTTTTGCCTGAGGCAAGCTCATGACTGAATTCAACAATGGCACGTTCAGCGTTGCCGTATAATAAAATATCGGCACCAGAGTCAATTAATACCGAGCGACGAATTTCATCACTCCAATAATCGTACTGGGCAATACGACGCAAACTGGCTTCAATACCTCCCACCATAAGCGGTACGTCTTTATACGCTTGCTTACATTTTTGACTATAAACAATCACCGCACGATCAGGACGCTTACCGGAGACGCCATGAGGTGTATAAGCATCATCGTTGCGGACTTTAAGATCGGCGGTGTACTTGTTAATAAGGGAATCCATATTCCCCGCGCTGACCGCAAAATACAGATTCGGCTTACCCAATGCTTTAAAAGCGTCTAAATCATTCCAATCAGGCTGACAAATAAGCCCTACTCTGAAACCCTGAGATTCTAATAGACGGCCCATGATCGCCATGCCAAAGCTTGGGTGATCGACATAGGCATCCCCACATACAATGATAATGTCACAAGAATCCCAGCCAAGTTCATCCATTTCTGCACGTGACATTGGCAAAAATGGTGCTGTGCCGTAGCACTCGGCCCAATATCTTGGGTACGAGAAAAGTTCAGGGGCTTGGGTAACAGTTAACATTAGGAGCTCACTAAAAGGCAGGCTTAAATTCGTTGAATTTAAGCGGGGGTAAATCTGAGTATTCTGATCGGGTATTTTCTATGGGTGCATTTTCGCAAAATTAACTCCAATGAGCAAATCTACTTGGCAAAAGGCTTTATTTTTCCCCTTTCTCAATCCCCTCTTTTTGCACCACTATTTTAATTTCTTCTAGACAATTACGACATAAACACCCTGTCTGTGCTGCGCTAAAACCTTGGGACTTTAGGTATAAAAACTCTTTTTCAGCCAACCCTACCCCCCAACACTGACATTGCTGAATATTAGCCGCATTGCATAAAAAATCGACAAAGCAGCGTGGGCATGTGGTTACAGCGACTTTTAGTGCTGTTTTGCTCTCTCGAGCACTGTCTTTTTTGGAGTCGACCATTTAAGTACTCGTTCAAAGGCTGTATAATTTGCCCTCAATTTTATAGGTCGCGGGCTTTCAGAGCCAGCGCTTAAGCCACGTAAGTTTTTTCAAGGGTCATCCATTGATTTCAACCGCTAATATCACCATGCAATTTGGCGCCAAGCCATTGTTTGAAAACATCTCCGTAAAATTCGGCGATGGCAACCGCTATGGCT
>CAXIBC010000162.1:0-4227 GCA_964022115.1 uncultured Oleispira sp. | reverse complement strand
CGCAGCAAGTACATCCCTGTATGCTCATCGATCTCATCCTTGAGATCGGATGCCCTTATTCATTAATAGGTAATCTGGCTTTGCCTCACTTATACTCAGATTTCAACATCGATTAACCCAACAAAAAGGTGGCACCATGCTTAACCCTACACAAATTAAAGGCCTTGCCGACAAGTGGATGCAAGGTTTAAGCGAAAAAGGGCTACCCGGCCAAGCATTTAGCGAAGAAATGAAAATGATGGCAAAAGCCCATTTTCAACAGCTATTAGTGCAAGCAAACTTGGTCACTCGTGAAGAGTTTGATGTGCAAGCAGAGTTGCTTAATCGTACTCAAGAGCGCTTAACCCATTTAGAGCAGCAGCTCGCTGAGATAGTTAAAGAAGTCGAACCAAAAGATTAAACCTTCCTTACAGAAGTTACGACTTTCGCCCCACGGCGTAAGCTTGATTGGTTAACTAAACTGGCTAATGAAATACAATTCTATGGAAAGAATGCATGTCATTAGCCATTGTCCGTACCCGTGCTCAAGTAGGCATACAAGCCCCACAGGTAACGGTAGAAGTACACCTGTCTAGCGGCCTACCCACAATGCATATTGTTGGTTTACCTGAAGCCGCCGTAAAAGAAAGCAAAGACCGAGTGCGTAGTGCTATTTTAAATAGCAATTATTTATTCCCAGCCAAAAAAATCACCGTTAATCTCGCTCCCGCTGACTTACCAAAAGAAGGCGGTCGCTATGATCTAGCCATAGCGTTAGGCATATTAGCAGCGGCAGAAATAATTCCTGCAACCTTATTTGATCAGCACGAATTCATCGGCGAACTGGCGCTCAGTGGTGAACTAAGGCCAGTGCGTGGGGTATTAAGTGGCGCGATACAATGCCAGCACGCTAAGCGTATCTTAATAATTGCTCCCGCCAATGCGGAAGAAGCCTCCTTATGCCAAGGGGCACAGCAAAAAAGTGCGCGCAGTTTATTAGAAGTTTGTGCTTACCTATATGGCCAGACTAATCTTGAAGATGTAGACAATTTAGAGCCTCCAGAAGTCATCACCCAGCACGCTGATCTCAATGAAGTCAGGGGTCAAGCTCAAGCTAAGCGCGCGTTAGAAATTACCGCTGCCGGCAAACACAACCTATTATTCATTGGCCCACCCGGCACGGGAAAAACCATGCTCGCGAGTCGCTTGCCCGGAATATTACCCCCTATGTCGGAAGCCGAAGCCCTCGAAAGTGCAGCGATTTATTCCATTAGCTTACAGCAAGATGGCTGGCTAAAGCGCTGGCGCCAAAGGCCCTTTCGAAGCCCGCACCATACTGCATCAGGCATCTCATTAGTGGGTGGAGGAGGTAAACCTAGGCCCGGTGAAATTTCCTTAGCCCATGGAGGTATTTTATTTTTAGATGAGCTGCCTGAATTCAGCCGCAAGGTCTTAGATGTGTTGCGCGAGCCTTTAGAGAGCGGAAAAATTTGCATTGCTCGCTCAAGCCGTCAAGTGACATATCCAGCCCGCTTTCAACTGGTAGCCGCAATGAACCCTTGCCCTTGTGGCTATTATGGTGATGCTTCTAGCAAGTGCACCTGCACAGAGGAGCAAATAAAACGTTACCAAGGGCAAGCGTCTGGGCCTTTATTAGACCGTATTGATTTACAAGTCGAAGTACCACCGATTGCCATCACCGAACTGCAAGGACCCAATCAAAACCCACAAGAAGATAGTGCTCAGGTACAAGGGCGTGTATTAAAAGCGTGGAAGATTCAAACCTTGCGCCAGCACTGTGCTAATGGCCAGCTCAGTAATGCGCAAATAGAAGCTTTTTGTCAGCTATCAAAGGATGATGAAAACTTATTAAGACTCGCGATCGAGAAGCTCGATTTAAGTGCCCGGGCTTATCATCGCGTATTAAAAATATCTCGCACCATTGCCGATTTAGAAGGCAGTATCGATATTAAAACTGGGCATATTATGGAAGCGTTGAGTTACCGAAAACTAGAGCGATATCGACAAGTTTGACAATAACTTACCACTGATGAATTATGAACTGATAATAAAAAATATAATACTGAGCCCGCCATGAACAACGAGTACCTTCTATACGCTATTCCTACTTTCTTTATATTAATTTTTATCGAAGCCCTGTATTCCCACCTCAAAGACTTAAAACTCTATAACCTGCGCAATAGCTTAAGCGGCTTGGCTTGTGGGTTATTTACCACCAGCACCGAAGTTTTCAGCAAAGCCGCTTTTGCCATGGCCTATATCTGGATCAGCGAGCATTTCGCCATCAGCCAACTACCCGACAGCCACTGGGCCACTTGGATTGCGGCTCTGATCATCTTTGACTTTATCTGGTATTGGGCGCACCGCTACTCCCATGAAATCAACCTACTTTGGGCTGGCCATGTACCCCACCATCACTCAGAAGAATTCAATCTCAGTACCGGCCTACGCCAAGGTGCATTGCAAGACCTCATGTTTTGGCCGCTGTACATCACTATGGCCTTTATCGGCTTTTCGGTTGAAATGTTTTTTGCCCATTTATTAATTAATAAGTTCTACGGTTTTTGGCTGCATACCAAAGCCATCAATAAAATCCCACTGATTGAAGGCATTTTAAGCACCCCTTCTGCACACAGAGTTCACCATGGAATGAACGATGAATACCTCGATAAAAACTACGGTGGTATATTCATGATCTTCGACCGCATGTTTGGCACTTACCAAAAAGAAGTTAATCCGGTTATTTTTGGCGTACGCAAACGCTATTCCAACTACAACCCGGTATCCGCACATTTCGAATGGCTGCATGCGATGTGGCAAGATGCCGTACTGGCTGTTAATACCTGGGATAAGTTTAAAATCTGGTTCAAACCCACCGGCTGGCGACCTGCGGACGTAGCCCTGAAATATCCTAGAGTGAAGTTCTCAGCCAACCACTATCAAAAACTCGATAGTCCACGTCAACCTTATCCCATCATGCCCATGCTGACGCTGTTTAGCATAATCGCCGCTGCCAACCTGATACTATTATTTAGCCCAGAGCTGACGATGATGGCGAAAGCGGCCTTACTAGCCTTCATCACACTTAGCCTGATCGCCTTAGGTAAAATTCTAAATAACTCGAAACAAGCCGAAGCTTCTAACAAGAGAAAAATTATCTCTGCCCTTTGAGACTCTCTCTATCAAATTTCGCTATCGTTGTTAGAATAGCGACCTGAATGAGAGAGGAATATTTGTGGTCGACTTAAGTCATCTAAACCCTAGGCAAAAAGAAGCCGCTAAATACATAGATGGGCCTTTATTGGTACTTGCTGGTGCAGGCTCGGGTAAAACCAGTGTGATCACCCGTAAAATCGCCTACCTGATCGAAAGTTGTGGTATCAAAGCGCACCACATAGCCGCGGTAACCTTTACCAATAAAGCCTCGCGCGAGATGAAAGAACGGGTAAGCCAGCTATTACAAGGTGGCCAAGGGCGAGGCTTAACCGTATCGACCTTTCACAACCTCGGCTTAAATATCATTCGTTCGGAATACAAGGCCGCTGGTTATAGAACCGGCTTTTCCATCATCGACCAAGATGATGCCAAGAATATTCTTAAAGATATTATGATGCGTGATCATGACCAAGATGATGACGCATTAGACATGGTGCAAAGCGCCATCTCGAACCTTAAAAACGACATGCTAGACCCAGAGCAAGCCATCAACAAAGCGGAAAATCCGCAAGAAATGATGATCGCTCAATGCTATTCGGTTTATCAGCGCACACTGAAAGCCTACAACGCGGTGGATTTCGACGACCTTATTTGGGTCCCGACCATGTTATTTAAAAACCACCCCGAGGTATTAACACGCTGGCAGAGTAAAATTCGCTACTTACTGGTGGATGAATATCAAGATACCAATACCAGCCAATACGAACTGGTAAAAATGCTGCTGGGCAACCGTAATGGTTTAACCGTAGTAGGAGACGATGACCAATCGATTTACGCTTGGCGTGGGGCTCGACCAGAAAACCTGAATTTATTGAAAGTCGATTACCCGCATTTGAAGCTGGTTAAACTAGAACAAAACTATCGCTCTACTGGTTTGATTCTAAACGCCGCCAACAAGGTAATTGATAATAACCCGCACGAATTAATCAAAAAACTGTGGTCAGATAAAGGCTACGGCGACCCGATTAAAATTCTTAAATGTAAGAATGATGAAATCGAAGCCGAACGCGT
>CAXIBC010000161.1:0-4286 GCA_964022115.1 uncultured Oleispira sp. | reverse complement strand
ACTACCCAAGTTAGCTTGCGACGGATATTGTGATATTCCTCGGTATAGACCTTGCCAAATACCTTGTCCGACTCTAGAAACCTAAGCATCCAGAAACCAACCAGCAGCATCAAAACTGAAATGTTTTGTGGTAAATAATAAGCAAACCAACCCCAAAGGAAAATGGCGATAGTAAAACCTAATTGCCAATCCTCGGCTTTTTTCTTCTTGGTACGCAATGCACCCCAGCAACTACCGGTTAAGAATACTAAAACTAATAGCGAATAGGTCAGAAAAACATCTACTGAACCTGATACCGCAAACAAAGCTCCTGCAAAACCGACGGCCAAAGGAATTAAACCCGCGTACCCATACTTACGATCATTAGCAGCATCGATCATACAACTTCCCTCTTTTATTACAAAACATGGTCATTATAACAGCTTTAATAATTTTCGGGACCATCATATTGCTTTACAATGGAGGTTCATATAGTTAAATGAGATGCCCATGGTGCACCTACCTAATTCAATCAAAGAAAAAGCCCGCAATATCAAGCTCGTTGTATTTGATGTGGATGGCGTATTGACCGATGGCACCTTAAGCTACAGTGCTAATGGCGAAGAAGTGAAACACTTCAACGTTAAAGACGGTGTAGGTATCAAGCTATTAAATGAATACGACATCATTACTGCGGTCATTTCTGCTAAAGACAGTGCGCCACTGCATAAGCGCATTAATGATCTAGGTATCCCCCACTTTTATCCTGGCTGCAGTGATAAGTGGCAAACCCTAAGCCGCTTAATGGATGAGCTTTGGATTGAACCGAGTGAAGTCTGCTATGTTGGTGATGATGTTATCGATCTTAAAGTGATGAAGCGCATAGGCTTAAGCATCACCCCAGCCGATGGTTTTTGGCTAGTAAAAGAACACTCAGATCTTATTACCGATGTACCTGGCGGTAAGGGCGTAGCCCGAGAAGTGGCCGACATTGTATTAGGCAGCCGCATGCCTTTAGCAGAAGCTTACATCAAGGCCATGCTGCCTGAATTTGAAGAAACTCAAAACGGTTAAAATAATAGCCAATAAATGCTGAGAAAAAATAAGGACAACCCATGAAAATATTAGTTACAGGGGCCGCTGGATTCATCGGTTCATTTACCAGCAAGCAGTTTATTGAGCAGGGTCATCAAGTTGTAGGAATCGACAACCTAAATGATTATTACGATGTTGCCCTGAAACATGGCCGCCTAGAGTGGCTAAACAAACTAGAAGGTTTTGAGTTCATTAAGATGGACCTAGCCGACCGCCCTGCGATTGAGGCCTTATTCGCTGAGCAAAAATTTGATCGCGTCGTCCACTTAGCCGCACAAGCTGGGGTTCGTTATTCGATAGAAAACCCACACGCGTATGTTGATAGCAACCTCATTGGTTTTGTTAATATTCTTGAAGGCTGTCGCCATAACAAAGTTGAACACTTGGTTTACGCCTCTTCTAGCTCGGTCTATGGCCTAAATAGCAAGATTCCTTATAGCACCAGTGACCGTGTCGACCACCCGGTTTCTTTATACGCGGCGACTAAAAAGTCCAATGAGCTCATGGCCCATACCTATAGCCACTTATATGGAATCCCAACAACGGGTTTAAGATTCTTCACCGTCTATGGCCCTTGGGGTCGTCCAGACATGGCGTATTTCAGCTTTAGTAAAAAGATTTTGGCTGGCGATACTATCGATGTCTATAACCACGGCAAGATGCAGCGTGATTTCACCTACATTGACGATATTGTTGAAGGTGTAACCCGCATCACCCATAAGCTGCCAACCGGCGCTGGGGATGATTGGACGCCCGAGACTGGCGATACTAGCCGCAGCTCTGCGCCGTATAAAATCTACAATATTGGTAATCATAATACCGTACAGCTGGGTGAGTTTATTGAAACCATCGAAGAGGTATTAGGAGTTGAAGCGAATAAAAATTATATGGAAATGCAAGCCGGCGATGTGAAAGCAACGTATGCCAACGTTGATGACTTGATTGAAGATGTCGATTTCGCACCGAATACACCACTTAAAGAAGGCATAGAGAAGTTCGCCCTCTGGTATCGCGATTTTTACAAGGTGTAACCCCTGAAAGCTTCATTTACAAAAAAGATATAGAGTAAGTATTAAACCTATGGCTAATTATAAAATTGTAATTCCAGCGCGCTATTCCAGTAGCCGCCTGCCAGGAAAGCCACTGATTGAACTCAGTGGTAAACCTATGATCCAGCATACCTATGAACGCGCCCTAGAGACGGGAGTGAAAGACATAGTGATCGCGACTGACGATCAGCGCATTTTCGATGTGGCAACCGCTTTTGGCGCTGATGTCGTCATGACCAATCCAGATCATGAGAATGGTACTGAGCGTATTGCCGAAGTCGCTGAGATCAAAGGCTGGGATAAAGACGACGTCTTGGTGAACCTGCAAGGTGACGAACCCCTAGTACCCAAAGCCTTAATCGAACAAACCGCGCAAGGTTTATTACTCAACCCAGAAGCTGGCATGAGCTCGATTTGCACCGCCATTGAAAATGCGGAAGATGCTTTTGACCCGAATGTGGTGAAGGTGGTTTTAGACGGCCGTGGTTTTGCTATGTACTTTAGTCGCGCGGCTATTCCTTGGGATCGCGAGTTATATAAACACGGCCAAGATAAGATCACAGACATCATGCCGGTCTATCGTCATATTGGCATGTACGGCTATCGAGTGTCTTTTTTACAGAAATATACTCGCATGTCGCAATGCCCTATCGAACAAGCAGAATGCTTAGAACAGCTACGCGCACTTTGGTACGGTGAGAAGATCCACATGGGGGTGACCAATACCCCACCAGGACACGGCGTGGATACCCCGGATGATATCGCACGGGTAGAAAAACTACTGGCGAATCAGGCCTAGTTTGAATATGGCAAACCTAAAGAAGAAGCTGGAGTAAGCTTCTTCAAAGGAATAAGTTTCTTGCAAGGAGTAAGTTTCTTGGAAAATAAATGTATATTAGTCACAGGCGGTGCAGGCTACATTGGTTCTCATACCTGCATAGAGCTATTACAAGCAGGCTTTCAAGTATTAGTCGTTGATAATCTAGTTAACTCTAGTGAAGCGTCGTTAAAACGCGTAGAGGCAATCACAGGAAAAAACATCACCTTTGTTAAAGGTGATGTCCGTGATGCGGCATTAATGGCCGATGTGTTCGCCAATAACGACATTCAGGCGACGATACATTTTGCTGGCCTTAAAGCGGTGGGTGAATCTTGTGCTATGCCGCTTGAGTATTACGATAACAATATCAATAGCACCCTAGTTTTGTGTCAAGCTATGGCAAAAGCCAATAGCAAAAACCTAGTTTTCAGCTCTAGTGCAACGGTTTATGGCGACCCAGAAAAACTGCCACTGACCGAAGATATGCCACTATCAGCGACCAATCCGTATGGTCGCTCAAAGCTTATTATCGAAGACATGCTTAGGGATTTACCGGCAGCGGATAAGCTGAATAACTGCGCTAATCCATGGTCTGTCGCCCTACTGCGTTATTTTAACCCAGTAGGTGCCCACGAATCCGGGCAAATCGGCGAAGACCCAAGCGATACGCCGAATAATCTAATGCCTTTTATCACTCAAACCGCCGTGGGCCGCCGCGCAGAACTCGCCATATTTGGTGACGACTACGATACCGTCGATGGTACGGGCGTGAGAGACTACATACACGTCGTTGACCTAGCCCGCGGGCACGTTAAAGCCGTGCAAAAAATGCTCTCTGAAAAAGGTATCGATGGCGTACAAGCTTACAACCTAGGAACAGGGAATGGCATTAGCGTATTGGAAATGGTGAACGCTTTTGCGGCGGTTAATGATGTCGCCGTGCCGTATAAACTGGTTGCTCGTCGCCCTGGGGATGTGGCAGCATGTTATGCGGATGCAACTCGAGCCCGAGAAGAGCTAGATTGGCAAGCGCTTATGAGCCTAGAAGATATGGTACGAGATAGCTGGAAGTGGCAAAGCCTTAACCCTGAAGGTTATCAAGCTTAAAGCTTATTGTTATAAAAAGAGAAAGGCCCGCTTAACCGCGGGCTTTTTTATGGTGCTATTTTATGGCGCTAACTTTATGCTGCTAGGTTTTTATTAGCCTAAGCGCGACCGTACTTATCTTCAAAGCGCACGATATCATCTTCACCTAAATACGAACCAGATTGCACTTCAATCATCTCTAGTGGTAATACCCCTGGGTTTTCAAGGGCGTGCACCTGTCCGATAGGAATATAGGT
>CAXIBC010000160.1:0-4323 GCA_964022115.1 uncultured Oleispira sp. | reverse complement strand
TTGTATGGTGGAGGCGGTGGGAATTGAACCCACGTCCGTCAATCCGCCACTAACTGATCTTCACATGTTTAGCCACTTTATTAAGTTAACCCGTCACGGCCCAAGAGGCAGGGAGTTCGGGGCGAGCTCGATTAGTTTTAGACCTTAAGCTACGAGCGAAGCCGCCAGTCGATCCTATTTTGCGTGCCCTTATCCGATGGTAATAGGCAACCATCTTCAAAGGTAAGCAGCCTAAGCTGCTAGTGCGTAGTTTTCGTCGTTTGCGACTATAATTTTGTATGACATTTATTTACGAGATTATCATACCCTCTCGACATGCACCTTTAGCTTTGTAACCAACGTCGAATCCAGAGCGCCCCCGAATTCTGTTTGTCACTGATACTCTTTACGAGACTATAACTCTCACGAAATTACATCACCATAAAGAAGAATCATTTCTTAGGTTTCTCTAGTTTACTCGATATGGTCTCTATTTACTATTTCAACCTGCATATAATTATTAAATATATGCAGGTTGAATTTAACTTCTTAACGTACTGAGTGCTTCATGGTGCGTTCTTTCTGTTTAGCCCAGTCTTTATCTTTATCGGCATTACGCTTGTCGTGGTCTTGCTTACCTTTCGCTAGCGCAATTTCAACTTTTACGACGTGCCCTTTCCAATAGAGCGCAGTACAGACACAGGTATAACCTTTGGCATTGATTTGCTGTTCTAGCTTTTCAATTTGGCGTTTGTGCAATAGTAGTTTGCGGTCGCGCTTTGGCTCGGTTACAACGTAAGCCGCAGCGGTTGCTAGGGGTGTTATTAAACAGCCATATAACCATGCTTCACCTTCACGAATGAATACGTAGGAGTCAACGAGCTGGCACTTTCCGGCGCGCAGGGCTTTTACTTCCCAGCCGGTCAGGGCGACACCACACTCAAGTTTGTCTGAGAGGTGAAAGTCGTGACGTGCTTTTTTGTTTAGAGCAATTGTATTGCCACTGTTACCAGATTTTTTCTTTTTAACCATGGCGGCATTATAGCGCTATGAAACTATAAAAAGCACGGCTCTTGTGGCTTTGGCCGAAATTTTAGACAATAGGGGTTAATTTTATTCCCTTTAGTTGCACGAGATCAGAATATGTCGGATCAAAAACGCGGTATGCACGGTATTTGGGCAGGTCGCTGGACCTTTATTCTCGCAGCAACGGGCTCTGCCGTTGGTCTTGGTAATTTATGGAAGTTTCCCTATATTACTGGGGAAAACGGTGGTGGTGCGTTTGTTTTAGTGTATTTAGCCTGTATTTTTGCCGCCGGTATTCCTGTGATGCTAGCGGAGGTTTTATTGGGTCGTAAAACCCGTATGAGCCCTATTAATGCGATGGCCAAAATGACCGAAGATGCCGGAGCACCCAAGTTCTTTCACGGAATAGGCTGGATGGGGGCGATATCCGGTTTCTTTATTTTATCCTTTTATAGCGTGATTGCTGGTTGGTCGTTGGCTTATATCTTGAAGCTAGGGGCGGGGGATTTTGTAGGCTCTGATGCCGCATTTGCCGGCGAGACTTTTGGTAACCTAGTATCAGATCCTGTAGGCCTTACCCTTTGGCACACGGTATTTATGGTCTTAACTGGGATCGTTATCGCCCGCGGGGTGAAAAAAGGCTTAGAGTCTGCGCTTAATATTTTAATGCCCTCTTTATTTGTGCTGTTATTGATCTTATTCGGTTATAGCTTAACCACACCAGGTTTTGGCCAAGGCTTAGAGTTTTTATTTCAGTTTGATTTTTCTAAGTTAACTGCGGAAAGTTTTGTGGTTGCTTTAGGGCACGCCTTTTTTACCTTGAGTTTAGGTATGGGCGCGATCATGGCGTATGGTGCTTACATGCCACAAAAGCAATCTCTGGGTAAAACCATTATTTGGGTCGGGGTGTTAGATACTCTTGTTGCTTTAATCGCTGGTATGGTGATTTTTGCCATTGTCTTCAGTAATGGCTTAGAGCCATCTGCGGGCCCGGGGTTGATGTTTCAAACTTTGCCTTTGGCTTTTGGTAGCATGGCCGCTGGTGAGTTCTTTGGTACGGTATTCTTCGTTTTAGTGGCGATTGCGGCTTGGAGTTCAGCCATTTCGATTGCTGAGCCCGCTGTGGCTTGGGCGGTAGAAAAAGGCATTAGCCGAGTAATGGCTACCTCGGTCGTTTGTGCGGTTGCATGGCTGATCGGTTTAGGCACGGTATTATCGTTTAATGAATGGTCCAATTATCAAGCATTTATCTTTGTTAGCGAGTTGTCGCTAGTCGATGATCTGCAAGAGAAAGCCCATGTCGCTTTTTACTTATTCGCCAATATCGACGCTTTACAAGCTGAGTACGTTAATACCGCACTTGTGGGTTACGAAATTAAAGGCAAAACCTTTTTTGATACCTTAGATTTCTTAACCGCCAGTATCATGTTGCCATTAGGTGGTTTATTGATTGCGGTATTTGTTGGCTGGTTTGCTTCTAGCGATATGGTGAAAAAAGAAGCCAATATCGAAAATGAAGTACTATTTAAGCTTTGGCGTTTTATCTTGCGCTATGTCTCGCCAGCGGCCATCGCTGTGATTTTTCTAAATGGCTTAGGTCTTTTTAATTAAGGGTTGTAGATAGAATGACTTCGATTACTCGCAGTGCGCTTGTTATGCACAGTGCAGAGCAGATGTACGCATTGGTCAATGATGTGGAGAGTTATCCACAATTTTTACCCGGTTGTGCGGCGACAGAATTAATATCAAAAACGGATGACGAGCTGGTCGCCAGCTTGACCATCCAAAAAGTCGGGGTGAATCAGACGTTCACGACGCGTAATACATTGCAATTTCCTGAGCGTATGGAGCTTTCTTTAGTGGATGGCCCTTTTAACCGCTTTGTCGGAGTATGGCACTTTGATCGTTTATCGGATGAAGCGTGCAAAGTGACGTTTGATATGGATTTTGAAGTGAATAATAAGTTAGCGGGTATTGCTTTAGGTGCTGTATTTAAGCAGATGGCTACTACTATGGTAGATTCTTTTGTACAGCGCGCTAAACACGTATACGAATAGGACGCAGTAGAATGAGTGAACAAATTGAAATAGAAGTGGTTTATGGTTTAGCGCATAAACAAAAATTAATTAGCCTTATGGTCGATGAAGGGACTACCGTTCGTCAAGGGGCCCAGATGTCGGGCTTGGATAAGGAGTTCCCAGAGCTGAACATTGCGGAATCTAAACTGGGGATTTTTGGTAAAGCGGTGCGCAGCCCAGATACCGAGCTATTGAAAGCCGGTGATCGCATTGAAATTTATCGGCCACTATTAATCGATCCGAAAGCGGCACGGGTTAATCGCGCAGCTAAAGCCGCTAAATAAGACTTTAGCGGCTAGTTACTTAGCATTCATAGCCCATTCTGATACAGGATTATTCGCTAGGAATGTTAAGTAAATTATTTTCTTTCTTCTCTTCGATCACTTCTTGCTCTACTTCAGGCTTTTCTTCTTGAGGCACTTCACCTTCGTAGTGGGTATAGAGCTCATCGCTAAAAAATACCGTAATCTGATATTTTTTTACCACCTTATCGCGACGCTCTAAGGTATAGAGGTAATCCCAGCGGTCTTGCTGATAAGGTGAGCGAATGAGTGGGGTGCCCATAACATAAGCGACTTGGCGCTGAGTCATGCCGACTTTCAGCTCATCAATCATGTCTTGAGTGACGATATTCCCTTGTTGCACGGTGAGCTTGTACACTTTGGGAATGCTACAGGCTGAAATAAATATAAAACTGAGTAAAATAGTAAGAATTCTAAATTGCATGGTATTTGCTATTGGCTTTGTCGTAAGAAGTCTTGATAATACCTGATAAAGTAATTTGCTGTAAGCCGCTGCGAAACATTCGAGGAAGTGATGTCAGATCAAAACGCCGAACTGCGTAAAGTAGGTTTGAAAGTAACTCTACCCAGAGTGAAAATTCTACAAATTTTAGAAAATTCTGACGCCCGTCACATGAGCGCTGAAGATGTCTATAAAGCCCTGATTGAAGCGGGTGAAGATGTGGGGCTGGCAACGGTTTACCGTGTATTAACTCAATTTGAAAGCGCAGAGCTGGTAGCCCGTCATAACTTTGATAGTGGTCATTCAGTATTTGAATTGGCTCGTGGTGATCATCACGACCATATGGTGAATATGGAAAATGGTGATGTTATCGAATTTACCAATGAACAAATAGAACGTCTGCAGCACGAAATCGCTGAAGAGCACGGTTATGATCTGGTTGATCATAGCTTGGTTCTGTATGTTCGTCCTAAGAAGTAAGCTGTAGAAACCCGTT
>CAXIBC010000159.1:0-4525 GCA_964022115.1 uncultured Oleispira sp. | reverse complement strand
CAAATGCTTTCATTATAACGCTCCTTTATTTAACCAATTCAAACTGACGAACATCAACAAAGTGACCGGCAATCGCGGCGGCCGCGGCCATCGCTGGGCTGACTAAGTGCGTACGACCACCATAACCCTGACGACCTTCGAAGTTACGGTTAGAGGTCGAAGCGCAATGCTCGCCATTACCTAATTTATCGGCGTTCATGGCTAAGCACATAGAACAACCAGGCTCGCGCCATTCAAAGCCGGCTTCGATGAAGATTTTATCCAAACCTTCTTTTTCCGCCTGCTCTTTAACCAAGCCAGAACCTGGTACTACCAAGGCCTGCATCACAGAGTCAGCAACTTTATTGCCTTTGGCAACCGCTGCGGCGGCGCGTAAATCTTCAATGCGGCTATTGGTACAAGATCCAATGAATACACGATCCAAGTTAATATCGGTAATCGCTTGGCCTGGCTCTAGACCCATGTATTGATAAGCTCGCTCAAAACCACTGCGCTCTACATCATCTTTGGCATCTTCTAAGCGAGGCACAAAACCATCTACTGTGGTGACCATTTCTGGGGACGTACCCCAAGTAACCTGTGGTTTGATGTCTTCGGCTTTGATTTCAACGACCTTATCGAAAACCGCATCGTCATCAGAAACCAAATCAGCCCACTGGGCGACAGCCATATCCCACTGATCGCCTTTTGGTGCGAAATCGCGACCTTTCACGTAATCAGCGGTAATTTGATCAAACGCCACCATACCCACTCGAGCGCCCGCTTCGATCGCCATGTTGCACATGGTCATACGACCTTCCATGCTCATGCTGCGAATCGCGCTGCCACCAAATTCCATGGCACAACCGTTACCGCCAGCAGTACCGATGACACCAATTACGTGCAATACCACATCTTTACCGGTAATGCCTTCGCCTAATGTGCCTTCAACCTTAATCAATAGGTTTTTCATCTTGCGCTGAATCAAGCACTGAGTCGCTAATACGTGTTCAACCTCAGAGGTACCAATGCCGTGGGCTAATGCAGCGAAGGCACCGTGAGTTGCGGTATGGGAGTCACCACAAACAACCGTCATGCCTGGCAAGGTTGCGCCTTGCTCTGGGCCAACAACGTGAACGATACCTTGGCGCTTGTCCATCATATCGAACTGGGTAATACCAAACTCATTACAGTTATCATCCAAGGTTTGTACTTGGATTTTAGAGACCGGATCTTGAATGCCGGCAATACCCACTGTGCGCTCTGTTTTCGTCGTCGGTACGTTGTGATCTGGGGTCGCTAAGTTTGCGCTTAGCTTCCAAGGCTTACGGCCGGCGATGCGAAGACCTTCAAACGCTTGTGGCGAGGTTACTTCGTGTAATAACTGGCGGTCGATGTAGATTAAAGCCGTGCCATCATCGCGTTGCTTGACTAAGTGTGAATCCCACAACTTGTCATAAAGTGTCTTGCCTGTCATAGCGCTCTCTCATAGCTGTATGATTAATGTCGAAGTATTCATTATCGTTTTACTTCGGGTATGGAGTCATCATACGAAATAATAATAAATAACTCCAATTCATATTTTTCATAATTTGTATTACTATTTGGAATACAAACTAACAATTAGCCCGTATTCGTTTGATGGGGAGCACCTTATGGACATTCAGGCACTGACCGCCTTTATTAGCGTCGCGCAGCTGAAATCATTTTCCTTAGCCGCTGAACAACTGCACCTTACTCAGCCCGCCATCAGCAAACGCATTAAAAGTTTAGAAGAACAGTTAAATAGCCCCCTCTTTGACCGCCATAACCGCAGTTTAAGCTTAACCAATACGGGGCACTCTTTATTGCCTAAAGCGAGGGAAATAATACAACTAGTCAGTGATACTCAGCTTTCCATGCGCAATTTGAACCATCAGGTAGAAGGCCGACTCAACCTTGGTACCAGTCACCACATTGGTTTACACAGGCTGCCACCCTATTTAAAGTCCTTTGTTAGCCAATTCCCCCAAGCCGATTTGAATTTAAGGTTTATGGGGTCTGAATCAGCTTATCAAGCCATTGCCAAGCGGCAAGTAGAACTGGCATTAACGACCCTTGAAACATCCAATCATGACAACCTACCCGAAGGGATTATCAGTGAGGTTTTATGGCAAGACGAGATGTATTTTGTCTGTGCTCGGGAGCACCCTTTAAGTCAACTCGATAAGGTGATGCTTAAAGACCTGAGCCAGTATGCCGCCATTTTACCCGAAGCCAATACCTTTACCTTTAAACTCATCGCCGAGAAGTTTAAGCAACAGAACTTGGTTTTAAATGCCCCTATGCCCACCAACTATTTAGAAACGATAAAAATGCTAGTATCGGTAGGTCTTGGCTGGAGCTTATTGCCCGCGTCCATGCTAGAGAATACAGAAGATCCTAGCTTAATTACCTTAAAATTGGATGAAGTGAAGCTAATACGCCCCTTGGGTTTACTTTATTTGCAAGGACGGACCCTGTCTAACGCTGCAAAAGCTTTTATCACGCTAATAAAGGCCTAAACTATTGATATAGGTGGTAGCGGGCATAAAATATCCTATCACTTTCTTTTAGAGGAGCTGAACATGCTAGACATAAACCACATACTAGTTGTCTTAGACAGTGATCACCCTGAACAGCATGCCTTTGACCGTGCGATAACACTTGCTACTGCCGTTAAAGCAGACATTACTATTTTAGGGAGCTGCTTTGAAAGCTACTGCGAAGAAAATTCCTCTTTGGAAGTAGAAACCAAACACAAAATCAAGTCGGCCTTGATCAAAAACTGCGAGCTATGGTTAGAAAGCTTCGCGAACGAGGCGAAAAAACAGGATATCGAAATTTCGACCGAAGTTCATTGGCAGAAAAATTTGCACGATGCTGTCATGGTCTCGATGAATAGCACAAATTTTGATTTAGTGATTAAAGGCACAGAAGCACATCACGGCATTGTCGATCGCATATTCACCCACAGCGATTGGAACATGTTACGCCACTGCCCCGCTCCCGTATTATTGGTAAAATCTTCTAAACCTTGGCTTAATAATCGAATCCTTGCGTCTATTGATGCAACCTCTCACGAAGAGAAACATCGCTTAATCAACGAAAACATTCTCGATTTTGCCGAGCATTTATCCGATCATTTCGCTACCGATTTACATTTAATTAACTCCTACCCAATGGTCGCCTTAGCCTTTGCTATGGTGCCAGAGGTGACAGCACCCGACGACATTCAAAAATACATTACCCAACAACACAGAACGGCCTGTGAAAAATACGCCAACAAATACAGCATTGATGATGACCACATTCATATTATTGAAGGTGACCCAGATGACGTTATCGAGACCATGTCGAAAGAAATAGAGGCGGATCTTGTTGTTATTGGCAGCATTGCACGGGAAGGGTTATCTGGGGTGTTATTAGGTAATACCGCCGAAAGAATTGTTGATCGAGTATCCTGTGATGTATTAGTGATTAAACCTTTGGATGGCGTAAGACCGGAAGTGTCTTAGTTATTAATTACCCTTCCAGCATGCCCAGCAAGAGCAACAAAACCAGCAATATCAATAGGCACAAAAAAAGCGCTAGTAGTTGCCTACTAGCGCTTTTTCATTTTGACCTTGTTTCCTTGTAATCCTATTCTAGGTTAAGAAACATCAATCATCTGTACCGAACCATCTTCCATCACTTCCGCAATCTGACCACCCGGCTCTTCCATCATCAATAATACAATGAAGCCAACAATCGCCGTGACTGCAATCACAGTAAAGAAGGTAGAGTAATCAACAAACGATAATACGGTTAAGTACGTTACCGCCCCCACATTACCATAAGCCCCTGTCATACCGGCAATCTGGCCCGTTAAGCGACGCTTAATAAGTGGCACTACCGCAAATACCGCACCTTCACCCGCTTGTACAAAGAACGAACAAGCCATTACAGTCACTACGGCCAACCATAAAGGCCAGCTCGCATCAACAAGCGCCATAGCGAAATAACCAACCGCCAATCCAGCTGTCAGAATCAATAAGGTCGGTTTACGACCAAATCGATCCGAAATCCAACCACCACCTGGACGCGACATTAGATTCATAAAGGCATAAGCGGAAGCCACCATACCCGCATAAATTGGGCTCAACTCGAAGGTTTCTGCAAAAAACAATGGCAACATTGAAACTACGGCTAACTCTGAACCAAAGGTTGCGAAGTACAATACATTTAAAACCGCAACTTGCTTGAACTTATAACGGTGTAGTTCAGGTACAGGCTCTTTAAAGATATTTTTATTGACCGCCCAAACATGCTTGATCTCATAGATGAATAACAGCACAAGACCGACATAAGCCAAGTTGGTGATCATTTCACCATACATTTCAACACCTGCTGGCGATAGCTTCCAGTTAAGCAAGGCTAGTGCAGCGTACATAGGCAGCTTCATGATGATTAATAAATAAAAGTCACCTTTACTGGTCACTTCAAGAGCGCCAATATTTTTAGGTTTAAAATAGGTTGAACCCTTCGG
>CAXIBC010000158.1:0-4551 GCA_964022115.1 uncultured Oleispira sp. | reverse complement strand
TGATTTTGACTCATACAATCAGCCGAGTATAGTGGCAAGATTCAATTAACTAATCTCTAAAAGGAAGACTGCATGGTCGACTTTATCAATACCATTAATGGCTGGGCATGGGGCGCACCTATGCTGTTATTGATTGCGATCACCGGAATCTTTCTTACGTTAGGCTTAAAAGCGTATCCCCTACTCAATATCAAAAAAGGCTTCTCACTTTTATGGTCTGGCCGCCATGCCAAAGGTGAAGGGGACATTACAGGGTTTAACGCATTAATGACCTCGCTTTCTGCGACCATAGGAACCGGTAACATTGCAGGGGTCGCCACCGCGATTGCTATGGGTGGCCCTGGGGCGTTATTTTGGATGTGGATCATTGCCCTAGTCGGTATGGCGACGAAATACGCCGAAGCCGTATTGGCAGTGCATTACCGCGAACAGGATGAGAATGGCAACTTCGTTGGTGGCCCTATGTACTACATTAAAAACGGTCTTGGCGAGAACTGGAAGTGGATGGCAATGGCTTTTGCCTTTTTCGGTATGTTTGCAGGATTTGGAATTGGCAATGGCGTACAAGCGAATTCCGTCGCCGATGTTATGCACAATACTTTTCAAGTGCCTGAGCTAGTCACGGGTATTATTATGGCGATCCTTGCGGCACTGGTCTTACTCGGTGGCATAAAACGCATCGCAACCGTCGCGGGTAAACTCGTTCCTTTTATGGCCATTACTTACATCATTGCCGGCTTAGTCTTATTAATTATCTACTTTGACCGCATTCCCGACGCTATTAGTACTATTTTAACCCATGCTTTTACCCCAACATCTGCGGTTGGCGGTTTTGCTGGTGCTACCGTATGGGCAGCTATTCGTTTTGGTATTGCTCGTGGTGTTTTTTCTAACGAAGCGGGCCTAGGCAGTGCACCGATTGCTCATGCCGCCGCACAAACGAATAACCCGGTTCAGCAAGGCACCATTGCCATGTTAGGTACGTTTATCGATACCCTCATAATTTGTACTATTACAGGCCTAGTCATTGTCACCTCTGGGGCTTGGCAATCAGGAGAGTCTGGAGCGACGTTAACCTCCATGGCATTCAGCCAAGGTTTACCGGATTTTGGCCAGTTCATAGTGACATTTGGTTTGATTATTTTTGCCTTCACGACCTTATTAGGCTGGTCTTTTTACGGTGAGAAGTGCGCTGAATACCTGTTCGGTGTAAAATCCATTATTATCTTCCGTATTGTTTGGGTGCTCGCGATTCCCATCGGTGCAACGTTCGAGCTGGATCTAGCGTGGTTAGTAGCTGATACCTTGAACGCCCTAATGGCCATTCCAAACTTGATAGCGCTATTACTGCTAAGCCCAGTAGTATTTAAGCTAACAAAAGCGGCAAAAGATTAACCCATACATTACACCCTATAAGATTCATTGAACATTTAGAGACTGCAACCATGGCGCTTGATTTAACACCTTTTGAAAACGACATCCGCAATACCGTTAAACAAGCGCTATTAGAAGATATAGGCACAGATTCAGCGGGTAATCTATTAGCCAACGGCGATATCACCGCGCAATTGATTCCAGCGGAAAATCAAGCCAAAGCACGTATTATCAGTCGTGACCGCGCCATCATCGCAGGCTCGACTTGGGTGAACGAAGTGTTCAGACAGCTCGACCCTAGCGTATCGGTTGATTGGAAAGTAAGTGATGGCCAATGGGTGCGCCCTAACCAAGTATTATTCGAACTAACCGGCTCTGCCCGCTCCCTATTAACCGGTGAGCGCGCGGCCCTAAACTTTTTACAAACCCTATCGGCCACCGCAACCTTGTGCAGCCACTATGCACAGATAGTAGCTGGCACTGGGGTTAAGTTACTCGATACCCGTAAAACCTTACCGGGTTTACGGATTGGGCAAAAATACGCCGTCAGCCTCATTGCTGGCTGCCATAACCACAGAATCGGTTTATTTGATGCGTTTCTAATTAAAGAAAATCACATTCACGCCTGTGGTGGTATTGAACAAGCCGTCGAACAAGCGCACCAAATTGCACCGGGTAAAAAAGTCGAAGTTGAAGTTGAATCTATAGCAGAGCTCACCACCGCACTAAAAGCCGGTGCCGACATTATTATGCTCGATAACTTCAGCCCTGAGCTCATGGTTGCAGCTGTGAAACTGAACAAAACTTTTAATAATACTCAAAGCGGCCAGTGTGCAAAGCTTGAAGCATCCGGTGGCATTACGACTAAGACATTACGCGCCTATGCCGAAACGGGTGTAGATTATATTTCGATTGGTGCCTTGACCAAAGACTGTACCGCGGTTGATTTATCGATGCGCTTGGTTTAATAATTCAGTTTTCGATTTTCCAGAGCCTTTGATCCCAAAGGCTCAACCCATATATACCTACCTACCCACTCTTTTTTACAAAACAATAAACCTTTAAAACGGAAATGAGCATGTTATTAAAAAAAGAACTCTCAGAATATAATCGCTATCAAGCGTTTGCGACTCACATGGCCATTAGCCTAGTGATCTTTTTTATTTTACTCGCCTGTATTACGCAGCTTTGGTACCCAGGCATTTTATTTGATACGGGTAATGGCTGGAAAGCGATTATGATGATTGTGGGTATCGACCTCATCTTAGGGCCACTATTAACCCTAATCGTCTTCAACCCGAAAAAAAGTAGCTTGAAATTTGATTTATCAATAATCGCTTTAATACAAATAGCCGCGTTGATTTATGGCACTTGGACTATTCATCATACAAGACCCGTAGCCATAGCTTTTGTATATAATAACTTCATCACTATATTTGCTAATAGCGAAATCGGCGAGCAGATCAATACCAAAACAAAAGAGCTGCAATCAAGAGAGTTATTCTATGTATTTGAAGATGATTCTCAAAGAAAAGAGCTTAACCCTCAAAATTTTGAAGCCTATGACAACTACGCCAACCAAATACCAAGTCTAAATAGCCCTTACAAACAAGGTAACCTGATTAATATTGACCCAATAATATCCATGGAGCGCTTGATTAAAATTGATCCAAGTACTGGTCACATCATAGGTTTTGAAAAAAAATAATCTATAAACTATACATTTCACCATCGCAATTAGGGTAACTAACTGACAATTTTTGTCAGTTAGTTCACAAAACAAATACTATCTTTAGCCCGTTATAAAAAAGCCAGCATTTAGAACTAGACGCTAAATTCCCCGATAGGGTATGCTCTATCGCACTTACAAAAGGATCTTTGATTATAATTCATTTATTCTGAATTATGGCATGATCACTGCAAGTTAATTATTACAAAAAAAATAATTTCAAACTGAAATTCCTTTTGAAATTCTAGTAACTACAAAAACTTTAAAATTTTGGAGCAGTCCATGAAAACACAACAAAAAGGTTTTACCCTGATTGAATTAATGATCGTTATCGCGATCATTGGCATCTTGGCTTCGGTAGCACTTCCTGCTTACCGTGAGTACATTGTTACTTCTAAGCTAGGTACCATTGCTTCTTCCATCGGTGGCGTGCAGCGCGCTGTTGATAAAGAATATTCACGTAAAGGTTCTGGCTGGATCACGACTGCCGGCGTTTGTGCTTCTGGTGCGAACGGTTGTTTTGTAACCACACTTGGTATGCCTGCTGCACCCGCTATTCCTGATGGCGCAAGCGCTGTTGCATTAGTTGCTCCTGCAGCAGCAGCGGGCACTTGTGCGGCTGGTTCTTATGCTGCTGATGTTGCTTCTGTTGCTACTGTAGACATTGCTGGTGTTGCCACAGCTATGACAACGGGTGCTATCCAAGTTACTCTAGATAACTCAATTGAAGCATCTTTCAATACCAATACCATTACCTTCTTACCTCAGCCAACGGCTACTGGTATCCTTTGGCGTGCAACTAGCTCAATGGGTACTGCTGCAGATGCAGACGAGATGCAAGCTCTTGCATGTCGCTGGATGTCAGAAAACATCAACGATCAAGCTTAATCCTAGCGATTAATCTTGTTGAAAAGGCCCTTAGGGGCCTTTTTTTATGCCAGCATGAATACTCTCACTTCAACTCTCTTATCTACTCAGTTCACACTCTGGGTCAATGGCTATTTATAATTGCTAGCTTTCACTGCTCTTTTTTTCCTATTCTTAAATAATTGCAGTACACTTAAATCAGCGTAATAACAAGAAAGCACTTACTGTATGAATCTAAATGGTTTAGCCCGATCTTTGGCACAAGCCGGCCTCATTGAAGCCGAAACAGCGCAACAAGCATTAGAGATTGCAAAATCTGAAAAAGCCTCTTTTATAACCATTGCAGTGGGTAAAGGTTTTATCGATCCCTTACAGGTAGCTATTTTTGCTTCAACCGAATTTGGCCTACCGTTAATGGATCTCGCCGCGTTTGATCCTGAGCTATTTGCGAAAGATATTGTTAGCAACGACCTAATTGAAAAACATAGAGTTCTACCCCTATTTAAACGGGGCAACCGCTTATTCATTGGCCAAAGCGATCCCTCCAACATTACTGCTATTGATGAAATAAAATTCAATAC
>CAXIBC010000157.1:0-4622 GCA_964022115.1 uncultured Oleispira sp. | reverse complement strand
CCAGTTAAACTATGGGGAGGTGAAAAATCGTATCTTATTACGTCCGTGTAGCTAATGCCAGCCTCAAATGAACTTATTCGCGCTTCTTTTTTCTAAATACGCTATCGTTGTTTATTAATTATTATTTGATGGTTTGCTGATCCCATGAGAGATACAAAGCCTTTATTAATGGTATCCAACTTCCCACCATTAACCCGTTCTAAGCTTGAAATTCTGCAGGTGAACCTGGGTTATACCTGCAATCTTAGCTGTACCCATTGCCATGTGAATGCGGGGCCTAAGCGCACCGAGCAGATGGATAAAACCAATATTGATCTAGTGATTGATATTCTAAAGCAGCATAAGGTACAGACACTGGATCTCACCGGTGGTGCCCCCGAGATGATGCCGCACTTTCGTTATTTAGTGAAAGCGGCCCGTGAGCTTGGGGTGACTGTGATTGATCGCTGTAATCTGACGATTCTAAACGAGCCTGGGCAAGAAGACCTTGCACAATTCTTAGCCGATAACCAAGTTGAAGTCGTGGCCTCGCTACCCTGTTATAGCGAAGATAATGTTGATGCTCAGCGTGGTAAGGGTGTTTTTGAATCGAGCATCGAGGGGTTACAAAAACTCAATGCCTTAGGTTATGGAATGGACCATTCAGACTTGTCTCTTAACCTTGTTTACAACCCTGGTGGGGCATTTTTACCACCGGGTCAGGTTGAGCTGGAAGCGGCGTATAAAGAGAAGCTTGGTAGCGAGCATGATATTCATTTTAATCATTTATTCACCATTACCAATATGCCAATTTCGCGCTTTGGCGCAGTGTTATTAGCCCAAGGTGAGTTCTACGATTATATGAATTTACTCAAAGACAGTTATTCGCCGGCAAACTTGGCGGGTGTTATGTGTTTGAATACGGTGAGTGTAGATTGGTTAGGCAATCTTTATGATTGTGATTTTAATCAGATGCTTGAGCTACCCCTAGCTTCGGCGATTCAATCGAATAATCCTGTAGGGGGTGATAGCGACGGGGATGACGGCGATAAAAAACGTTACCACCTTAAGGATTTATTAAGCTCAGATCTTAAGGGGTTGCCTATTCGTGTTGCCGATCATTGTTATGGCTGCACCGCGGGGCAAGGCAGTAGCTGTGGTGGAGCCATTGACGAGTGAGTCATTCGCTGAATATCGTGATTCCTATTTATAACGAAGATGAATCTGTTTTACCTTGGCTGCAACAGGTCGTAAGTTATTTAATAACAGGGGATCGGCTGGTCGTAGTGGATGCGAGTGATGCGCCATTAGACGTAGATTTTTCTAAGCATGAAATTTTTCAGCACCAGCAGGTTTTTTATATTAGGTCTGATAAAGGCCGGGCTAAGCAGATGAATGCCGGCGCCGAGTTTTTATTATCTCAGGCAGAGAATAATACTAAAACTAGCATGCTGTGGTTTTTGCATTGCGATAGTGGCTTATCCGCTCAGCACCTTGAATATATACGCTCATTAATGCCATCTACGCTTTGGGGGCGGTTTGATGTGCAATTAAACCCTAGTACTTTTCCGTTCAAAATTATCGCTAGCCTGATGAATTTACGCTCTCGCTTGAGCCAAGTTATGACGGGGGATCAGGGGATTTTTATCTGCTCAGATCTTTTTTATAAAATCGGAGGTTATGCACAAATTCCTTTAATGGAAGATGTGGAGATTTCTAAGCGCCTTAGAAAAATAGCCAAAGCCGATTGTGCTGGCCCACGGTTAACGACCAGTGCTCGCCGTTGG
Organism: uncultured Oleispira sp.; assembly: GCA_964022115.1. Lineage (GTDB taxonomy): Bacteria > Pseudomonadota > Gammaproteobacteria > Pseudomonadales > Oceanobacteraceae > Oleispira. The sequence continues at coordinate 2,856 of CAXIBC010000157.1, read as the reverse complement.
CAGCAGCAGGGCATAGTAAAAACTGTGCTGCTTATGTGGCAGCTTAGGTTGATGTATTGGCTTGGGGTATCACCAGCCCGCTTAGTGAAAAAATATTATGGATAAGCAAGTTACCAGCAAACTGGGAATTGAATGGATTGTATTAAGCAAAGCTCCGGTTGTGGGCTTGGTTAAAACTCGTTTAATTTCAGTATTAGGTGAGCAAGGGGCTTGTGATGTGTATTGCCAGTTATTACATCGCTTAGAGCGCACCTTGAGTAGTTTTATTGCCAATCATGGTGGTCATGTTGCTTTGTGGGTTGCGGGTGATTGTGAGCATGAAGCCTTTCAATCTTGGACACGTTTCTCGACACTTTATCAACAGCCTGCACAAGATGAATCGGCTGGGGCTGATTTAGGCCAAAGAATGGCTTTGGCAGTGCAATCGGCTTTGGCTCGTGGGCGCTTGCCGGTATTGATTGGGGTTGATGTGCCTAGCTTGGATGAAAGCTACTTAATGAATTGCCTAAGGCAATTACAGCATCATGACTTAGTGATTAGTCCAGCCGAAGATGGAGGTTATGGTCTGCTAGGTATGAAGCAGTTTTACCCAGAACTCTTTCTAACAAAAGACTGGGGAACGGATACTGTATTTTCTGATACGAAACTAGATATTAAAAACCTGAACTTACGGGCAGCTTATTTACCGATGGTTTGGGATGTGGATGAGGCAAAAGATGTGCAGCGCTTTCAGTTATTAAAATGAGACGTTAATACTAAATAAACGCAGCTTTGTTAGCTGAGTCTCAAAAACCATACCATTGGTTAAATTGACCATTGACCCACCTGTATTAGATCTTGATAATGCCGCCTGACTATTTAGTCAGGTTGATAGGGTGTCGTTGATGTATTTATTAAAAATAAAATTTTTATTTAGAATTCTGGTATTAGGTATTACCAGTTTATTGTTATCAATTTCTTCTATCAGTTATGGAGCACCGGTTAAAGCCGCTTTCGTTTTAATCGGCCCAGCCAATTTTGTGGGTTGGAGTTATTCCCACGATCAAGGGCGTCAATTTTTAGAGCAAAAATTTGGTGATCAGCTTGAAACTGAATATGTAGAATTTGTTAAAGAGGGTCGTGCTTCACGTAAAGTATTACAAGAACTGGCAAATAGAAATGATATCGTTTTCTCTACCTCTATTGGTTATATGGTGCCTACAGAAAGCATTTCTAAAGATAACCCTGACGTCCTATTTGAGCACGCAACGGGCAATCGTCGGGGTAATAACCTAACAACCTATGCAACTCGTGCTTATCAGCCTAGATATCTCTCTGGGTTAATTGCTGGCAGCATGACAGTAACCAATAAGATTGGTTATGTGGCGGCGCATCCTATTCCTGAAGTTATTCGTGGTATTAATGCATTTACCCTTGGAGTGCGTGAAGCAAATCCTAATGCGGTAGTAGAAGTTGAATGGAGTAAATCCTGGTATAACCCAGAAAAAGAGACCTTGTTAGCCGAGAAGCTAGCCGCATCTGGGGTTGATATTTTGACTCACCATACGGATTCTTCTGCGGTTGTTGAACTGGCGGAAAAGAAAGGCATTCAGGTTATTGGCTATCACTCTGATATGAGTGAATTTGCACCGCAGCAGCATCTGGTATCGGTCGTGCATAATTGGGGGCCTTATTACGAGCAAAGAATTCAAGCGCTAATAGAAGGTACTTGGGCGGCGGGTGATGAGTGGACGGGATTAGCGCAGAATACGTCTTTATTGGCCTCTATGAGTAACCAGCTACCTGCTTATGTGAAACGTTTGGTTGCTGATAAAAAAGCGGAATTAATTGCTGGTGATACTGATGTCTTTTCTGGGCCGGTTAAAAATCATCGTGGGCGAGTACGCATTAAACCAGGTCGGACACTATCCGATGAGAAACTGCTGCGTATGAATTGGTATGTTGAAGGTGTGCGTGGGTCGTTATTATCCTTCTAATCGGTTAGCAATTGGCAATTGGCGAGTATCAGCATCATTCACAATGTTTTCTTAGGGTGAATGGTGCTGATTAGCTCTAAGGATAGTTGACCCTCTAGGGCTTTAACCAAGGCCTAGTGTTTTAACCAAGGATTAAATTTTTCTTTTACTTCTGTTTGCTGTTCTTCTTTGTTGGCAGCTTCTTTACTTACACCTTCTTTATTCGCACCTTCTTTATTTGCACTGTCTGCGCGAGTGCTTTCAATGGCTTTAGCCTCAAGCGTTTCAGTCTCCAACGTTTCAGTTTCTAGGGCTTTGGCTTTGAAAACGTGAATTTGCGCATCGATCGTAACGGTTAATGTTTCTAGGCGGCTTAATGATTCTTTATTCTCTGCTTTTGTGCGCCAGTTGTGTGGCGTCATTAATAACAGGTCTTGAATCTGCTGCTGGCTACTTAAAGTATTTTGATAGCTAACTTGCTGCTGGTCGATCAATTCAAAATTCTCGCCCATATTTTTTATCGGGTCGAATTCAACCTTAGTGATCTGGTCATAAAGCTTTTCACGCAACTCTATTAGGTGTTTTTCCCCGGTATTTACGCAGATAAAATAGCCGTTTTGCTTAATCACCTTGTGGTAGCTTTCTGGCATTAAACGAGTGAATAAGCAGGTTGCGACGTCGATACTGTGTTCTTGTAGCGGAATATCAATAGCCGATGCTACTAACCACTCACTTTCCATTTCTTTTGAGGCCGAACTTGTATCAGCTTTTGCTCGTTTGGCAGCGGCGATAATGGCATCTTTAGAAATATCTAAACCATGCAATTTATGGGCAATTTGATGATCCTTTAAACTGTGATGTATACGCTGGCTGTAATAACCTTCACCACAACCTATATCTA
>CAXIBC010000156.1:0-4671 GCA_964022115.1 uncultured Oleispira sp. | reverse complement strand
CAGGCATATTCGTACAAATTGGTTTAGTGCCAAACAGCGAATTCCTAAAGGATTCAGCAGTTGAGTTATCAGCTCGCGGTGAAATTGAAGTATCCGCTAAGGGCGAAACTTCGGTCCCTGGTATCTTTGCTGCAGGTGATGTAACCACTGTGCCTTATAAGCAGATCATCATCGCTATGGGCGAAGGGTCTAAAGCCAGCTTAGGTGCCTTTGATTACTTAATTCGTAATCCTACACCTAGTGCATAATCTGAGGCTAATAAGTTTTCGACTTATTATTTTTTAAAACTTCTCGTTTTTTCAGTCAAAAAATAGGCTCATACCCTTTAGTTTAATTTAGACTTTAATGGATATTGAGCCTTTTTTATAAACATAAAAAAATGTAGGCTAAAATCTAAACATTGCCTTTACATAACATTCCATTCAAAAGCATTTTATAGGCTTGCTTATATAAATATTTGAGGTATGGTTAGTACATTATTAATGATTAAATTATTGGTTTAGTTATGATTAAGGTTACAAAATACTGCTTCTGGAGAACCTCTCCTATCTTCCCCTACTCCTGAGCGCAACTCGGCTCAAACTTCGCTTTAAATTTATATTATTTTTTTAACAAGCAAGTATCGTTGTATGTATTACAACGCATTGTCCTGTTTTATTATTTTTTAAAAGTATTAGGGAGCGATGATGAATCATCTTTCTTTAGTTCGTATTTTTGAAGATTTCAAAAAATATAACTCACACAACCTTAATAGAATCCATCAAGCTAAAATAGGTAGCAAGATTAAGCTATTAGATAAACAAACCTTTACCAGTACTCGTATTACTCTCACCGAGCCAGAAGATAGCGATCCACATTCGGGTAAAGTTTCATACCTCTCAGCGCTCGGTATAGAACTATTGGGAACTGTATCTGGGCAAAACATCAGTATAGATGTTTTTGGCAAATCTTTAGATTTTCAGGTTTTGAATGTTGTTAACCCACTGCCGTTTCAGGGAGGCAATCATTGATTCATTATGAAGTCTTAAATGTTTTACACAATTTAATTACTTTAATACTGATTTAATATTGAACTTTTAAGGAAGTCATCATGGCTAAGAACGTCAAAAAACAACCTAAACGCAGTTTAAAAGAAAAACGTAACGACAAAAAAGCGAAACGTAAAATGGTATCAATTCAATAACTGCATAAATTAATAGCCCATGAATTAATACTATTTTTTGATCTAAAAAAAGGGCGCATAATCAGCGCCCTTTTTAGTGTTCTCTTATTTTTTAAAATTCCGCCCTCTAGGGGCATCACTTTCATGCAATACACTTTCGCTATGTAAAAATTCAGCGGCTTCGGCAGACTCTTTCACCTTCTTAGAGCTACGCTGTAACATTTCTGTTTCATATTCTGTTAATACGCTTTCTCTAATACCAAGTTCACGCCAGTTCGATTGTGGTCGACATGCCCGAGTAATTCCACGAGCCAATGAGAGCGCGTCTAATAAGGCTTGGTTTGCCCCTTGTCCTTTGAATGGGCTCATAGGGTGTGCGGCATCACCTATTAAAGTAACGTGAGTACCGCGCTGTAGCTGTTCAGTTTCAAGCAGCGCTCGATCATAAGCAGGATAGCCCGAAACCTGCTCGGCTTGGGTAGCGGCGATGATTTGAGGAATCGGCTGATGCCACTGGCAGCGTTTGAGTGCTTCTTGTTTTAATGCTGCTGGGCCTAGCGCACTCAATGCTTTCGCCTCGTCTTGCGGAATTGGGAAGCTGAGCTGCCACATAATAGAGTCTGAGGTAAACGGCATCATGTATATGCGTTCATTGCCATTAGCGGTTTGGAATACAGTCGCATTATCTAATAAATCACTCTCTAGAGTATTACCATCTTCATCATGAATGTCCGCTAAAGGGCAAATACCTAGAATCACAATGCAGCCGAGATAGTTTAGTGGCGTAGCCTCTTCACCTATTAATAATCGACGCACTGAACTGCGAATACCATCTGCGCCAACCACAAGGTCGGCATAAGCGGTTTGGGTTTCACTTTGCACTTCACCGGTTTCTTCATTCTTTGCTTGAACTTGAAAACTGAGTTTTACCCCTTTTCCTCTAGAGCACTTCTCAGCGCTTTGTTTGAAATCAATCAACTGATGATTCCATTGCACACTATCAGATCCACCGAGTTGTTCTAATAGCGCTTTGCGTAATAACTGCCTTGCGATATGCACATTGGTGCGTTTAGGTCCCCCTTGCGCTTCTGTGGGAAGCCACTTTCTGATTCCCCATTCACCCAGCACTTTACCTTCGGTATTATGTACAAGATGGCGAGTTGAGATAATCCCTTCGCTTAATGAAAATATACCTAAGCCTGCAATCGCTCGACTGGCTTGTTGCAAGGTGAGGCCATAACCTTGAGACCGAGCCTCGAATCCGCTATCGCGCTCATAGAGGGTAAAAGGAATACCACGATGTAAGCAAGCGACCGCAAGGGCCACCCCACCGATACCGCCCCCAATGATCGCAACATGTGGATAACTAGCATCGTATATTTGATCAATGGCCGTTTTAGAGAATGCTTGAATAGCAGAAGGCACTAAACCAGAGCCTGCACAGCTGGTGCAGTTATCGAGGTGAGCTTTTGGCCGCACTGGTGCGGCTAAACCAAGCGCCATGCCATCGGATTTCTCAAAGGCTTCCAGCGCTTTTTGATAGCGTAGCCGTACCTTCTTGCGCAAACGCTTACTTTTTTTACCGCGCCCTTGGCAATTTGCACATATAGCCCAATAGCCTGCTTCACTTTTCAATCGGTATACCTGCTAACAATATCGACAATTTTTAACCACTGGCCTATTATCGCAAACTTTCTAATAGCCATATAGCGTTAACATAGGAATCCCTCACTCTTGGTTGAAGATGAAAAGTGGTTGAATACTGACAAGATCACCGACTCTGCGATATCCACTTATCGACAGTCGTTACTCAGCGCATGCCCGAATCACGTCGTGATTGATAATTTATTTGCGGCAAGCAAGCTGGATGACGTCATCGCCATATTGCAACAACCACAATACTGGCAAACCCAGCAGCATACCTATTCAGCTCTGTACGTTGATCAAGATCAATGGCAACAAGCCAGCATCGAAGAACGTTTTGTACAGCGAGATTCTTGGCAGCGAGATCCAGACAAGCAGCCAATAACAACAGCCAACAGCGCGCAAGAATTCTTAAACTTTTTACGATCGGATGAATTCATGTTGGTACTCTCAAAAATATTTAATACCCACATCACTGATATCAACGTGGGCGAACCTGCAATAAATACCAATTATTTTCGCTTAGGGGCTAGCGACTTTGTCGAGCAACATGCCGACGACTCCCCCGGCAGAAAAATTTGTATGCTGTTATACCTAAATACACACTGGAAAAAAGAATTGGGTGGCGAACTGGTATTCATTGGTGAACACGACAACCCCATCAGCATTGCACCTCTGTTTAATCGTTGTGTTTTATTTGATCCTTCATCCAAAGGCTCAGAGCACTGGGTGAATAAACTAAACTCACTAGGCCGTCATCAATATCGCTATAATATCACTAGCTGGTATTGGTCTGAATAATTCTATACGTCTGGTATTTTTGCTAGGCAAAAAAAAGGTGAACCATAAGGTTCACCTTTTTTATTTAAGAGAAGCTTTTCTGCAGAATCTGTTAAGCAGAAAGCGTCGCTTGTACCGCTGGCATTAGCTGGCTCTTACGCGACATCATACCTGGCAAGAACATCAAGTCATTGTCTACCGCTTCACCATACGCTTGGCCGGCAAGCTCAGCTTCAGCTCCTGAGTAAATCACTAGGTGAGAGTTTTTAGTTTTAGTATCAACAATGGCGAAGAAGATAAAGTCTAAACCTTGCTTAGCTTTTTCACCTTCCATTTCTGCTAACAAGTCAGCTTTACGATCAAGTAATTGCTGTGGCAATAAGGTTTCAGCAACCCCAAAGCCTACTTTCTTACCGTTGATCTCGTAGTGTTTGAAATCGCCTTTCAATACGTCGTAAGTTGATACATCCGCTAGGTCAGATTTCGCTTCCATCATAGCTTGTCCGAAGGCGTATAAGTCTTCAATACCCGCAATCTTAGCGAGCTTCTCAGCGAATGGCTTATCAACAGGGCAGGTCGTTGGAGATTCGAAGATCAAGGTATCCGACAAGATACCGGCCAAAAGTACACAGGCCGTAGTCTTGCTTGGCACCTTGCCCATTTTCTCGAAACGATCCGCTAAGATAGTCGCAGCGCTGCCCCAAGGACGGATATCCACAGACATCGCTGTATTAAAGGTAATTGGCTGGTCTTGAATAGCGTGGTGATCGATGATGGCAACGATATCACTATTATCTACATCTTTATGCAGCTGGGTTTTTTGGTTGAAATCAACCAAGCCTACTTTCTGACCTTCTACTTTAGAGATCATTTTAGGCACTTCAACACCACAATAATCCACAACAAACGCAGTTTCTTTGTTCAATTCACCCGCACGACGTGGCTCACCACCAAATAACTCGGCAGCACCAATAGCAGAACCAATGGTATCGCTATCTGGGCTTAGGTGGCCTAACCATACTAGGTTGTCTGTTTCGTTGTTTTCTGGGGTTTCTAAATCAAAAAAAGCCATTCGGTTACCTGTA
>CAXIBC010000155.1:0-4736 GCA_964022115.1 uncultured Oleispira sp. | reverse complement strand
CCTTGATCACTACGGCCATGGTCAATAATAGCGGAAGGCTCAACATCAACAACGGCACCTAGATAGCCAGCCGGTGGAACGATAACAATGCGAATTGAACCACCGAAGTAATCATCATCACCCGCTATTTCAATTCCTGAAACAGCCACATCATCCATTTGATAAGTACCACCGGCATTGGTAGTAACAGAACGGTTGCCAACATAAACCGTCGCACCTGCTATAGGATTACCGTTAGTATCTTGAACGATCCCTTGGATAGATCCTTTAGGTGCAGTTGTAGAAACACCGTTATGACCAATGGCAGCATTCGTCGTAGAAGTCGTTACTGAATTCGCTTTATTGCCATCAACTAAACAACCCGTTAAAAGAGTTGTGCTTGATACTAATGCAATTGCTGTCGCTAATTTCGCTTTTTTAAAAAATGTGTTTTCCATCTGTTCCTTTCCTAGATAGCAGATACGTCATACGTCTAGCAAAGAAATTTCACTAGACAGTTTGATCAAGAAAAAAAACAAGGAAGGGGGCCCTAGCTGGCAGTAAACATTCCTTGTTTTACTAGAGCGCGAATTCTGACAGAGGGTTTAACTTTAATGTAGTGAGTTTAGTTAAATTACTAACAAAGCATGAGCGCTAATTTACAAATCTATTCCTAGTTCACATTTATAAATTTTTTAGCGCTTACGAATGTCCTGTTTTGATACAAATTATAAAATCATCGCGGCAATCCAGCCTGCAGTTAAAAGTGGTAAGTTGAAATGAATAAAAGTAGGAATAACGGTATCTCTCATATGATTGTGCTGACCATCGGCATTTAAGCCAGCTGTTGGTCCTAAAGTAGAATCAGACGCAGGAGACCCGGCATCACCTAATGCACCTGCAGTACCGACAAGAGCGATAATGGCTAATGGGCTGAACCCAAGTTGAATACATAAAGGGACATAGATAGCGGCAATAATTGGAATGGTCGAAAAAGATGAACCAATTCCCATGGTTAATACTAAACCGACTATTAATAATAATAACGCGGCTAACGGTTTATTATCACCGAGCCAAGCGGAAGATCCATTCACTAAGCTATCGATATGGCCTGTGGTTTTAAGGACTTCAGAAAATCCTGAGGCCGCGATCATAATAAAACCGATTGATGCCATCATTTTCATACCATCAACTAAAACACCATCTGACTCATGCCAGCGAATAATTCCCGTCGCCGAAAATAACAGAAAACCTGCCATGGCTCCTAATACCATGGAACCTAAGTACAGTTGCACAACAAAGGCTAAAACAATAGCTGCTCCCGCGACCCATAACGATTTAGCATTGTATTCCTGATCACTATGTTCTGTTTTTTCCACCAAAGCTTGGTCATAAACTCTTGCTTTACGATAACTGAATAATGCTGCTATTAATAATCCACTCACCATACCCAGTGCTGGAATGGCCATTGCCGAAACAACGGATAGACCTTCGGTATCAAGGCCAGCACTCCCCACCTTAGCTAATAAGATGTCATTCAAATAGATATTACCGAAGCCGATCGGTAAAAACATATAGGGCGTCACAAGACCAAAAGTTAATACACAAGCGACTAGACGGCGGTCAAGCTGTAAGCGAGTCATCACTAACAAAAGAGGGGGGACTAAAATAGGAATAAAAGCGATATGAATCGGCACAATGTTTTGCGAGCTCACAGCGACTAACATCAAACCCAATAGCAAGGCATTTCGTAGCCAAAACGTATCACTATTGCGTTGATATTGTTCACCACCAATTCGATTTAAAATTTTCCCAGCCAATACATGGGGTAAACCCGATAGCGAAATAGCAACCGCAAAGCCCCCTAATAAGGCATAGCTTAACGCAATACCAGCACCACCACCGATACCTGCATTAAATGCCTTAAGTGTAGAATCGACATCCATACCGGCCACCCAGCCGCCGATAAAAGCGGCAACTATCATGGATAACATCACATGCAGCCTGGCTACACTTAGCACTAACATCAAAATTACGGCGACTAAAACTGCATTCATATAACACCTTTTAAATTAGGATAAATAATATTAGGAGAGGTTAATGGCATAGTTAAAAATGGCTAGGCAGCCTAAAAAACTGACCATATAGTTAATTGCGCGCAAGATAACATAGCTACCAGAAAAATGTAGCACTTCTGATTACCGTGGTTAGGTGTGACAGTTGTAGTTTAAATATCAGACATAAAAAAAGAGAAGCCCATCTCTGGTACTTCTCTTTTTCGAACTAACGTTGAGTCATCTAATTTGCTAAAAATAGAAGCTATTAGAAATCTAAGTTAGCAACTCGCAATGCATTACTTTCGATAAAGGCGCGACGTGGTTCAACCTCATCACCCATTAGGGTAGTAAAGATTTGATCCGCAGCAACAGCATCTTCAATGGTTACTTGCAGCATACGGCGGCTTTCAGGATCCATAGTCGTTTCCCAAAGCTGCTCTGGGTTCATCTCACCTAGCCCTTTATAACGCTGAATGTAGTGGCCTTTACGCGCTTCATTCAGTAACCAAGCTAAGGTTGTTTTGAAGTTTTCAATCGGCAATACACGCTCACCACGTTGAAGATAGGCACCTTCTTCTAATACAGCCTGCAGCTCTGCGCCCATATCTGCGATTTTTCCATAACCAGTCCCCATAAAGAACTCATGGTTGAAAACATAGTTATGAGGAATGCCGTGCTCCATAATTTCAACGTTGAAGTTAGCGGTATTGCGCTCACTATCTTGTTCAACTTCTACTTTATAGTGGCTACCGGTGCGACCACTATCAGGAAGCAAGGCTTGGAATTTTTCACACCAATCTTTAGCGAAAGCATCATCTTTCAATTCTGTTTCGGTAATACGAGGCAGCTCTAACATCGCTTCTAGTAGTAGAGAAGGGTAAATGTTAGAAGAGCGATCAATCACATCTTGGGTCTCGTGATATTTAGTCACTAGGGTTTCAAAAGCTTGATCGGTAATCGCTGGGGCATCCGCATTTGGGTGCAGTGCAGATTTATCCAAAGCAATATGGGTTAAATAATCCGATAGCGCTTCTTCATCTTTTAGATACTGCTCTTGCTTACCACGCTTGATCTTATACAAGGGTGGCTGAGCAATGTAGATGTGCCCACGTTCAATCATTTCAGGCATCTGACGGAAAAAGAAGGTCAATAGTAGCGTACGAATGTGCGCACCATCGACGTCGGCATCGGTCATGATGATAATGGAATGATAGCGAAGTTTGTTAATATCAAACTCTTCACGGCCAATACCACAGCCTAATGCTTTAATTAATGTGCCTACTTCCGCTGATGAAAGCATCTTATCGAAGCGTGCTTTTTCAACGTTAAGAATTTTACCTTTAAGCGGTAAGATGGCTTGAGTACGACGGTCTCGGCCTTGTTTGGCGCTGCCGCCAGCCGAGTCCCCTTCCACTAAGTATATTTCGGAAAGAGCAGGGTCTTTCTCTTGGCAATCAGCCAGCTTACCAGGCAGACCTGCAATATCTAACGCACCTTTACGTCGCGTCATCTCACGGGCCTTACGGGCCGCTTCTCGGGCGCGCGCAGCGTCTAACATCTTACTTACAAGGTTCTTAGCTTGCTGAGGCTGCTCTAATAGGTATTCAGAGAACTTAGCCGCCATTTCTTGTTCTACAGCGGTTTTAACTTCGCTGGAAACTAGCTTATCTTTAGTCTGTGAGCTGAACTTAGGATCGGGTACTTTAACCGAGATAATCGCGGTTAAACCTTCCCGAGCATCATCACCAGTCGCATTAACTTTTTCTTTCTTACCCATGCCTTCAGATTCGATATAGCTATTTAAGGTACGTGTTAATGCACCTCTAAAACCCGCCATGTGGGTCCCGCCATCGCGCTGAGGAATGTTATTGGTATAACAGAATACGTTTTCTTGGTAGGTATCGTTCCACTGCATAGCAACTTCAACACCAACACCTGTACCTTCATGCATGATATTGAAGTGGAACATATCATTGACGGTAGTTTTGTTCGTATTCAGATAGTCTACAAAAGACGATAAACCGCCTTCAAAAGCGAAGATATCTTCACGGTCGCTACGATCATCTTTCAGGTGAATTTTTACCCCTGAGTTCAAGAAAGACAGTTCACGTAAACGCTTAGCTAGCTGGTCATAATGATATTCTGTTTGAGTAAAGGTTTCTTTACTTGGCTTGAAGGTCACCATAGTCCCGGTGGTTTCAGAGGTACCCACTTCTTTAAGAGGGTAGTCTGGCACACCGTGAGTATATTCTTGCTCGTAGATTTTACCTTCACGACGAATGGTTAACTTAACCTTTTCCGATAGGGCGTTTACTACAGAAATACCTACACCGTGTAAGCCACCTGATACTTTATAAGAGTTATCATCGAACTTACCACCGGCGTGAAGAACCGTCATGATGACTTCCGCTGCGGATACACCTTCTTCTTCGTGCATCTCAGTAGGAATACCACGGCCGTTATCAGATACCGAGATTGAGTTATCTAGGTGAATCACAACATCAATAGTATCGCAGTGGCCCGCTAAGGCTTCATCGATGGAGTTATCGACTACTTCGAATACCATGTGGTGTAAGCCAGTTCCATCATCTGTATCGCCAATATACATTCCTGGGCGTTTACGTACTGCATCAAGGCCTTTTAAGACCTTAATACTCGATGAATCGTAAGCTTGTTCTTCACTCATATTGTGTCCCCTAA
>CAXIBC010000154.1:0-4809 GCA_964022115.1 uncultured Oleispira sp. | reverse complement strand
AGGCCGACACCAGTCCGACACCCACCCAACGCTTTTGCTTTTATCTCAAGGCGAACCTTGCTACCTTTGTTAAATCTACAAATAGAATTAACAACGAGCCAAAGCCTAATGCCATCAGTGCCTTCTACACCCGCCGAAAAAACCATTCCAGCGCTACTCAACGCCCTAAATAGCATCATCCTCGGCAAAGAACCACAAATCAAACTCGCTCTTGCGTGCTTATTAGCGAAGGGCCACTTGCTGATTGAAGACTTACCCGGCATGGGAAAAACCACCTTATCCCATGCTTTAGCGAAAGTATTAGGCCTTAGCTATAACCGCATCCAATTTACTAGCGACATTCTGCCTGCGGACATTCTTGGGGTTAGTATTTTCGAAAAAGACTCAGCAGCACAAAATAGCCAAGAGCATCATGGTACGTTTCGCTTTCACCCTGGGCCTATTTTTAGTCAGCTGGTTTTGGCCGACGAAATTAACCGCGCAACGCCTAAGGCGCAAAGTGCTTTATTGGAAGCGATGGAAGAAGGGCAGGTCACCATTGAAGGGGAAACCCGGCCTTTGCCCACCCCATTTTTTGTAATTGCTACCCAAAATCCAATCTCACAATCGGGCACCTTCCCTTTACCCGAATCACAACTCGATCGCTTTTTAATGCGTATCAGTATTGGTTACCCAGACGCAAAATCTGAACTGGAATTATTCACTGGGGTTGATCGTCGAGAAATGGCCAATCAATTGCCTAACCTGATTAGCCTAGAGCAGCTTAATCGCCTGCAAGAAAGTACTGATCAAGTTCATGCCTCCATGTCGGTATTAGAATACATGCAAAGAATTATTCACTTTACCCGTTACGAAGGAGGTTATAGCTACGGTTTATCACCCCGAGGGGGGCTAGGTTTGTTAAGAGCGGCTAAAGCGTGGGCGTTAATACACGATCGAGAGCACCTTATTCCTGAAGATATTCAAGCGGTTTTGCCTTCGGTATTGGATCATAGGTTGGCGGATGCGGCGCACCAAGGGGAGCACAGTGTATCGGCTCATATTTTACAACGCATCCCTGTTTTCAGTTAACCCAGCTAATGAACAGATTTATCCGGGCTAAAGTTCAAACTTGGTTAGATAGACGCATTCCGCCAGCGAGCGAAATTACCCTGAGTCAGCGTTCTATATTCATACTGCCATCAAAAATAGGCTGGATGTATTGCCTATTGCTGGCCCTGTTATTAATCACCGCGATTAATTATCAAAACAGCTTAATCTATGGTCTGGTCTTTTGGTTATTTTCCATTGGCCTCAGTGCAATGATCTTCACCTATCGTAATTTATCGGGATTAACCATCAAGGTGGGTAATGGGGTAAGCGGATTTTCCGGTGAGAATATTGAAATCCCGTTACGCTTATTCAATGCGAAGCGTTCACACCATGATCTTAACTTCACTTGGCTCCAAGAATCACGCCAAGCAGAAGTGGTTAAAAATGTAGAAAGCGAAATAAACATTCCTTACCAACTAGGCCCTCGCGGATATTTAAAAACAGAGCGTTTGAAGTTGCAAAGCCGCTACCCATTTGGTTTATATACCTGCTGGACTTGGGTCAGACTTAAATCTCCCGGCATCATTTACCCTAAACCCATCGCCTCACCTTTTATCGCCGCAGAAGGGCAGGGTAACGATCTAGAAACTGACGCTAACTTAACCCTAGGGAATGACGAGTTTATCGGTTTAAGGCGCTATCAAGCGGGAGATTCGCTGAAACACATTGCTTGGAAATACCTTGCTAAAGGGAAGGGGCTATTAACCAAAGAATACGACAACCAGCAACTCAGTATGCAATGGCTTGATTGGCAAAGCTTGCAAGGCATGACAGAAGAAGTGCGTTTGAGTCATTTAACTGGCTGGGTATTACAAGCCGAAAAAGAAGGCCGTGCCTACGGCATCCGCTTGCCTAATCAAACCATAGCCCCAAGCTATGGTGATACTCAGCGTAATCAATGCCTGCGCCAGCTCGCGTTATATAATTTAGCGCAGGAAAAATCATGAGTACTGTTCACTTTCCGCGCAGCGCTTTAGTCTGGTTATTGGTCAGTATATTCATTGTCTATTTGCCGCTGCAATTACAATTGCCCTTGTGGGCGATGAGTGTCTTTGTCAGTGTCGTGATATGGCGCTGGATGATGCATCTTGGGCGCTGGCCCTATCCGACTAAGGTCGTCAAGGTCGTGGTGGTCGTACTCGGTATTAGTGCCGTCTTGATCTCTGCCCAAGGCAGGTTTCACCTTGAAAGTGCCAGTAGCTTTGTACTGGTCGCGTCATTATTAAAAGTGCTCGAAATTAAAACCCAAAGAGACGGTTTTATTATCATATTCCTCTGCTTCTTCTTATTAGCGGTTAATTTTCTTTACCAGCAAGGCATTTTAATTACCCTGTATAGTGTTTTAGCGGTATGGGTATTAATGAGCGCACTGGTGGGGTTGCACCAAAATACTTCAGCCGAAGCATCGGCGCAGAACAAGGTAAATACCGCGGGCAAAACCAGTTTAAAAATCTTGTTATTATCACTGCCTATCATGCTAGTGCTATTTGTATTATTTCCGCGCATGGGGCCACTCTGGTCGCTTAACTTACAATCACATCAAGCGAAAACCGGTTTATCACAACAGATGAGCCCAGGGGATATTGCTAAGTTAAGTAACTCAGATGAACTGGTCTTTCGAGTCATATTTGATGGCCCAGCGCCTGCTCAAGAACAGTGGTATTGGCGCGCACTGGTATTAGATCAATATCACCTTAAAGAGGGTAAGGCATTATGGCGTACCAGCAGTGCTCCGTCTGGTAGCTCGGCAGACATCGATTGGTATCCAAATGCTTGGCAACCGGAATTACAGCCAGGGGTTTTTGACTACAATATCATCCAAGAAGCGACCGATATGAAATGGCTAGTGGGGTTGCGTGGCGTCGCGGCGATGGAAAATGGAATAGGCATGACCGCCGACGATCGCATTGAAAGCAGACAAAAACTCTATCAACGCAAAGCATATTGGGTGCGCTCATGGCCTAGTATGGCGATCGCCAAACAAGGGTTAAGGCCTTGGACGCGGCAGCAGAATCTGCAGCTCGAACAAGATGCTGATAATACCAGCAACCCAAAGAGTCGTGATTTAGCACAGTATATACTCAATAATAATGCCAGTGACGAAGCGAGAGTCGCGGCGTTACTGAGCTATTATCAGCAGAAATCCTTTTCATATACCTTAAATCCCGAGGTGATGGCGCGAAATGATATCGACGATTTTTTATTCAATAAAAAATCAGGTTTTTGTGCCCATTACGCCAGCAGCTTTGTTTTTGTAATGCGCTCCATGGGAATCCCCGCACGCGTCGTTGCTGGTTATCAAGGAGGCGAGGTCAATAAAGAAACTGGTCATATTACCGTTCGCCAGTATGATGCCCATGCTTGGGCCGAAGTCTGGCTTAACGGTATTGGCTGGCGCTCGGTTGACCCCACCGCGCAGATTGCTCCCGATAGAATCCGCTTAGGATTGAGAGAAGCATTGAGTGATCAAGGTGAGTTTTTAAGAGACCAAGGCCTATCATTAATCAAGCTCTCGCATTTACCATGGTTAAATGATCTGAGAATTCAGTTGGATGAATTAAATTATTATTGGCATCAAACAGTATTGAA
Organism: uncultured Oleispira sp.; assembly: GCA_964022115.1. Taxonomy (GTDB): domain Bacteria; phylum Pseudomonadota; class Gammaproteobacteria; order Pseudomonadales; family Oceanobacteraceae; genus Oleispira. Next base: position 1,128 of record CAXIBC010000154.1, on the reverse strand, counting down.
TTTTAATAAAAACAACCAAGCAAGTTTATTAAAAAAATGGTTTGGAACGGATTTTTTCAAAACCAGCTTATATTGGTTAGCGGGATTATTCTGCACATTCTTCTTTCTGCTGACCCTGCTAGTTTTGTGGCAAAAACCGAAATCTAAAAAATCTCGGATGCAGCGCGCCTTAATTAAGTTTGAGCAAAAACTATCCACCCATGCTTTAGAACGCAAAGCCCACGAAGGACTAGCGGATTACAGCTTAAGATTGCAGCAAGCCGTGCCGCAACAAGCGCAGAGCATAAAGGCCTTATTACAGCAGCTTGAATATTATTATTACGCTAAGCCCGACATTGCAGAAAAAGCCCTAGCGCGCCAGCTATTACACTTGGCTGATCAAATAAGCCGCCAGGTTAATCACGCCAGCGACAAAAACAGCCTTCGCCAATCACGTTAGTAAAACTTTGCTGGCTTGGGGCATCGATAATAGAGGCTAAAAAACCATCCTCGCGTACCGTACAAAAAGCGCCAAAACCATAAGGGCCAAAATAGTTAAGCTGACCCTCTTTGATAATGGCAAGGGACGGGCTAGACGGCAAACTCAGTAGCTCGTCGCTGGCTCGCAGGATAATAAAGCGATCCCCATTCAGTTCACGTAGGCTATCGAGGTCTTGTTCGCTACTGTTTGGATGGGCAATAATAATAATCCGTAGCTGCTGAGGCGTATAATCTTCTATCAGGCTAGAAAAATGACGCTGACTGACCCGATTGCATAAACAATCCGGGCGCCAAAAATGCAATAAAGTGCGTTGCTCTGGCAAGCTGGGGCCTGCGGATTCTAAATAAGGCTGTAATAATTGGCTAATAGAATTAGGCTGAAAGTAGGCAAGGTCTTGCTCAATATCAACAAAGGCTTTTACCTTGTCTTGCTGAAACCACCACAAACCAATAAACGTTGCGGATAACCAAAAGCTGAAAAATAGAATTAAGAGCCAGCTAGGCAGAGGCTTATCTTTTGGCAACATACTGGGCTTTTTGAAACATACAAATCTTCTGCATTAGGAAAGGGTATTAATCGGTGGAAAACACCTGTTATGATAACGGAATTCTGGTTAGTTGTAGAATACCCTATTACAAATGATAGTG
>CAXIBC010000153.1:0-4938 GCA_964022115.1 uncultured Oleispira sp. | reverse complement strand
GGATTAATTTTACAGGGCTTCTATGGGAGGGATCCCATAGCAGAGCTTACATGGAGCGTCAGCGCCGTGAATACCTGGAACGGCTGGTATCTTGCAGCGTCCCGTCTAAAATTCAATCCCCATCGGGAGCGCAAGCTAATCACGCTTAAGAAACCAAACTTACAAAAGTGCTCTTGCAGCGCCCCGCCTAAAATTCAATCCCCCTTGAGAACGCAAGCTGATCACGCATAACAAACCAGATTAAATAATCTGCTGTTTGAATTTAGAAAGCTGCAAGTGATTAGCGGTGATGGTGGGGTTAATTTGTAAGGGCATCGATTGCAGGGATGTACTTGCAGCGTCCCGTACAAGGATATACCTCACGCTGAGTGCAAGCCAATAACGATTAAGAAACCAATCCCCATTGAGAGCGCAAGCCATTCTTGCTCAAATAACTCTATTCTTACGCCAACTAATCCGCTGCATTAATAGTACAGCAGTAATAACTGCATATAAGGTAGGCTCAAACCAGCTTGATCGTATTTGTAATAAATAATGAACCGCGCAAAGTATCGCGATCAAGTACACCAACTTATGTAACGACTTCCAGTTTCGCTTTAACTTTCGCTGCCAGCCCTTAGTAGAAGTAACCGCGAGTGGTATTAATAGCAGCCAGGCAATAAAGCCTAATGTTAAATAAGGACGCTCTATTAATTCACTACCAATATCACCCCACTCCCAAGCGAGTAGAAATGCCATATAAGAAAGCAAATGCAGCGTCGCGTAAAACATAACGAACAACCCCATCATACGACGGTGTGGTAAAAGCCAACTCCAACCGAACCACTTTTTCAATGGGGTAACCGCCAATGTCAGCAGTAAACTATTAAACGCCCACTCTCCGGTAAACCAAGTAACGGCCTTACCTGGCTCTGGCCCTAGGATTTCATAATTCCCCATCTGCAAAGCGACTACCTGAGCTAAGATGTAAGCAAAGGGAGCAAAAAGTGCAACAAAGAGTAAACATCTACGGATGAAAACAGGCATTAGAAGGACTTTCTCAAATCCATACCTTTATATAGATGCGCAACTTGATCACCATAACCATTGAACATTTGTGTTGGAATACGATTAGCGCTAAATAACCCAGACGGTAAACGACGCTCCTTTGCCTGACTCCATCTCGGATGGCTAACATCAGGATTTACGTTAGCGTAAAAACCATATTCTCTTGGTGCTATCGCTTGCCAAGTATTAATCGGAGGTTTTTCGGTAAAACGAATTTTAACGATGGACTTAATACTCTTAAAGCCATACTTCCAAGGTACAACTAACCGTATTGGTGCTCCATTTTGCTTTGGTAGTATCTCACCGTACAAACCCACTGCCATTAAGGTAAGTGGATTCATCGCTTCATCCATTCTCAAGCCCTCGACATAAGGCCAATCAATAGTAGAGAATCGAGAGCGCTGCCCAATCATTTGTTTTGGTGCCTCCAGTGTAGTGAACTCTACATACCTTGCCGTTGATAAAGGCTTATAACGCTTAATCAACTCTGCCAAAGGAAAACCAATCCAAGGGATCACCATAGACCATGCTTCCACACACCGTAGACGATAAATACGTTCCTCTAGGGGCATAGCCTTTAGAATATCCTCTAGATTAAAAGTCCCCTGTTTCTCACACAACCCTTCGATCGTCACCGACCAAGGGTCCGTAATTAAAGAACCCGCATTACGTGCAGGGTCACCCTTCCCAGTGCCAAATTCATAGAAGTTATTATAAGAAGTGACATCTCGATAGGGGGTCAGCTTCTCACCTTGACCAAAAACACTTTCTTTTGCGCCCACTACCTGCTGCTGCAACCACTCAGGCCCAAATTTAGCCGGATGACCCGAATGTGTTTCTAAAGCCGACACTGACGGAGCCAATCCCATCGCAGCGACCATCAAACTACCTTGCTGGATGAATTGTCGACGATTCAAATAAGCTGAGTGAGAGGTAATTTCAGAAGACTTAATCTTTGCAGCCGGTTTTATAATCATATGAGTCCTTAAGATAGGAGCGTGATCATTCATTAATAATGACTGTAGACAGAGTAACTGAAATAAGATTCCGTCGGAGAGGCAATTAGCTGATTTTGTAGGGCCAATTAAATGTTCTTGAGATAAAAAAAGCCTCTATTAAGAGGCTTTTTAAAATAGCATACAAGGCGCTAATTACTTACGCGCTTTCCAGTACTTCATACCACTCAGGGCTGGGCCAGATAAAGCATAAGCCATAAAAATACCTAATAATACTTTAGCCGGGTCGATAGATACCACCACAAAGGCCATCACCACCGCAAGCATAGCAACAAACGGTACCTTACCTTTCAGATCTAAGCCTTTGAAGCTATGATACTGAAAGTTACTGACCATTAATAAACCCGCTATCGGAACTAATAATGCCATTATCCAAGCAACATCTTCACCCGTCGCATTCATCTCACTAAATGCCCAAACAGTCCCCGCGACAATCGCGGCAGCGGCAGGGCTAGCAAGACCAGTAAAATAATTTTTATCCGCAGTATCAATCTGAGTATTAAAGCGAGCTAAGCGCAAAGCGGCACCCGCAACATAGATAAAGGCCGCAACCCAACCTATTTTACCCAAATCTTGTAATGCCCAACTAAAAGCGACCAAAGCTGGCGCAACACCAAAAGATACCATGTCTGCCAAACTATCGTACTCTGCACCAAAATCACTCTGGGTATTGGTTAAACGCGCAACACGCCCATCCAAACCATCAAGAATCATAGCGATAAAGATGGCTATCGAAGCATTAGAGAATAAACCATTCATACTGGCTACAACGGCATAAAAACCAAAGAACAATGCCCCCGTGGTGAATAAGTTAGGTAATAAATAAATACCTTTATTACGCGGCTTTGCATGAGAGCCAACTTCAGAGCTATTTGAGTCGCTACCATCCGTTTGAATATCGTCGTTCAACGTCACTACCTTATTTTCTTGTTCGTTCATAATTTTAATATCATACCTATATAGATGCTATTGACCATCAATTAGATAATCTCGGGCTAAGCGCTACTGCATCTTTAGTGCGCTGGTACATCGCTAGTTTGCTAAAAATATACCCATTCAGCCTTCTATCTTACTGAGATGAAGGCAAAATCGCTAGCTATTCCCACACGACAGTCTGCCACAAGGCAGAGATAAGCGGCTCATGTAAGCGCTTACTTTGAGCACAAAGCCCTACTGCAAAGGGTTCTAACTCTGGCTGCACATCCAAGATGCGAACTTTATTCATTAACGGGCTATTTTTCAGCACCAGATCAGGAACAACCCCAACACCACAACCTAGGCTGACCATACTGACGATCGCTTCATGCCCAGATACTTGTGCATAGATATTTTGTTTTAACCGTTTCTGCTTAAACCAACGATCGACTCGGGTTCTGGCTAATCCCGATTCTGAGAGAACCAATGGCACCTTATCCCAGCAGATATCTTCTGCTAGCAATTCAGGTACGGCTTGGCTCGATACGGGAGCAATAAATAGTAGCGGTGCAGGGGTTATGCTTTTAAAGGTTAAACTGGCCGCCAACTGGTCAGGACGAGCCGCAATCACCATATCAACATCCCCCGACTGCACATGCGCAATCGATTCAGCGGCATCACCGGTTTTTAAACGAATATCCACCAACGGGTGCTGCGCTCGAAATCGGCCGAGTAATTCAGACAAAAAACTGTAGCTCGCGGTCACCGAACAATAAATACTCAACTGCCCTTGTAACTCACTCGCCTGACGTTGCATCGAAAGCTTTAACTGATGCCAAAGCTCTAATACCTGTTCAGCATGCTGACGAAATAACTCGCCTTCTTCTGTTAAGTGTAAGCGTGTCCCTTCACGATCGAATAACAAACTGCCAATACTCTCTTCCATGCGCTTTAAACGTCGACTTAATGTGGAAGGACTGCAGTGTACAAGCTGACTGACCACACCTAAATGCTGATGCTCTGCCAACTGCACAAATACCTCTAAATCTTTATATTCCATAACAAAACCTACCGGCAGAATAATAGAAAGCACGCGTTATCCCAGTTATTGGATCACAAACAGCCTTCATTGCATTATACGCAACAATAAAAAGCAATTATAGCATTTTACGCAACGAGCAACTTAGCCTAGAATGCACGCCATCGAATATTGTATTCGCCCAAATTACTATTAACCTACTTCCTGTTAATACCCTTGGATTGGAGAGACTCATGTCTAACAACTATTTCAACACGCTTAACTTGCGTGAACAGCTTGATCAACTTGGCCGTTGTCGTTTCATGGACCGTAGCGAATTCGCTGACGGCTGCGAAGCGCTTAAAGGCAAAAAAATTGTCATCGTTGGTTGTGGTGCTCAAGGCCTTAACCAAGGTTTGAACATGCGCGATTCTGGCCTAGACATTTCTTATGCTCTACGCGGCGCAGCAATCTCTGAAAAGCGTGCTTCTTTCGTAAACGCGACTGAGAACGGCTTTACTGTTGGTACTTACGAAGACTTGATCCCTCAAGCTGACCTAGTACTTAACCTAACACCTGATAAGCAGCATACTGCCGTTGTTACTGCCGTTATGCCTTTGATGAAGAAAGATTCTGCTCTTGCTTACTCTCACGGTTTCAACATCGTAGAAGAAGGCATGAAGATTCGTGAAGACATCACAGTAATCATGGTTGCTCCTAAGTGCCCAGGTTCTGAAGTACGTGAAGAATACAAGCGTGGCTTCGGTGTGCCAACACTGCTAGCAGTTCACCCAGAAAACGATCCACGCGGCGAAGGCTGGGATCTTGCTAAAGCTTACGCTTCTGCTACTGGCGGCGACCGTGCAGGTTGTCTTGAGTCTTCTTTCGTTGCTGAAGTTAAGTCTGACCTTATGGGTGAGCAAACTATCCTTTGTGGTATGT
>CAXIBC010000152.1:0-4945 GCA_964022115.1 uncultured Oleispira sp. | reverse complement strand
GAGGCGAATTGTATGCTTCTGTTCAAAAAGTGTCAAGCGCACAAAAAGAAAGGCCCTCCTCCCAACCGGGGAAGAGAGCCTTTCTCACTATAAAGTCTCAAATAATCAACAGCTTACGATATTAAATTAATTTCGACCCTTACCGAATTATGTTTCCAAAATTCGGCAATTCTAGCAATGAAGTTAAAGCCGCTATTAAGCGATTACTTTACCAACAACACCAGCGCCTACAGTACGGCCACCTTCACGGATAGCGAAACGTAGACCTTCATCCATCGCGATTGGTGCGATTAGAGTTACTTCTAGGTTTACGTTATCACCTGGCATTACCATCTCAACGCCTTCAGGTAGCTCACAAGCACCTGTTACGTCAGTTGTACGGAAGTAGAACTGTGGACGATAGCCTTTGAAGAAAGGAGTGTGACGTCCACCTTCATCTTTACCCAATACATAAACTTCTGCAGAGAAGGTAGTGTGTGGAGTGATTGAACCTGGCTTAGCCAATACTTGACCACGCTGAACATCTTCACGCTTAGTACCACGTAGAAGAATACCGCAGTTCTCACCAGCACGACCTTCGTCTAGGATCTTACGGAACATTTCTACACCAGTACAAGTAGTAGAAGTGGTTTCTTTAATACCAACGATTTCAACTTCGTTACCCGTATTAATGATGCCGCGCTCGATACGACCCGTTACAACAGTACCACGACCCTGAATAGAGAAAACGTCTTCGATTGGCATAATGAAATCGCCATCTACTGCACGCTGTGGCTCTGGGATATAAGAATCTAGAGTTTCTAGAAGTTTCTTAACCGCAGATGTACCCATTTCGTTAGCATCTTCGCCGTTTAGAGCCATCAATGCAGAACCTGCAACGATTGGAGTATCGTCACCAGGGAATTCGTATTCAGAAAGAAGCTCACGCAGCTCCATTTCTACTAGCTCAAGCATTTCTTCGTATTCTTCAGAATCAGCGCCGCCACAATCTTCTGCAAGAAGGTCAGCTTTGTTCAAGAATACAACGATGTATGGAACACCAACTTGACGAGAAAGTAGGATGTGCTCACGAGTCTGAGGCATTGGGCCGTCAGTCGCGCCACATACCAAGATAGCGCCGTCCATCTGAGCAGCACCAGTGATCATGTTTTTAACATAATCGGCGTGACCTGGGCAATCTACGTGTGCGTAGTGACGCTCAGGAGTTTCATACTCAACGTGAGAAGTTGCGATGGTGATACCACGCTCGCGCTCTTCTGGTGCGTTATCGATGTTTGCGAAATCTACCATTTCGCCACCGAAAACTTCTGCAGCAACACGAGTAAGTGCAGCTGTTAGAGTTGTTTTACCGTGGTCAACGTGGCCAATTGTGCCAACGTTTACGTGGGTTTTATTACGTTCAAATTGCTCTTTTGCCATGACCTTAAATCTCTCGTTGAGGTATGTATATATTTTTCGAACACACAACAAAAAGGCAGGCAAATGCCTACCTTCTCTGTTGAATAATGGTGCTGATAGGCAGATTCGAACTGCCGACCTCATCCTTACCAAGGATGCGCTCTACCGACTGAGCTATATCAGCAACAAATCTTTCTAAATTGGAGCGGGTGGAGGGAATCGAACCCTCATCATCAGCTTGGAAGGCTGAGGTTCTACCATTGTACCACACCCGCAACTCAGCTTTTCGATACAGCGGGTTAACGTTGTATCGACTACCCGACATGATCGTGTAGTCTGAATAGTGGTGGTGGGGGAAGGATTCGAACCTTCGAAGCTTGCGCGTCAGATTTACAGTCTGATCCCTTTGGCCACTCGGGAACCCCACCAGGAATGACGCGCATTATGTCAGGATCTGAGACTCTGTCAATACTTTTTCCGTTATTTATTAAAAACTTAGCGATTTAATTTTAAATTCGAACAATCGGTTAACATCCAATTCAATGACTGCCCTTCCCCTACTACTCGTTTACGCATTGCTTCAGTTAATTGGTTCACCTGAGGAAACTCTAACCACAACTCTTTTTCGCCGCGCAATACTTCTTTAATCATCACGTTATAACCTAGATCACTCATCTGTTTAGTTAAGCTCTTAGCAGATGCTTGCTTTCTAAATAAACCTAAGGATATACCTTCGGCTAATTCTCCTTGAGTAATGATATAGCTATCTATGCCCCTACCTTGCAGTTCTCGCAGTAGTCGTAACGATTGCTGACGGTTTGCTAAAGGGGGAATATGCACCCAGCTTTCAATACTTCCACCTGTGGCTAATCGCCTTAGCGTTGAAGTAAAGCCCAATGCCTCTGCCCTGATGGCTAAAAACTTGGCATCACTTTCGTCTTTAAACGGTCCAGCACTATAGCAGCGCTGTTCACTACTGCGTTGCTTTGAAGCCTGTTTAGTTTTATAGCTAACTTGATTGCTATTAAGCTCAGATAATAAAACCAAACCCTTACCTTGCACCTCAGGTTGATTAGGCTTATGAGAGGTCTCTGCTATGCCTGCTTGGTCGCGCCAAAACCAGACCATAACCAAAAGATTTAAACAAACCAAACTTAAGAATACCCAACGCATTTAATTTCTCACCTGCCAAAGCCCTTTTAATACAAGATTCTCATCAACTGTTCCTGCCTGGATACTAGTAGCCAACAACTGACCATCGCCACCCGTAAAGAATATTTCATAACCCACATACTCTTCTTGGACTTGTCTGACCAAAGCTATCAATTGATTAATAACACCATACTCTACACACTGCACGGTATTATTGCCCAATTTATGAAGCTTCTCGTAGCCCTCCTCCGAACTTATACCTTCCTCATACTGGATTACGCGCTCAGTATTTGAGAACAAGGCTCTTTGTGCCATTAATAACCCTGGGACAATATATCCGCCTAGGTGAACACCACAAGCACTGACTACATCAATCGTTAATGCACTGCCAGCATCCACTACAATAATGCCCTGCTGTTTAGTCCTAGCAGAAAAGGCCGCAATCATAGCTAACCAACGATCAATACCCATTCTTTCAGGCTGTTGATAGCTATTAACAATACCAGCTTGATTAGGCTGGCTATCAGCAACAATAACGGCTTTAAATTCGTACTCAGATAATAGCCGCTTAAGCTGTTCAGTCTGGTTTACTGCAGCTAATAAAACGGAAATTTTATGGGTTTCTAAACCTCCAATGTAAGTCGCTAAATCAGCCAATAATCCATACTGAGTGAGCTCATCATCATTGTATTCATCAATAATAAGGCGCCACTTAATGCGGCTATTGCCGACATCAATTAATAGATGCATTCTTCAACCTTAAACTCAATTCTCCGGCATTAACGACTTCCAATCCAGTAGCAGTTTGCAATAACAACTGCCCCTTTGAATTAACGCCTTTAGCAATTCCAGTGCACACATTATTGGGAAGAACGAGATTCACTTCTTGATCAATAAAAGCATCTTTAGATAACCAATAATCTTGAAATGACTCAAAACCCTGCTTATCAAATTGTTCTATCGCTTTGATTAATTGATTGATAACTGCAGCGGCAACAGAATTACGATCAATACCACCTAAGTGTTCTGATAATTGTGCCCAAGGCTGATCAATACTTTCAGCATCGTAATCTGACAGCTTAATATTCAAACCAATACCGATCACAACCTGACAATAACCACTGTACTCACCACTAACTTCTAACAAAATTCCCGCAAGCTTTTTATCATTTAAATAGACATCGTTTGGCCACTTCAATTTCGCATCGGCGACCCCAAGTTCGGCTAGCGCTCGCTCAACCGCTATAGCGATGACTAAACTCAACCCTTCTAGACTGCCAAGCCCCCCACTAAATGACCACAACATGGATAAATAAATATTTTTACCAAAAGGACTAACCCAGGTACGTCCACGTCTACCACGACCACTTTCTTGCTTCTCTGCAAGCACGGCATAACGCTTGCCCATATGATCAGAAGCTTTGTTCAATAAATAGCTATTTGTTGACTCTGTATTTAATAATACCTCTAAGCAATCCAAGCGCCCTTCGATCTTTTCTTCGATAGCTTCTTGATCCAATAATTCTATCGCATCACTTAGACGGTAACCTTTTCCTTTTACTGAGGATAAAGGGATATTTAAAGCTTCTAGTTTTTTAAGTTGTTTCCAAACTGCTGCACGAGTAACTCCTAATTGATTACCCAATTCCTCACCAGAATGAAAATTACCATCTGCTAATATGGTCAAAAGATTACGCAGCATAACAAGTGCCTGATTTAAATAATTTCTCTATGGTAATACAGCTTGGTAAACCTTTCATGCTTTTGTGGTTTACTGGGGGTTTTGTATTGAGCAATGCGTTTCTAATTGGTTGTTTGAATCTCTACGCAGATGTCTGGCAGCAATGCCCTGTAGATTGCTCTTTGTAAATCTACTCACATGCTGGGTAGTACTGCATGCGTTGGTTTCTTTCGGGGACGTTTACGCGGCATGGATGCCGTGGACGAGCCTACAGGGAGAGCGCAGCGGCGTATTCACGGCGTGCCCTGAAAGGAACTAACGGATGTAGGGCTCATGTGACCGAAGCGCAGCTCAGTGAGCGACCGTACAGGATGTACGGGCAGGAAGGCGCCCCAGGGATGGGAAGGTTGATTGGTTTTGATGGCGTATATTCAAGCTAAAAGATGCAAAGCGTGTTCGTTTGATTCGACAGCAATCTCCTTTACCGTCCCTGGTGTGCCTCCCGGCCTGCCTTCCTTGGCAGTCGCCAAAAGCCACTTGAAGCGGTGCTTCAAAAGCCGTGGCTGTTAGCCCTACTTCACATGGGAAAAAGCGCCCGATAGGTAGTGACAGCAACTCATCGTCATTATTCTAAAAAACCTAATCGCATCGCGGGCCACCCACTTTCTTACAGACGAAAAAAAACCCTAACAGGAATCCCTGTTAGGGTTTTTA
>CAXIBC010000151.1:0-4952 GCA_964022115.1 uncultured Oleispira sp. | reverse complement strand
ACCAAAACCATAATCTTTTCTGCTCACATATATAGAGAGGTTTAAACTGGCGTCAGTATACGCACTTTAGGGACTAATCCGAAGCACTGAGAAGAATCCTTTAGTTAACGCCTAGTTTGCATGAAGCAATGGTTGGTTGTACTAAAAATGCAACAGTTTGTTTGCTTCAAGTAGAAGAAAACTGCTTGTAGCGCTATCTTTTTGCTGCAATTATTGCCCTACTCAGCAAAATCTGATTTATCGATACTGTCGCGGAAATAAATATAATGACTATCCACCTCAATAAAGGGCACATGGTTGCCTTATTCTTTATTATTATCATTGCCTGCTGGTTAGGTTATGGCCTTACTAGCACCGAAGAGGAATATGTAAATCCTCGCCCATTGGTGATCAACGATGGCCTTCGCAAGGTTCAAGTAGAACGTCTGCAAGGTACCCTAGTAGAACGCATCATCAGTATTTCAGGCAAAACCGCGGCCAATCGCAGCGTCGAATTGAAGTCTGAAATTCGCAGCAAGGTGAAAACCATTCATAAGCAAAAAGGCGAGCGGGTTAAAAAAGGCGACTTAATTATTGAGCTCGATGCCCGCGATTGGCCTGCCCGAGTAGCCCAAGCCAAAGCGAGCCTGCGACAATATCAACTCGAATTTGATAGTGCCAAAAAGCTATTAAACAGAGATTTGTATAATGAAGCGCAGCTGGCCCAAGCTGAAACCGCTTTAGCTAACGCCAAAGCAGACTTGACTAATGCTCAAATTAATCTTGCCGCTAGCCGCATCATAGCGCCTTTTGATGGCATAGTTGATCAGCGCTACGTGGAATTAGGCGATTACGTTAAAGAAAGTACCAAGCTTGTTAAAGTACTCGATTTCTCCCCTTATTTAGTCACCGGCCATGCGGCAGAAAAAGATGCCTCTTTCATCAACATGGGTGATAAAGCAACAGCGGTATTAATAAACGGTGATGTGGTTTCTGGGCGTATCCGTTTTATTGCGGCCGAAGCGGATAATCAAACCCGCACCTTCCCCATTGAAATGGTCGTGAATAATCCATCTGGCAATATGACCAGTGGCTTAACAGCAAAAATTCAAATCGCTCAACCCGCGCAATTTGCTCACCAAATTACCCCAGCGCTGCTAATCCTAAACGACCAGGGCCACTTAGGCCTAAAAGGGATTAACGAAGACGATGAGGTTATTTTTCATAGCATTGATATTTTAAAAGCCGAAAATACCGGCATCTGGATTTTAGGCTTAGAAGAAGAAAGCAAGATCATCACAGTAGGCCAAGGGTATGTGAGCTATGGTGAGAAGGTCTCACCTGTCTATAAAGAAGCGTTATTAAACGATTCTGAATACCCACCCTCTAGCAAATCGAACCTTGCTGAGACGGGGCAGGACTAATGAATAACTTCATCGACGCCGCGCTTCGCCGCTCCCGTACTATTTTAATGCTATTTGCCTTGGTAATGACCATAGGCTTAGCGACCACAATATCTATCCCGAAAGAAAGTAATCCTGATATCCAGGTACCGATTGTTTACGTCTCGGTATCCCACGAAGGGATTTCACCAGAAGATGCCGACCGTTTAATTTATAAGCCACTCGAAAGTGAACTTAAGTCCCTCGACGGCTTAAAAGAAATGGTCAGTACCGCCTCTCAAGGGCACGTATCCGTCATGCTTGAGTTTTATGGTGATATGGACATAGACCAAGCATTAATCGATGTGCGAGAGAAAGTAGATACCGCGAAAAAAGAACTGCCTGCCGATAGTGACGAACCGTTAGTAAAAGAAGTCAATGTCGCCCTCTTCCCTGTCATGATCGTCACCTTATCCGGTGATGTAGATGAAAGCCTACTTTACGCCAGCGCGAATCGCCTACAAGAAACCATCGAATCCCTACCTGGAGTATTAGGTGCCGATATTATAGGCAAGCGCGAAGAACTGGCTGAAATCATTGTCGACCCTGCTCGCATGGATAACTATAACCTCTCATTCGCGCAACTCGCGAGCCTAGTAAAAAATAACAACCAGCTAGTCGCTGCCGGCGACTTGGATACTGGCGCCGGGCGCTTTTCGGTAAAAGTGCCTGGGCTTATTGTCGATGTGAATGACATTCTAAACATGCCAGTTAAAGTCGTTGGCGACGACGTGGTTAAATTTCGTGACATTGCCGTGGGGCGCTTAACCTATAAAGACCAAAAAGACATTGCTCGCGTAAACGGCAAGAGCGCCGTGGTATTAGAAGTCAAAAAACGCATTGGCTCGAATATCATTGAAACCCTAGATCAAGTGAAATTTATTCTTGAGCAAGCTAAAGATCACCTGCCAGCTGGGATCGAAATCAGCTATAGCCAAGATGAGTCTAAAAACATTAAAAACATGCTGAATGACCTGTTCAATAACGTGCTCGTCGCCACCATATTGGTAATGATCATAGTATTAGGCAGCTTAGGCATCCGCTCAGCGGCTATGGTGAGCTTAGCCATACCTGGGTCATTTTTAATCGGTATTTTATTATTAGACGCCATGGGGTATACCCTCAACATGGTGGTTTTATTCTCTTTGATTCTAAGTGTGGGCATGCTAGTTGATGGTGCCATTGTGGTCACCGAATATGCCGATCGACGCATGGCCGAAGGTGCCCACAAGTTTTACGCTTATAGCGAAGCCTCCAAACGCATGGCTTGGCCAATCATTGCTTCAACCGCGACCACCTTAGCGGTATTTTTCCCGTTATTATTTTGGCCAGGTACCACAGGGGACTTTATGATGTTTTTACCCCTAACCTTACTCTTTACCTTATCCGCATCCTTGCTCATGGCATTAATTGTTGTGCCTACGATAGGATCGGTTATTGGTAAAAGTGGCGATCATAATGAAGCCAGTTTAGCCACTATGAAAGCCGCTGAATCGGGCCATTTTGAAGAAATTCCAGGTTTTACCGGCCGCTATATACAGGTATTAAGACTCGCTCTCGAAAGACCTAAAAAGATATTTGCTGGGGCCATCTCTATATTATTATTCTCGTTTGTTGCTTATGGCTTTTTAGGCAACGGCTTAGAATTCTTCCCAGACGTGGATGCCGACATTGGCATGGTCGATATTCGCGCCCGCGGTAACTTATCCTTGGCCGAAAGAGATGAACTGGTCGCTCAAGTTGAGAAAAAGATATTTGATATGGCCGAGGTGGAATCCCTTTACAGCTCAACCTTTATCAAAGCCCCTAACGATTCTGCTCCAGACTTGATTGGCCGCATCCAAATTGAGCTCTCAGACTGGGAGCACAGACGACTAGCGGATGATATTTTAAAAGATATTGAAGTCAGAACTCAAAGCTTAGCGGGCATCATAGTTGAAACCCAGAAAAAGAAAGGTGGTCCAGCTGCTGGCGCCGATATTCAATTACAAATCACCTCTAATAGTGATAAAGATCTAGTACGCGCCATTAATAAAGCGAATGCCATCTTTCAGCAAGACCCAGAGCTGAAAGACATACGTGATGACTTACCCCTTGAAGGTATTTCTTGGGAATTAGCCATCGACCGTGAAAATGCCAGCCGTTATGGGGCCGATATTGCAACCGCAGGCTCTATGATTCGCATGGTGACCGGTGGCTTAAAGGTTGGCAGCTTCCGCCCTGATTATACCGACGACGAAGTAGATATCAGCTTACGCTACCCCGCAGAAAACCGCAGTATCGACCAATTTGATGGCATTAACCTCAGTACTCAAGTAGGTCTAGTACCTATTTCAAATTTCATGCAACGCCAAGCGGTGCAACAGGTCAGTAACCTAGTGCGGGTCGATGGTAAACGCCGTTACAAGTTATTCGCGAATGTGGGTGAAGGGGTTAATAAGACGACTAAAATTAAACAACTAGGCGCGCTCTTGAAAGAAGAGCAATGGGCCGACGGCATTGAGATGAAGTTTCGTGGTGATTTTGAAAAAATGGCCGAAACCGGTAACTTCCTAGTGAAAGCCTTTTTTATCGCTATTTTCTTAATGCTAACCATCTTAGTCACTCAGTTTAATAGCTTTTATCACGCCGGCTTAATTCTCAGCGCCATCATATTATCCATTGCTGGGGTACTTATCGGTTTATTAATGCTCGGCGAGCCGTTCGGGGTAGTGATGAGTGGAATGGGGGTGATCGCTTTAGCAGGTATTGTGGTGAATAATAATATCGTGCTAATTGATACCTTTAATCAATTGATCAAAGAGGGGGTTCCCACCATTGACGCCGCCCTGAGAACCGGCGCACAGCGCTTAAGACCAGTATTACTGACAGCGGTGACGACTGTGCTTGGACTAGTACCTATGGTCTTCCAGTGGAATATTGATTTGATTCATAATCATGTCACCGCTGGGGCTCCATCATCACAATGGTGGACACAGCTTTCTACGGCCATAGCAGGAGGTTTAACCTTCGCAACCCTGCTCACTCTGATACTAACCCCCTGTTTATTAGTGATCGGCGAGCAGAAAAAAGCAAAGAAGGCGGCGAAATTACTCAACAAACAAGCAACGAGCGCAGAAAAAGCAGCGGTTTAATCGCTGCTTTTCTCGCAAGCTACTGAAAAAGATAAACTTTTTTTAAATAAATGTTTGACACCCCCTGAGATAAATGTAGAATGCACCTCGCTGAAACAAGAGCGGGTGATTAGCTCAGCTGGGAGAGCGCCACCCTTACAAGGTGGATGTCGGCGGTTCGATCCCGTCATCACCCACCAATTCTTTATGTGACAATAAGAATTGGACCGACTTATAATCAATGCTTTAAGTGGACTGGTAGTTCAGTTGGTTAGAATACTGGCCTGTCACGCCAGGGGTCGCGAGTTCGAGTCTCGTCCAGTCCGCCATTTAATTTTACCCGCAGTACCTGATTTATAAGTTGGGTGATTAGCTCAGCTGGGAGAGCGCCACCCTTACAAGGTGGATGTCGGCGGTT
>CAXIBC010000150.1:0-4959 GCA_964022115.1 uncultured Oleispira sp. | reverse complement strand
CTCCAGTTTCTGTTCTTACTAAAGAACAAGCGGCTTACCACTTCCTAAGTGGTTATACAGCGCTAGTAGGCTCTACGGAAATGGGTGGTACTCCTGGTCTTAAGTCTACTTTCTCTACTTGTTTTGGTGCCCCATTCTTCCCACGTCCAGCGGGCGAATACGCTGAGTTGTTGATGAAGCGTGTAACCGAATTTGATTCTCAAGTGTATCTTGTGAATACAGGTTGGACTGGCGGCGCGAACGGTAAAGGCGGTGAGCGTTTCTCTATCCCAACGACTCGTGCAGTGATCAGTGCTATTCAGACAGGCGCTTTGCGTGATGCTGAAACGGAAACACTACCAATCTTTGGCTTAGAAGTTCCTAAGAGCCTAGACGGTGTTGATACTAAGCTACTTAACCCAACAAAAGCTTGGGCTAACGAAGCTGAGTGGGCTGAAGCCGCTGAAGTATTGGCTAAACAGTTTACCACTAACTTCACTAAGTTTGACGTATCTGACGCTATCTTAGCGGCCGGTCCTAAAGCGAAATAAGTAGTCAATAATCTCTGCTCTGATAAGTCTGTTTCATCAGATCTATTAGGGCAAAAAAGCCGCTATCAACTGAGTTGATAGCGGCTTTTTTGTTATCTGAAAGCGCAACATCACGCTCTTTTCAAATGACCCTCTTGATCAGTTGATTTTGGTGTGCTGGAAACCGAGCGAATTAGCAGCTCTTCTCTAAGCACCTCAGGTGCCTGATATGTCGTGGCCGCGAGTCCCATCACGACCTTCATCCCCAGCTGAGCCGTTTTGAACGGTTTGATTAGATAGTCTGTCTCCCCTAGCTTCAGCCCCTCTTCCACTTCTGGCAAATCCTTTTTTGTCGTCAACATAATAAACGGCAATGCAGCCAAAGCGACACTGCTTCGGACCGTATGTAACAAGTCCAAGCCAGATAGCTGAGCTAGCTGCCAATCGGCAATAATCAGATCGATCGGCTGCCCTTTCAACATATCAATGGCTTGCATGCCATCCGCGGCTTCAAATACATAATCAAAACCCTTACTGCGCAAAAATCCCGCGTGCAAGGTACGTAAAGACGGAGTATTGGTTACCATCAAGATACGCTTATGCTTATAAGCCTCAGGGATATCTTCTGCCGAGAACGTTAAACTCATATTTAGTGCCTATATAAAGTACTGTTATAAAGTACTGTTTATTCAGTAAGGAAATGAACCCATTCACTTTTAATTAACACTAGTACAGCTTATCTCCATGTCTAGGCTAAATACGCCAAGATAGATCTAATCCGCAAACAATATAACAAAGCCAAGTAATACAATGACAAAGATTCTAAGTAATAGGGTTAGCCATTTAAATTATTAGCAGTACGGCAGTTTTAATACACCTCCTTTGGCCTAACTAGCCCTATTTTGTCCTTATCCAAGACGCCTATATTACTGCTCGCCCAACAATAATAATATGAGGTCAACAATGAAAATAGCGGTTAAAACCCTTCTTGCTTCGGCAATATTAAGCAGCAGTCTAGCGCTACCTATGACAACCCAAGCCATGTCTTCGGGAGGCTCAGAACAGCCTTCTGGTTTTACTCAAACTAAGCATCCAATAATGCTAGTACAAGGCATACTAGCGTTTGATTCAATCGCTGGGGTCGATTATTGGTATGGTATTGCCGATAAACTAGAGAGTGAAGGCAGTACAGTTTATACGGCGCATATCAATGCCCTGAATAGCTCAGAAGCACGAGGAGAACAGCTCATTGCTGAATTGGAAAACATTCAGGCGACTCAGCCTACTGTAGAGAAATTCAATTTAATTGCTCATAGCCAAGGGGGGTTAACTGCCCGCTATGTCATGACAGTTCGACCAGACCTTATCGCATCTGTGACTACCCTAGGCTCTCCCCATCAAGGTGCCCCCATCGCAGACGTGCTTAATGATACTTTCCCAGAAGATACCTTTGTCGGTGGGGCCTTTGAGACAGTTGCCGGCGCCGTCGGAAGCTTAATCGATATGCTATCAGGGGATGCTTCTGGTTCCGATGTACGAGCATTAACCAGCGAATTCACCACCACAGGAATCGCCAGCTTCAATGCCAACTACCCAGCGGGTCTACCGACTAGCCCTTGTGGCGAAGGGCCTGCGAGCGTTAGCCTGAATGGTCACGATATCAACTTGTATTCCTGGGCTGGGACTTCCAAGCTGACCAATGTTGCTGATCCACTAGATTATTTATTTGGTACCACCGGGTTATTATTCTCTAATGAAGAAGGTGATGGTATTACCGGTCGTTGCAGCAGTCATTTTGGTAAAGTCATTCGTGATGACTACAGCATGAATCATGGTGATCTGATCAACCAAGTACTCGGGCTGCACAGTATCTTCGAAACAGATCCCTTGGCGTTATTTCGTAGCCATGCGAATCGCCTGAAAGTCGCAGGTCTATAATACTCATGTCATTTTTTAAAATGAGTGCAATCGGTGCGGCTTCTGCCGCACTGCTTGTTGCAATACTCAACCCCTTTACTGCCGAACCGACTCAGTCACAAGCCGCTGCGCAAACCATGGCAAAAGAGAGTTTAATGGCGACTCAAGCCATCGACTCTAATCGCCCTAAGCGGCAGCCGAAAGCAGCACTCAAACCTGCCATAGAACCTGCAAACCATGGGGTACAACTAAAAACAAAAGCAGGAGATCTGATTGTAACGGCGGCATTAAAGGATTTATTTGATTTTTATCTCGCCCACTACCCACATCTATCTCAGCTCGAAATACAGCAATTGATTAAAACTGAACTTGGCCACTCACTACCCCAGCAAAGTTTGCAGCAAGGCTTAACTATCTTGCTTGATTATTTCGCTTATAAAAGTGCCCTGATAAGCTTTAACCAGCAATACCCTGCAAATCCAACGCTTAAAACCCAAGCAAACTTGGCGTTATTAGTAGAGCGCCACGAAGCACTAATAGCGTTGCAAGATAGATTGATGACGCCTTATATAGCCTCTATATTTTTTTCCTCACAACGCCAATTAGATGGTCATACCTTAGCCAAGGCTAAAATATTGACCTCGGATCTGAGCGAAGATGGCAAGCAGCAAGCACTTATCAACCTCAATGCTCAACTGCCTTTTGATGCCTTCCAACATCAACAGCGCAATAATGTTCAACAATCTCTGAGGAAAATCGATCAGCAGAGTGATTTAAGCGCCGCTGAAAAATACCAATTACAAGCCCAACTGGTCGGCGAAGAGAGTGCTAGCCGCCTAGCCGAAGTTGAACAAAAAAGAGCCTATTGGCGCCAGAGACTGGATATTTTTAGGGGTGAAGTACAGGACTTGCAAGCCTCAGGACTCGCGCGTCAGGACTACCAAGATGCGTATCAAAAATTACTCACACGCCATTTTCAGCCTCATGAATATGCTCGTGCCAAGGCCATCATACGCAGTAATCAAGAGCAACTATGAAGCAACTATGCAGCAACTATGCAGCAAAATAACCAAGTTTAATTTAACTCGAATCTCAGTCCTAGCCCCAGTATACTCAGGCTCACTATTTATCGACATTTCGATACCCTGAACATTATTTATATCTGGATAGAGAGTAGTTATGGATACCATTTTTACCCGTATCGCCACCGAGCTGAATATTCGTCCTCAGCAAGTACAGGCCTCCGTTGCCTTATTAGATGAAGGTGCTACCGTGCCTTTTATTTCTCGCTATCGTAAAGAAGTCACTGGCGCACTCGATGATACTCAGCTGCGTAATTTAGAAGAACGCTTGCGCTACCTGCGTGAGATGGAAGATCGCCGCACCACTATTATCAAAAGCATCGACGAGCAGGGTAAATTAACCAACGAGCTTAAAAACGACATCCTTAATGCTGATACCAAAACGCGTTTAGAAGATTTGTATTTACCTTATAAACAGAAGCGTCGCACCAAGGGTGCCATCGCCATCGAAGCGGGCCTTGAGCCATTAGCAAATTCTTTATTAGCAGACCCTAACCAAACCCCAGAAACCGTTGCGGCTACTTTTATCGACGCTGCCACGGGTAAAGAAAACGGCATCGCCGATAGCAAAGCCGCACTCGATGGCGCGAAATACATCTTAATGGAGCGCTTTGCCGAAGATGCTAACCTAATCAACAAGGTGCGTAACTTTCTTAAACAAGAAGGCATGCTCTCTGTTCGTCTAGTGCCAGGTAAAGAACAAGAAGGTGCTAAATTCAGTGATTATTTTGAACACGATGAGCCACTAAAAAGCGTACCAAGCCACCGCGCATTAGCCATTCTACGTGGTCGAAACGAAGGCATTTTAAGCTTTAGCATTGTTACTGGAGACCCGTCTGACAAACTTAACCCTTCTCCTTGTGAAGCCATGATCGCTGATCACTTCAACCTGAAAAATGAAGGCCGCCCAGCCGATCGCTGGTTGCACGAAGTAGTGCGCTGGACTTGGCGCATCAAGTTATTAACGCACTTAGAAACCGAGCTAATGACCAACCTACGTGAAGCCTCGGAAGAAGAAGCGATTAAGGTATTTGGGCAAAACTTAAAAGACCTTATTTTAGCCGCACCGGCTGGGGCAAAAGCGACTATTGGCTTAGATCCAGGTTTGCGCACTGGGGTAAAAGTCGCAGTCGTCGACGCCACAGGTAAAGTGGTTGATCACGATACAATTTACCCAACACCACCACAAAATCGCTTAGCCGAATCGGCGAAAGTTATTACCGCATTAATTTTAAAACATAACGTTGAATTGATCTCTATTGGTAATGGCACCGGTAGCCGCGAAACCGATAAGTTCGTCGGCGATATGATCAAAGCCAATCCAGCGTTAAAGAAAGTTCAGAAGATCATGGTCAACGAAGCCGGTGCTTCGATTTATTCAGCGTCTGAGCTGGCGGCAAAAGAATTCCCAGATTTAGACGTAACCATTCGTGGGGCGGTATCTATTGCCC
>CAXIBC010000149.1:0-5002 GCA_964022115.1 uncultured Oleispira sp. | reverse complement strand
TATTTCACTTAGCCAGCCTTCGATTTTTTTATTACTGATTAAAATCTTCCATCGCCAAATAATGATCAATGCCTTTAATGCGATCCTCACTATGATGGTTCACGTAAATCACGGTGGTTCCTGACACCCCACCAACAGACGCATCACATATTTTTTCTATCAGCATCAATACCCGCAAGCGATTGGCTTCATCTAAACCTAAACACGGCTCATCCAATATCAGCAAGGTTGGATGTTTGACCATAGCGCGGGCAATTAATAGCATACGCTGATCGCCGTAAGAAAACTGGGTAAACGGTGTACCCTGTTTATTGTCTAAGCCTAATAATTCCAGCCACTGCATCGCAATGTTTTTTTGCTCATCGGTGGGCGGCTGATACAAACCAATACTATCGAAAAAGCCTGAGATAATAGTATTTAAAGCGGACACGCCAACGCGATAATCCATGTGCAGCGCATTGGAAATATAACCAATGTGTTGCTTAATCATCCAAATACTTTCGCCACTGCCACGCTGATAACCAAAGACTTCAATGTCGTTATTATAACATTGTGGGTTATCGCCAGTGATCAGATTTAACAAACAGGTTTTGCCTGAGCCATTGCGCCCTGTCAGCTGCCAATGCTGATGTTTTTTGATCGTCCAGTTGAGGTTTTTAAAGACCGCTTCACCACCATAAGCTACTTTGGCATTTTTTAGATTAACCAATACTTCGCCGGTAAAGGCTTTATCAGCATGTGCCCTCTCTGCTTTAGGAATGCTTAGTGAGGTGGTTTCAATATGCAGCAGTTTTAATAAATCGGCTATCTGCTCTTCCGTTGGCTTCGCTAAGGTATGCTGAAGCTGCCCATCGTTCACGTAGCCATAATGGGTCACAAATGAGGGAATATGATCTAGGCGATTGAGTACCAAAATAAAGCTAGTATCGGTTCTCTCATCAAAACACCGCGCATCAAAACACCGCGCATCAGAACTCAGTGCGTCTAAGATCTCGCATAGCTTAGTTACAGAGTGGGTATCTAACCCTTCGAAGGGTTCATCCAATACCAATAAATCTGGCTTTGCGCTTAACGCTTTTATTAATAGCAGCTTGCGGGTTTCCCCTGTGGATAAATCTCGAAAGTGGCGGCTTAATAAACGCTCAAAATCAAAAGCCGCAATCAACTGCTGACATAGAGCGTCATCAAACGGATCGACATCAAACGAATTGGCATCGTCTGCGGCTTCGCTGGCTGAATAGATTATATCGCGAACCAGGCTAGGCGCATCGTGTTCTTGCTCTCGTACCAGCTCTTGGTTGAGTAGTTGTTTTTGAGCATCAGAAGAGACGATCTCTACGTGCTTTATCGTACTGTCGCGCCTACCAGATTCACAGACCGCTTGGCCAATTAAAGTGGCGGTTAACGCTGATTTACCTGAGCCGTTTTTACCCAGTAATACCCAATGCTCACCTTGTTTAACCTGCCAATTGAGGTTGTTAATCGCATAACTATTATTTTGAGCAATATTACTGGTATTGTGGCTGGAGCTAACAAGGTAGCCATTGAAATCTTTAAATTGAATAGAGCGCACTGCTAACCTATTGATGTTCATTATATGGTAAAGGAAACACCCTATGATATTTCGAGGGTGTTGTACATATTACAAGCAGCGACTTCTTTTAAACAGCGGCTTTAAACAGCGGCTTTAAGCTGGAGCTTTCTTATGTGCCATCATCAGCGCAGAACTTCTATTATCGACTCCTAGCTTTGTATAGATATTTTTCAGATGCCATTTTGTCGTACTCAGTGCGATACCTGATTGTTTACTGATTGCGGCATTAGATAAACCGGAAGATAATAATTCAAATATCTCATTTTCTTTTTCGGTTAAGCGCTGAGCAGGTTTTATAAAGTCTTTATCTTTTTCTTGGTCTGAAAATAAGCTTGAGAATATTTGTTTAAATATCTCAGGAACGTGTAAAGAATTTTCATCAAACCCATGCTGAAAGAGTTGTTCTAAACCGGGCACTTCATCAAAAACGGTTCTTGAAAAACAGACCAGACCATAGCGTTCCATTAATCGTTTTAATTGTAAGATAGCAGCATCATATTTATTCTGGCGAAAAGCAATCATGGCTAAGTTACTGCGCGTAATCACGGCCCGTAAAGGCAGGTTCTGCTTTTCTAATACCATCAGTATTTCATTCAATATGTCGCTGGCTTGGTCGAACTTCCCTTTGGCTATTAATGCATAAACACAAGCTAAAGCACGCCGTTCTCTATGTTCTTCGTAGCATGCAACTTGATCATTGGCTTTTTTCTTATCCCAAACACCCAGCTTAAGAACGTCAGCGAGACCGTAACGTTTATACAGCTGCTCGGCCATATTTGCGCCGGCTTCTTGAATTGCTTGACGCATTTTCTCATGAATCATTTGGCTATTAAATCGCTTATAATCTCCCAACGATAAAATGCGTTCTAGCTGGTCTAATAATCGCTTGGCTTTATTTTTGTTGCCGTGAATATGGCAAATTCTAGCACTATAAAAATACGCATTCACAATTACTTCTGTCATCGCTGAGTGAGTTGTTAATGGAATTAATTCCTCCCCTAGTTTTAATGCCTCATCTAGCCTGTTTTGCTCGTAATCAACCACTACCATGCCACTAGCAATATTAATCCAGGCTGGGTTTTTAGGGCCATTTTTAATAGGATTATAAACACCAACAATTAATTCAATGGCATCTATTCCTCGCCCTAAATAGCGGTCACACAAGGTCAGAATTAAGTTGGCATAACTTAAAAAGTAATCATGTTTGATGGTTGTTAGCAAATGCTTCGCTTTGGTTGCTAACCGAAACGCTTCATTTAAGAAGCCGTTATACATGCAAGTATACGCTTCTATCACTAAATAGAACCCCATAACATCAATCGGTGTACTGTCGGTCGTTTTGTTTTTAGGGAACTGAAAATTCTGTAATTCGGCATCGCTTTGCAATAAGGCAATTAAGAAGCGTAGAAAACGCATGGTATCAATTTCAGCCTGGGTTCTATCTTTTTGCTTAAACTGATCCAGTTGAAAGCTCGCTTGGTTAAAGCGACGTGAGAAGGCTTGGGCATATATTAAATTAAGGTGATGCTGTGGGTGCTCGGCCAACTCGTCTTCTGACAGCTCATTTAACGTATCTATTACGGGACCAAACTCTCCTTTTTTTAACCATTCACTGGTTGCCCTCAATAAGGTTTCAAAATAGAAAGTAGCATCGTTTGATTGCCGTGCATGATGAATAGCTAAGCTAGTGCGATTTTGAATCAATAAACCTTTTGCGGCTTTTAAGTGTAATTCTTGTATATACTCAGAGCCTTTTTCAATCTCTAAGCGCTGCAACAAAAACGTTTGCAATAAAGGGTGATAGCGAAACCAGTTTGCCTGGTCATGATCTTTGGTGATCAATAGTTCGTGTTTTGATAGCTCTTCTAGCTGAATAATACGCCCCTCGGTATTCATAGCATCACATAATGTTTGATTGAATGACGAGCAGATGGAGGTGGACAAAACAAAATCTTTCAATTCAGGAGCAAGCTTACTAATCACTTCATGAGCAAAATAATTAAGTAACTCAGGCTGAGTGCCACTAAAGCCCTCTAATGCCTTGTCACCATCTTCGGCGTACGCCAATAACGCCAGTTTTATGCCAACAAACCAGCCTTCTGTTTGTATCAGTAAGGCTTGCAGCCTTAGCTCCTCTATTTTTGAATCGCATAATAATTGATTCAGGTTCGAAAGCTCTTCTTGACTCAGCTTTAAATCATTACCATCAATCACCAAGATTCGCTCTTCAAGCTTGAATTTTGAAATGGATAATTCGGGGTGGTTGCGTGAAGCAAGTACAAAGGTAATATGAGAAGGAAGGCGGCTAATCAGGCCATTAAGAATATCTAAGACTCGCTTAGACTTAATATGATGAAAATCGTCAATGGCGATCGCTATCGGATGCGAGATCTGGTCAAAACCCTGAATAAAAATATCAATCAGGGTCGCCGCATCGGCTTCTTGGTCTGATTTAAATAATTTGAAAAAGGAGGCTTCCCATAGCGGTGTAATAGCACTGAGCTGTTGAAAGATATGCTCAAATAGCAAGTCACCTTGATTAAACTTATCAGCGGCTACAAAGTGGATGACCTTAAGGACTTTGTTTGAATGATAGTCAGTGTTATTAGCATAGCGATCAAGCCATTGATTAAGTGTAGTACTCTTACCAGAGCCAGGCGCTGCAACAATTAAGACAAGTGGATAGTTTAACCCCTTATCCAGTAACTGATTTAAGTTTAGACGAGTGATAGCTTTCATTATTATTTTATTAATTATTTCTTATTATTATCCATATACTATAGGGGTAATAATCACACTGTCCAATTATTTGTATTGGTACGACAGCCCGCGCCACTTTTAAATATTTGCCTAGAGTTTTTAACTAATTCGTCATTTATTTTAACTATTGCTCAGTACTTTTTAATATTAAGACAGCTGTTTAATTCACCTGACTTCTTCGCCTTATCTCTAGGTTTCATCAGCCATCTAGCCGAAATATGGCTCTATTTTCGATAACCATCTTCTATCCTAAGTACTTTATTTTACGCTTCACCCCACCCTTTAGGAGGGTGGTTATTCCCTATAAGACTTCTAATCTGCTTGAACTTTTATGAAGAATAACAATAAAGGAATAGCTTATGATAAATTCTGTTTGGGTCACCTGGCCCTCTCTGGTCAAGTTCGGCACACTCGGTGTAGCCGCTGCAGCCTTAACACTCGGCTTAGAACGCAGCGAATTATTGAAGAACAACATGTTCTCAACCGAAGACTTCGACAAAGCCAATGCCAACATTGTCTGCGACGAACGTAGCCATGGTGCGCGAACGGTTGATGGTACCTGTAATATTCTCGAGAATCCTTCCGAGGGTTCGGTAAACCGCCGCTTTGGTCGTAACGTAGAGTTGCAAGCCGCTTATGGTGAAACCG
>CAXIBC010000148.1:0-5015 GCA_964022115.1 uncultured Oleispira sp. | reverse complement strand
ACCGCCCTTTCACGGCGGTAACAGGGGTTCGAATCCCCTTGGGGATACCATCTTCCTTCTTTTGAGAAGAACGGGAGACACTAGGATAAATCAACCGAACATAAGAAATTATGCTTCGGTTTTTTTATGCCTGTAATTTACTTCAGCTACCAAATAAGTCTTATCAAATAACTTTGCTTAAACAACTCTTTTGAAACAACTCTTTTGAAACAACTCTTTTGAAATAACTCTTTTGAAATAACTCTTTTGAAATAACTCTGCTTAAATAAATAACTCCGCTCAAATAAATAACTCTGCTTAAAAGTACGAATTAAAATAGCAAGCGAACCCCCAGTTTCAGCACAAGCTGCTGGCTTTTTGAAATATCCAGCGTCTGGCTCGCTAACTCCATCATCACAGTCTCATGCTCAAACGAAAGCTTAATCGCGCTAGAAGCAAAATCATACTGCAGCCCTAACTTAAGTGGTGGGCGACTTCCTAAAACCCCAGGCTGAGTTCGATACTGAAGACCATGATAATAAAACGAACGAATCTCAGTGATCTGAGCGCTACTTAACCAATGAGTATTTTGGCTGCTTGAAAAGAGCGGGGCGCTTACTTGTACATAATGTAATGCTGGGGCGGTTAAAATAGCATCATCAAAATATTCAGCGCCAATCAAATAAAACGCCGACTCAGTAGAAATCGTCGCGCGTGTCTTAGGCAGATCATCCCAATATATCTGGCTAAATACATTCACTCCCTGGTACTGAGCATCCAACCAAGGGCTACTCCAGGTAATATCCAAATCTAGGCCATACAACCAGCCAAGCGTCTCACCCTCTAATGGCCTACGCGCTACATGATCTTCGGTATAAGCATAATCAAGATCAATGGTTCCACCCCAGTCATCTTCTTGGGTGCTGGCATAATATAAATCACCTTCAAAACCACCCCAAATAATATCATCTAGCCGCAAAGCGACTAGGCTTGGCATAATGGTTAGCTGGCTATCCAAGCGTTTATTCGAACTCTGATGCGAACTCTCAAATGAGTTATGAAAAAGATAGCCCAAGCGCAAACCTTTCCCTTGGTAGGTCTTACTCTCTAGCTTGGCATTAATCTGCATGCGCTCATTTAAGGTAATATCATTATTGTAATAATAAAAACCCCGAGCTAAATCATTGCCAATTAAAAACTGATGGTACTTGCGGGCGAGGTAGCCAATATGAAAGTTATTATAGCTTGCGGATATTTCGCTTTGAATAAACGAAATAGCGTCCTTGCCACT
This sequence comes from uncultured Oleispira sp., assembly GCA_964022115.1. Taxonomy (GTDB): domain Bacteria; phylum Pseudomonadota; class Gammaproteobacteria; order Pseudomonadales; family Oceanobacteraceae; genus Oleispira. The sequence goes on along the minus strand of CAXIBC010000148.1, from coordinate 3,745 downwards.
TTTCAAATCACCTTGCCAATCATCCGCTAGCTGCATAACAGCCATAGGGCCGGCGTAGCTGAAGTGCTCTAAGTTATATTCGATTTTCTTTTCTGGGCTAGTCAATTCCAAACTAGCCACAGGCAAAGAAAATAACAACATAACCAGTAGCCACAATAAAAGCACAAGGTTTAGGCTTTGCATTACCACCTATTGCTTAACAAAATCCAAGTTAGGCATCATCACCACCCCATAACTTTCACCAGACACAAACTTAATAAGTTGAATGTCATCACGGTCTTCAAAAACAGCGACCTTCTCATCAGATCCATTCATAAAAATGTCACCACTAAAGTTAAGGTCGCCATCACAAGCCATTATATGTGTACTATCGGTATCACCAGCGCAGGTCGCGACTAGCCTCATGCTAAGGTCCTCATTAGCAAAAGTAAGATAAGCCGCATCACCGGTATTAGTTTCACGGGTATCAATATCCAACCTCAATGATCTAGGGTTGTAAGCAAAGAGAATAGAGCCTTTAAAGTCATCCATAGCAAAATTTTCTGCACTCACTTGCACTAGGCCATCTTCAATGCCCGTGAGTTGAGTACCTACCTGCAAGGTGGCCGTGGTTTTACGATAGTCGTTCTCTGGCATTACCCCGCTAAGGTCGGTATGAATGGCCGCATTAATATCGACAGAGGCAAAGCCAAAGGCCGATTCAGTAGAAAGTCCACCGATAAAACTACAAGCAGACGCTTCTATCCAGGCTTCGTTGCCAACAAGATAAGCCGAACCATCTTCATTTTTAAGTGAGGCTAATGTTAGGTCAATCAAGCCCGAAAACTGGCTGGTATAACCATTGGCGTCGGTAATATTGGTTTCACCCTCAAGCGACATAGATAATTCATCTAGGTATCGCACGCCCAATAAATTAGGTTCAAGGGTAGAAAGTGATACCCCAATAGACCCTTCAAAACTCGAAGAAGTATTATTATCGCCGGTTAAATTAATCGTCCCGTCATACGTCATGCTAGCCGAGTTCGCAATATACTCTTGCAGCAGTTCAGCGCCGTAGGCGGGGTACTCTAATTCTGTAGCGGTCAGTGCAGAGTCAAACGTTAGCGTGCCTGAAGCTAATTCATTGCTTAGGGTATTAGTGGCGAGTAGGTCGATACTTAACTCGGCGTCATAACTGAGATCGGCGGTTTTATGAAAGCTGGCCGACACATCAAACCCCACCATTTCTGGGCTAGAGGTGCCATTGGCTAAACTTTCAGCAGCCCCAGCGGCATACTTAAGATTAAAGCCCATATCATAACCGGTAATATTCAAGTCGGTTGTTGGGTCAGCCCCGTCTGCATAACCAATAAAAGATTGTAATGACTGATTATCGGCAAAGGTCAGTGCAATAGAGCCGCCAGTACCAAAGAAACCCTGATCATAAACCCCAAAGGTGGTTTTAAAATAGCCACTAATATCAGAGATTTGGTAGGTCAATTTAGTTGGCAAGGTAAGGCCTTCATCCCGGGCTAGGGTATAAGTAATATGACCTTGAACAGACTCTGTCATAGTGCCTACCCCTTGAGTATCAATATAATCAACCAGCGCCGAGGTCATGCGATCGTTTAGATCAAAGGTTGGCGTAATATCCACACTAATAGTCGAATCTTGAGGTGAGGCATTAGCATAATAAAGCTTGCCATGAAAACCAAGATTAAGCGCGGAGTTCAGGGTATATTCAGAAATTTCAGCGGTAGGGTTCAAGCGTAAATAACGCTCAAAAAAACCGACCAGCTCAATCGTGCTGGCAATGGCTGCAATACCATCAATTAAGGGGCCGGTTTCTATCACTTCCGTATCACCCACTAGGCTATGGGACACCACAAGCTTTTCAATTGTATGTACCAGCATAGACTGCTGCTTAACCGCATCGGTTATTGCGTGAGTCGCATACAGCTGATCTTCGAAAGGCTGATAAAGATGCTTATCACTAGCATCATTTAACGCATTATCCCAAAGCACAATATCCTCTAGCATTAACGCGAGCTTTTCGGCATCCGTTGGGTTACTTGGGTCGATGGGCACTACGGGCACAACTTCAGTATCGGGTGATTTTTTATCCGCCGTATTTTTTGCGACCGTTAATTTAGTCGCTTCTGCGCCGAAACTGATTGGGGTATTTTGACCCATGCTGTGAACTTCAGCGGCGACCATGGCATCAATCGCTTTTTTAAAAAGCATGCTTAACGTAGGTTTACCTTGAGTTGTTGAATTACCGACAAGGCCACCATCAGCGGCATAATCATCAGTAAATGTTTTTAATGTTGCAGCAACCGAGCCACCATTATCTTCTGCCATGGTGGCAATTGCGCCTAACAACGCACCGTAGGTTTTTGCTTCGCTGCTTGCCTGAATAATCGCTTGTGGGTTAGTAATGTCAGTAGGGGGTAGGCTAGTAAGATCAATGCCGGTCAAACCTAATAACTTAGCCGTGGCATTAAATGTATTTTGAATCTGATTAGGGTTGGTTAAGCCTTGCTGCATAGAACGCTGGGTCGCAAGATGCGTAAACGGCGTGACCATTAATCTTTGATTGAGAGCGTTTATCGGCTGGGGTAATACCGACGTCATTTTAAAGTCTGGGTCATCAAACATATAAGAGTCACCAAACCCCACGGCGACACCGTTTTTCATCCCGCAGCCCGCGGCTGCATCACACACCATACGGGTACTTGCATTGGTCGTTAATTCAACAACCGTTGGGCCTTGGTGGTCGGTCTTGGCTAAAATATAACTGCCGTCTGCGGCTGTAATGGATTCAGATAAGGTAATGCCTGCTAGGGTAGTCGATCTTATTGAAGCAAAACCCATTAATCCTTTGGCCGCCACCCCAGAAATGGTTGACGGGCTAGTAGTATCATAACTATGGCCATCATCCCCCCCGGTACGGCCACAGCCTACCAAGGAAGAGCTGGTGATAATAAGAGTAATAGCAATAAAGAATAGGCGTTTATTGAACGTGCCAAAGAGATTGGCTTTAATAAGCTGACTCATCACAAACCCTTCCATTCCAGTTAATCTAAAATTAGTTTGGAATTAAGTATTGGAAGTGATTTGTCATTAGGCAAGGCGACAATTTAGCTTTTAAAGGAACTATCCATCATTACTAAAATATACTACACAGTCTATCATCAGGGGCTTGTAATAAATTGTTCGGCAAAAAAACGACACGAAATTACACGGCAACAATAACGAACCGAGCCCCCTTATAAGCCCCAGGTTCAATGTATAATCGGTTCCCTAAAGTCAGTGCTTCACTCTCGCCATTAACTATATTATTGGTAGAGTTATGCCCATGCACTAGATAATCAATACCCGCTACCACATGATCACTGCGGCTAGCGAAATGACGCCGCGACCAAATGCAGGTTTCTAATTCGGCTTGTTCAAAATCCGCGAAGTGCGCCCAATCATTACTCGGAAAATCCGCGTGTAATAAACCATAGGTTTTACCGTCTTGGCCTTCTAACTGTATTGCAATAGGCAACTGAGCTAGGTGCTCAAACCAGGTTGGCCATTGGCTAGGGTCAGAGCTTGCAATCCATTCACCACCGTTTTGTAACCACAGCATCTTATGCTTACTATTATTGTACTTAAGGCCACTGAGCATAAAATATTCGTGATTACCTAATAGCGAAAAAAACCAAGGCTCGGCTAGCATAGCAAGCACCTTGGCAGAATCTGGCCCACGGTCGATTAAATC
>CAXIBC010000147.1:0-5020 GCA_964022115.1 uncultured Oleispira sp. | reverse complement strand
AAGGCGAGTTAAATACTCGCCTTTTTTGTGTCTGCTATTTATTCCTACTGACTGCTAGTTAGGCATCCGTAAGCTCTTCGATTGCGGTAATATTGATGGCATGAGTGCCATTATCAACTTTTTTGGTATCGAACAGTACGCTTTGCCCGGCTTTCAGTGTTTTATAACCTTCCATGGTAATAGAGGAGTAATGTACAAACATATCCTCATCACTGCCATCGGCGACGATAAATCCGTAACCTTTGGCATTATTAAACCATTTCACTTTTCCACTGACCTTGCCAGCTTCTATTGTGTCAGCTTGTGCGTCAACATTCCTTGTAGTCATATTCTTTTCTCCCTGGCCGAACGACTAGAGCGAGACAACATAATGCGAAAGTATGGGTTTTGAGTCCTTTCACATCAACTTCGCCAAATAGGCTAATTAGTAAGTTTCTACAATAAAAGCCTAGTTCTTAAAGGTCAAGAGTTCTAGGGCAATTGGCTTGAACTTGGTATTATTTACTTTAAAGCAGGGGGTTTGTCCCCATATCCATAAATACACATGATTAAAGTCGGTAAGATGTTGAAATCTCAACTAAGATTACAAGAGGACGACCACATTGGTGATGGTGATTTGGCAGTCGAAACGGCAAAGCCAAAATTGAAACCACCATCTATGTTTAAGGTCTTAATGTTAAACGATGATTATACCCCGATGGAATTTGTAGTCGAAGTACTACAAGCCTTCTTTGGTAAGTCAGGTGAGCAGGCGACACAGATCATGCTAGCTGTTCACAACAAGGGTGCTGCCGTTTGCGGTGTGTTCACTAAGGACATAGCAGAGACTAAGGCAGCCATGGTTAATGATTACGCAAGAGAGTGTCAGTACCCTTTACTCTGTGAGGTAGTTCCTACAGAAGATGATGACTAAAAGATCTATTACTCAGGAGGCATTATGCTGAATAGAGAGCTTGAGCAGACGTTAAACGATGCATTCAAAGAGGCGAGAATCAAACGTCATGAATTTATGACGGTTGAGCACTTGCTATTGTCTTTATTGGACAACGATGCCGCGCTAGCCGTGCTCAATGCATGCGGATCGGATATCGGTAAGTTACGTAAAGATTTAATGGAGTTTGTAGACTCCACAACCCCGCTTATTCAAGAGCAAGACGATGAACGCGAAACCCAGCCTACTTTAGGATTTCAACGAGTTTTACAGCGTGCGGTTTTTCATGTGCAATCTTCTGGAAAATCAGAAGTAACCGGCGCCAACGTTCTAGTAGCCATTTTCAGCGAACAAGAAAGCCAAGCTGTTTACTTCCTTAAACAACAAAATATCGCCCGTATTGATGTGGTTAACTTTATCTCTCATGGCATTGCTAAAGTTCCGGGTCAGGATGAACAAAATGAACACATACTAGAAGCTGATGACGAAGGTCAAGAGGGCAGTAGTAAAAGCGCTCTTGAGGGGTATGCGGTCAATCTTAACCGTCAGGCCAAAGAAGGCTTAATCGATCCTTTAATTGGTCGAGAATTTGAAGTGAATCGCGTTGTGCAAATCCTGGCCCGTCGCCGCAAGAATAACCCTTTATTAGTAGGGGATTCTGGCGTGGGTAAAACCGCCATTGCAGAAGGCTTGGCTAAGCGTATTGTCGATAAAGATGTCCCTGACGTGATTGCCGATGCCGTGGTTTATAGTTTGGATATGGGTGCCTTGCTTGCAGGCACTAAGTATCGTGGTGACTTCGAGAAACGCTTTAAGGCCTTATTAGCCGAGCTTAAAAAGCAACCTCATGGCATTTTATTCATTGATGAGATACATACAATTATTGGTGCTGGCGCAGCCTCTGGTGGCGTTATGGATGCTTCTAACTTGCTTAAGCCTATGCTCAGCAGTGGCGAAGTGCGTTGCATGGGCTCCACCACCTTTACTGAATTCCGCGGCATCTTTGAAAAAGACAGTGCGTTAACCCGCCGTTTCCAGAAAGTTGATGTGGGCGAGCCAAGTGTTGATGATACTTATCAGATACTGAAAGGCTTGAAGTCTCGCTTTGAAGATCATCATGAACTTAAATATCAGGATAAAGCATTACGTGCGGCGGCAGAATTATCGGATCGCTATATCACAGATAGAAATCTGCCCGATAAGGCGATTGATGTTATTGATGAAGTTGGGGCTAGCCAGCGCTTATTGCCCGCTAATAAGCGTAAAAAAGTCATTGGCATTCACGATATTGAAGCCATTGTTGCTTCGATTGCGCGCATTCCACCTAAGAGTGTTTCGGCGTCTGATAAAGAGCTATTATTCGGCCTTGAAGATAAGCTTAAAATGGTAGTATTTGGCCAAGATGAAGCCATTGGTACCTTATCCGCAGCGGTTAAGCTTTCACGAGCAGGTTTGAACGCTCCCGAAAAGCCTACCGGTTCTTTCTTGTTTGCTGGCCCAACAGGGGTGGGTAAGACGGAAGTGAGCCGTCAGCTAGCGAAAGTGATGGGTATGGAGCTATTACGCTTCGATATGTCGGAGTACATGGAACGCCATACGGTTTCACGCTTAATTGGTGCACCTCCAGGTTATGTTGGCTTTGATCAAGGCGGCTTGCTCACTGAAGCGGTTAATAAAAACCCTCATTGTGTCTTATTGCTCGATGAGATCGAAAAAGCGCACCCTGAAGTCTTTAACTTGCTACTGCAGGTGATGGATCACGGTACACTGACCGACAATAATGGCCGCAAGACGGATTTCCGTAATGTTATCTTGATTATGACGACTAACGCTGGCGCCGAGACAATCAGTCGTCGCTCTATTGGTTTCTCTCATCAAGATCATACTTCGGATGGCATGGAGGTTATTCGTAAACAGTTTACTCCCGAGTTCCGCAACCGCTTGGACAGTATTATTCAGTTTGCTTCATTAACTCGCGACAATATTATGTTTGTGGTTGATAAGTTCTTGGTTGAGCTGCAGGCTCAGTTGGATGATAAAAAAGTCCACATGCACATCAGTGACGAAGCGCGCCAATGGTTTGCTGATAATGGTTATGATGAAAAAATGGGGGCTCGCCCAATGAATCGTCTTATTCAAGAGAAGCTTAAGAAGCCTTTGGCTGAAAAGATTCTATTTGGTGACCTAGAAGGTGGTGGTGAAGTTGATGTCTGCCTTAACGATAATAAGGACGGTATCGACTTGCATCTAGTAGAAGAAGTTGTTGCATAAAAAAAGGGCCGGGTAGCATAGCTAACCGGCCTTTTTCATTTTAGCTTAGCGGGCGCGGTAAGTAATGCGGCCCTTACTTAGGTCATAAGGTGTTAATTCCACCTTAACCTTATCGCCGGTCAAAATGCGAATATAGTTTTTACGCATTTTCCCAGATATGTGTGCGGTTACAATGTGTCCGTTTTCTAACTTAACACGGAACATAGTATTCGGAAGGGTATCTACAACCTCTCCGTCCATTTCAATGTGATCACCTTTTGCCATTCTTCACCTGTTGACAGTATATATAATGCGGGCGAATTCTGCCTTAAAACTCATCAATAAGCAAAGGCTATCGTCATATAAGCTGTTCATTGACCAATTTTCGCCAAATTTCGCCGTCAAATACCTCTAACGGCTGATAATTGGCTTTGTAATTCATTTTATCCGATTCTTTAATCCAATAACCTAGATAGGTATACGGCAACCCCCGAGAGAGCCCTTGGCTGACCAATGCCAGTACTAGGTAGCGCCCTAAAGAACGCTTATCTAAATCAGGATCGAAATAACTGTAGATCGCTGATAAACCGTCATAGAAGATATCAACGACACAACATCCAACTAGCGTTCCTTGCTCATCTCGCGCTTCTAGGAACTGATGGTAGCCATGACCATCGACTAAAAAGCCTCGATATTGATCTTCTGAAGGGGGATACATATCGCCGTCTTTATGTCGCTGAGCAATATACTTTTGATACAAGGCGTAATGCTCGGGATAGAAATCAGGTTTAACCCAGTTCAAGGTTAAGTCTTTATTGCGACGGATGGCTTTTTTCTGGTTTTTACTTGGCTGAAATTGTGAATTAATGATGCGCGAAGAGTGGCAAGCGTTACAATTTGGACAGTCGGGGCGATAAACCAAACGACCACTGCGACGAAAACCATGTAGATGAAGCAGGTTTAATTCGTCTTCTGTCGGTGCACCTTCGGGATCGATAAAGATACTATTACTTTTTTGATTAGGCAGGTAACCACAAGGACTGTCTTCTAGGTGGCGATAAAATTGTAATGACTGTTCACTCATGATGTTAAAAATACCGGCAATGTTATGTTTGTAGGCGCCGCCAAAGCCGCTTTTAATAAAGCCTCAAATTGTTCTCGGTCCACCTCGCGAGCGCCAAAGCGAGCCATGTGGTCGCTATGCATCTGACAATCAACTAACTGCACCCCAGCGCTGAATAGATAGCCTGCAAAATAGGCGAATACCAGTTTAGACGCATTACTCGCACGACTAAACATGGATTCACCATAAAAAACGCCATTAATGAGTAGGCCATACAATCCGCCTACCAGCTCACCTTGAGCATCCCAGCACTCAACCGAATGACTGATGTTATTGGCATTTAAGCGAATATAAGCCTGCTCCATCTCTGCGGTTATCCAGGTATCACCATCATCATCTCTGGGCTGGGCACATTGATAAATGACCTCTGCAAAGGCCAGATTACAACTGATGCGATACTCGTTTTTTTTCATTAGCTTTTTTAAGCTTCTGCTAATATGAAAATCCTCGGCTTGCAATACCATGCGCGGCGCGGGACTCCACCAAAGGATGGGGCTTTCATCATCGAACCAAGGAAAAATACCACGACGATAGGCTGCAACTAACCAAGAGGGGGTTAACAATCCGCCGGCGGCCAATAAACCATTAGGCTCTTGCTGTGCACTTCGAGTATCAGGGAAGTGCGGTGGTGACTCTTCTGCTAACCAATCAATCATAGGGCTCTAATTATTAGAAATATCTATCTATTGGGAATAATAGAATACGTGTAATAGAAT
>CAXIBC010000146.1:0-5061 GCA_964022115.1 uncultured Oleispira sp. | reverse complement strand
GATGTTCGTCAGTTTGAATTGGTTAAATAAAGGAGCGTTATAATGAAAGCATTTGTTAAGCAAAGCGGTATCGTCGCTCCTATGGATCGCGCCAATATCGATACGGATATGATTATCCCAAAGCAGTTTTTAAAATCCATCAAGCGCAGTGGTTTTGGCCCTAACTTGTTTGATGAGTTACGCTACCTTGACGAAGGTCAGCCAGATGCGGATAACTCAGGTCGTCCGTTAAACCCGGACTTCGTATTGAATCAGCCTCGCTATCAAGGCGCGTCAGTATTACTAACCCGCGAGAACTTTGGTTGTGGTTCTTCTCGTGAACACGCACCCTGGGCATTAGAAGATTTTGGTTTTCAGGTTATCATCGCGTCTAGCTATGCGGATATTTTCTACAATAACAGCTTCAAGAATGGTCTTTTACCGATTGTTTTGGACGAAGCGATTATTGATGGTTTATTTGCCGAAGTCATTGCGACAGAAGGTTATGAGTTAACCATTGATTTAGAAAACCAAAACATTGTTAAGCCCAATGGTGATTTAATCCCATTTGAAGTCGACGCCTTCCGCAAGCATTGCTTGATGAATGGCCTTGATGATATCGGTTTGACCTTGCAAGATGCCGACGACATTGTCGCTTACGAAACTAAGCGCAAAGCATCATCGCCTTGGTTGTTTTAGTTCTTATTCGAGAGTGTTCGGGATAAGAGAAAAAGAGTAAAAGCAGGGTTTTGCACACGCTGCGCTGGGTAATTCGTTTCGGGGGACGCCGTGAATACGTCGCTGCGCTCTCCCTGTAGGCTCGTATTTCGCCGGTCGTTGCAGGCATTCACGCCGCTACGCTCCATGCGAAATGACGCCGCCCAAAACGAACCACTCAGCACATCGCCACAACATTGTTGGTTATTCAATAAGTTTTTAGAAGCGCATCTGCTTGAAAGAGCGCGTTTAATATTACGGTTGAGTAGTTTCTCAAATTGCTATTAAGCAGTGCTTGGCTGTAGGTTGTTCGTTAAGGGGCGTCACGCCGCAGGGATGCGGGGGTCGAGCGTACAGGGATGTATTTACCGCGTCCCCGTAGACGAATTACCTATTGCCAAGTGATGCGTTGCTCAAATGACCAATGAAAGAATTATTGTTAAAAATTAAGCGGAATCAGAAATGTCTAAGAAAGTATTAATCCTACCAGGTGATGGTATTGGTCCAGAAATCGTAACCGAAGCAGAAAACGTATTGGTTGCAGTAAACGAAAAATTCAACCTAGGTCTAGAGTTTGACCATGGTTTAGTCGGTGGTGCTGGCTATGATGCCGAAGGCTCACCACTGCCAGCCTCCACTATGGAAAAAGCCAAAGCGGCTGACGCCATCCTTCTTGGTGCAGTAGGTGGCCCTAAATGGGACAACCTAGAAGATCGCGAAATGCGTCCTGAAAAAGGCCTATTAGGTTTGCGTTCTGGCCTTGAATTGTTTGGTAACTTGCGCCCAGCAATCCTATATCCACAGCTTGCTGATGCCTCATCATTGAAGCCAGAAGTGGTATCCGGCCTTGATATCCTAATCGTACGAGAACTAACCGGTGGCATCTACTTCGGCCAGCCTCGTGGTATTCGTACATTAGAAAATGGCGAGCGTCAGGGTTACAATACCTACGTCTATAGCGAATCAGAGATTCGTCGTATCGGTAAAGTAGCGTTTGAAGCGGCTAAGAAACGTGGTGGTAAACTATGCTCTGTCGACAAAGCTAACGTATTAGAAGTAACCGTATTATGGCGCGAGATCATGAACGACATGGCGAAAGACTACCCAGAAGTAGAACTTTCTCACATGTACGTAGATAACGCCGCTATGCAGCTAGTACGCGCACCTAAGCAGTTTGACGTTATGGTAACCGGCAACATGTTTGGCGACATTCTATCCGATGCCGCGGCTATGTTAACCGGCTCAATCGGCATGCTGCCTTCCGCGTCTTTAGATAAAGACAATAAGGGTATGTACGAGCCATGTCACGGAAGTGCACCTGACATTGCTGGCCAAGGCATCGCAAACCCATTAGCGACGATTCTTTCGGCCGCAATGATGTTACGATACTCCTTAGGTGAAAACGCTGCGGCAGACGCCATCGAAAAAGCAGTCAGTGACGTACTGGATCTGAATCTACGTACGCCTGATATTTACTCTGATGGCATGACAAAAGTGAGCACCGCAGAAATGGGTGCAGCAGTGGTAAAAGCACTTTAAGAACGAAGCGCTTTTAAATACTAAAAGAAATTTGATAAGCAACCAAAAGCTAGAGATGGGAGTTTATTAACGCAAAAGCAAATATGCGAGGCAGGAAGCCGAACTTAAGCCTACAGGGATGTATGTACGGCGTTTTGCGGTTGCGATAATAATAAGGCCATAAATCTAGCATTTTGATAATGCGATAGGTTGGAATAACATGAAAACTGTAGGTCTTGTAGGCTGGCGTGGCATGGTTGGCTCCGTGCTAATGCAACGTATGGAAGCAGAGAACGACTTTGCTGATATTAACCCAGTATATTTTACGACGTCCCAAGCCGGGCAAGCAGCCCCTGCTTTTGGTGGTAAAGAAGCCCCAGCGCTAAAAGACGCGTTCGACATTAACGAACTGAAAGCCATGGACGTGATCATCACCTGCCAAGGTGGCGACTACACCAAAGAAGTTTATTCAAAGCTAATGGCGACGGGCTGGAAAGGCTACTGGATTGATGCGGCATCAAGTCTACGCATGGCCGATGACGCCATCATCGTATTGGATCCAGTAAATAAAAACGTCATCAAAGACGGCCTTCATAATGGCACCAAAACCTTTGTAGGCGGCAACTGCACAGTTTCCCTCATGTTAATGGGTCTGGGTGGTTTGTTTGAAAATGGTCTAGTGGAATGGTTAAGTTCACAAACTTATCAGGCCGCTTCTGGTGGTGGTGCTAAGCACATGCGCGAGCTGCTGACTCAAATGGGTCAGTTGAATGCATCGGTAGCGGATAAATTAGCTGACCCACGCAGCGCAATTTTAGATATCGACCGTATCGTTGCTGAAACTCAGCGTAATGGCACCATGGATACCGCTAACTTTGGCGTTCCATTGGGTGGCAGCTTAATTCCTTATATCGACTCTGAACTCGAAAATGGCCAGAGCCGTGAAGAGTGGAAAGGGCAGGCTGAAACCAATAAGATTTTAGCGACCGGCAATAACATCATTCCAGTGGATGGCACCTGTGTCCGTATTGGTTCAATGCGCTGTCATAGCCAAGCGTTCACCATCAAGCTGAAAAAAGATGTGCCGATGGATGAAATCAATGCCATGTTGGATGAGCATAGCCAATGGTCGGGTGTGGTTCCAAATACCAAAGAAGCCACCATTGCAGGTTTAACACCAACAGCCGTAACCGGCACCTTGAATGTTCCTGTTGGTCGCTTGCGTAAAATGAATATGGGCTCTGAATATTTGAACGCCTTCTCTGTAGGTGACCAATTATTGTGGGGCGCTGCAGAACCACTGCGACGCATGTTGCGAATACTGCTAGAAGATTAATAGTTCTTACAGTTCTAATAATCTTAAAAGTGCTAAATTCACGAAATGATACGTCGGACATTTTGGGTCATGATGTATCATTTTGTGAATAAGCTCACACTTTAGTTTTAAATTCTGATCAAAAGATAGTCTGAAAGCCGCGTGAAACGTGAGATATCAAGGTTCAAACATTGCGAAAACTCCATTTATAATTGATACTTACCATTGTCTAATGAAAGGAATCTATAAGTCACAAACAAAATGGACTTAGGATTCATGAATTTAATTAGGGTTTTGTTGTTTACAAAACCGGCACCAAGCAGCCTAATAACAACAAGGAAGCAGAGAATGAAGCGCACGCTTTTGAGTACTCTAGTGATCACCAGCACCCTTGGCCTGAGCGCCAATGTGTTTGCACTAGGTATGGGTGAGCTTGAATTAAAGTCTACACTCAATCAGCCACTTCAAGCAGAAATTGAGCTGACGAATATTGATGATCTTACTGAGTGGGAAATCAAGCCATCTTTAGCTTCTGACGGTGACTTTGACCGTGCAGGTGTTGAGAAAATATTCTTCTTGAGTGATATCGATTTCGAAGTAAAAGGAAATCGCATTATTTTATCCAGTGATAAGTCGGTCACTGAACCCTTCTTAAACTTCCTTGTACAAGTTAATTGGCCCTCAGGTCGTATATTGCGTGAATATACTCTGTTGCTTGATCCACCCGTTTTTGATGAGAAAATTCAACCATTAGCGGCAACTGAATTACCCAAGCGAGTCGAAAGCCAAGCCTCGGTCAGTACGCCAGGCAGTGCACCAGCACAAGGTGGCTGGCAGACAACAGCGGCTGAGCCAGGTACCTATAAAGTACAACCAAGCGATACCCTATGGGCCATTGCGATCAATACTCGCCCTAACCGTAAAATAAGTCCGCAACAAATGATGTTGGCGATTCAGGATAGTAATCCAGGGGCCTTTATCGGTGGCAATATCAATCGTTTAAAAACCCACCAGGTTTTACGTATACCCACTGAACAGCAAATGGCTGCCCGTGATGACGGCCAAGCAATCAATGAAGTGATGCGCCAAAACCGTGAGCTGCAAACCGCGGGTGCGCAACTCGATGCAACTCGTAACGCCAGTCAAGGGAATAAAATTGAAAAGCCCCAAGATGGTGGTGAATTAAAATTATTGGCTAAGCCAAAGCAAGTCACGGATTCTGCGACGACAAGCGGTGATATTGAACGTGGCGCCCTAGGTGGTAGTCGCGCAGAAAGCTTGCAGAACGACTTGGCAATTGCTCTAGAAACCTTAGATACCAATAGACTCGAAAACCAAGATTTGAAAGCACGCCTAGCGTCTTTAGAAGAACAGATTGCGACGCTACAACGCTTGGTATCGTTAAAAGACGATCAGCTAGCCAGTATTTCGACCATAGACTTGCAAAAAGAAGCACTAGAAACTGCCCAAGTTAATCTGGAAACTACAGCACCAGTTGCTGAAGACGCCGCTATAGAAGAACCTGCAATCGA
>CAXIBC010000145.1:0-5191 GCA_964022115.1 uncultured Oleispira sp. | reverse complement strand
CCCCAGCGATTGGCCGTTGGCCAGTATAAAACCCCTAATACCCCAGGTAAAAACTGCATAGCGGCCACAAATGCGAGGATACCGAGTAAGGTAATTTCTAAATCCGCGCCGATGAGGCGGTAAAAACCATAAGCGGCTAATAATATGCCGCCAATTAAAAAGCGACGAACCCATAATAACCACTGATAGAAATCCTGTTTAGGGCCAGGTTTATAGCTAGGTAATACGATATGGTTTAAGAACATGGCTGCGGTGGCGAGAGTCGTGACAATAATGACACCTGAAGCCGCGGCTAGGCCTCCGGTGAAGGCCATAATCACCAACCATTGAGAATCTAAAGCCATTCCTATACCTAAAGCATAAAACTCGACGGGTACATCAAGCTCTAAATACACCCCAGCCCATAAAATCGGCGGTACAGAAAGACTCATTAATAGTAGAAATAGTGGCAACCCCCAGCTGGCGGGGCGTAAGGCTTTTGGATTAATATTTTCGGTGAAGGTCATATGAAACATGTGTGGAGCAACAACCGCCGCAGCAAAGAAAATTAATAATAGAGTACGCCAAGGGCCTTCTTGCAAACTCGTATGGCGACTAATTAACTGCTCTTGGTTGGCGGCTAACCAATTTTCCATGTCACCAGAGCCATCGAAAACGAAGAATAAAGCGACTATGCCTAATATTGAGATGGCCACCAGTTTGAGCAACGACTCAAACGCTAAAGCAAAGACTAAACCTTCATGCTTTTCTCGTGGGGAAACATGGCGCGCACCAAATAATACGGCAAAGACAACCATAGTTAGACAGAAGCCGAACGCGAGAGTCGCAGAAGGCAGGTCGGCATTGAGTAAGTGCATGCTCTCGGCCACCGCCGCAATCTGTAAGGTCAGTAGGGGTAAAGCAACGGCTAAGGTAAATAGCGTTACAATCACCCCAGCCAAACGACTGCGGTAACGGAAAGCGAAAAGATCGGCGAGGGAGCTGAGCTGATAGGTACGGGTAATGTGTAATATCGGCTTGAGTAATATAGGAGAGAGAATAAAGGCTCCGCTAATGCCTAGATAATAGGCTAAGAAGCCATAACCATATTTATCCGCCATAGCTACCGAGCCATAAAAAGCCCAAGCGCTGGCATATACCCCAAGGGATAAAACATAAACCGCGGGATGGCGTACCCAGCGCTTAGGAACCCAGCCTTGCTCAACAGAATAAGCCGCGGAAAATAAGAAAAATAAGTAGCCGAAGACGACTAGGCTGAGTTGAAACAGACTAAAACTCATCTGGACCTCGTTTAAATTCTACCCATATATAGACTGCAATTAATAAGAACCAAAACGCAAAGGGGTGATACCAAGCTCCGTTAGGGGCTAACCACCAGTCTATGATCACAGGAGAAAAAATATACAAGGCGAGCACTAATAATAGTGTGACGCGATAATCGTACATAATATGCTCTATTATTAGATATCTGTTTATTGTGTTACTGAGAGTAACACATGGATGTCTTTGGGGGTATTTGCTGTACTTATGTTGTAGCTTAGGGGCATTTTAACGATTATATAGCCCCTTGTTTTTGTATTCCTTGCAGCTTAAGAGGTTGCCAATGCTCGATGGCCCAAGCTAACATTTCTTTGACGCTACTGTGATACAAATTTTTTGGCGGTTCTTGTCTAAGCCAAGACAAGGCGCGCCATAAGGTGGCTTTTGGATTATCCAAATCCAATGCCGGGGCTAAATTTTGCTTACTCAATTTCTGGCCGTTTTCAGCGCAGGCTACAGGAATGTGAGCATAATGCGGAATCGGGTAATTGAGTGCACCTTGCAGCATGTTCTGACGCAAGGTGGAATCGATGAGATCAATGCCCCTGACAACATGATTGACACCTTGTAAATAATCATCAACCACCATAGCGAGCTGATAAGCCCAAAGCTGATCCTTACGTTTAATCACGAAATCACCAATGTCTCCCGCGAGGGATTGGCTAAACGTTCCTTGCAAGGCATCGTGGAATGAAATCTGATTTTCAGCCCCCAGCTGTGACTGCCCAGCTTGATCAAAGTATTGCTGTTTAACCGCTGGCGACTGACAGTCAAAACGCCAGGCAAATTGAGTATTTGCCAGTGAGGTATTGGCCTGACAAGGGCCAAAATGTATCCCTTGAGTTTCGGCTAGTTGTTTCCGTGAACACGTACAAGCAAAAGCCGCTTGTTGCGAAATGAGCTGATCGAGAGCTTGCTGATACAGTTCGCTACGCTGACTTTGATAAAGGATAGGTTCATCTGAGTAAAGCTGATAAACCTCAAGGGCTTGCAGAATACGCTCTTTCGCCCCTGGCATTTCCCGTGGTGGGTCAAGGTCTTCAATACGGATTAACCACTTGCCATTATGACTGCGGGCATCAAGATAACTGGCTAAGGCAGCTAATAACGAGCCAAAGTGTAACGGCCCAGTAGGAGAGGGAGCAAAACGGCCAATATAAGGAATATTGGCCGCTGTGTTGGCTGAGTTGTTAAGCATCTAACCACAGAGCCTCTAGCGCTTAAACACCTAATTGGCGTTCTTTAATCTCGGCTAGGGTTTTACAGTCGATACATAGATTTGCGGTAGGGCGCGCTTCTAATCGGCGAATACCGATTTCAACACCACACTCATCACAAAAACCATAATCGTCTTTTTCGATCAATTCTAACGTTTTATTGATCTTTTTGATCAACTTACGCTCACGATCTCGAGCACGCAATTCCAGGCTAAATTCTTCTTCCTGGCTTGCACGATCGCTTGGATCCGCAGCGTTATTCGCTTCAGATTGCATATGTTCTTTCGTGCGATCAACTTCTTCCATCAATTCTTGCTTCCAGCTAGCAAGTATCATGCTGAAGTGTTTGCGTTGTTCGACGTTCATATACTCTTCACCAGCCTTTTCTTCATAAGGTGTGAAGGTTGTAATAGCAAAAGCTTTATTATCTTCTGGCATAATTGCAGCAGCCTCGTATCGCTACAGAGCTCGATATTAAGTCGAGTCGAGCATTATTCCACACGTTCTTCCTGAGTTTGAACGCTTTATTTTTTAACGCAGGCAAGCTATCAGATAAAAGCCTTCCTGACTATAAGATTGATCAAATTTCTTTAATTATATTAACACTTTAGTGGTGACTAGAGTCAAATCTGGCACAATATGATGAATATTAAGGTTATTGAATTTTTAGGAGGCTAGTATGACTGGATTTGCCTCTCGTACTGACGAGATAGCGCCATTTCAAGTAATGGCGATTTTACAACAGGCACAAGAGCTTGCCAGCCAAGGTATTGATGTGATTCACCTCGAAGTAGGCGAGCCTGATTTTGCTACTCCTGAACCTATTACACAAGCGGCTATTGAGGCTCTGCAAGAGGGTAAAACCCATTATACCCCCGCCTTAGGTCTACCGGAATTGCGCCAGAAAATTGCAGATTTTTATCAAAGCCGCTACGGCGTAACCATCTCCCCTAAGCGCATCGCCATTACACCGGGAGCGTCAGGTGCTTTGCTATTATTAATGGCCGCACGCTTGCAAGCGGGTGATGAGCTTTTGCTAGCGGACCCTGGTTATCCTTGTAATAGACATTTTGCACGAGTTTTTGAAGCTCATGGGCGACTGATTGCAACCAGCGCAAAACAGGGTTTTCAGCTGACCTCGAAGCAAATAAAGCAACATTGGCATGCCGGGGCGAGTAAGGCGGTTTTGATGGCTAGCCCAGCGAATCCGACGGGCGCTATGATCCCTCATGCTGAATTAGCCGATATTGCTGATCAATGCCGCGAGCTAGGGGGAGAATTATGGGTAGACGAGATTTATCACGGCTTAACCTATCACGATATCAATGATAGTGATTTATCCGCGCAGCGCCCACAAACCGCTTTGGCTTTAGGGGATGATGTTGTCGTGATTAATTCTTTTTCTAAGTACTTCGGCATGACCGGCTGGCGCTTAGGCTGGATGGTCGTACCTGAAGACTATATTCCGGTCATCGAGAGGCTAGCGCAAAACTTATTTCTGGCGCCAACAACACCCTCCCAATATGGCGCTTTAGAGGCTTTTAGTGAGTCGTCTTTAGCCATCATGGAAGAGCGGCGCTTAGAACTGCAGCAGAGGCGC
Source organism: uncultured Oleispira sp. (assembly GCA_964022115.1). Classification (GTDB taxonomy): domain Bacteria; phylum Pseudomonadota; class Gammaproteobacteria; order Pseudomonadales; family Oceanobacteraceae; genus Oleispira. The sequence continues at coordinate 1,054 of CAXIBC010000145.1, read as the reverse complement.
GATTATTTATTAGCTGAATTGCCTAAGCTAGGATTTAAAATCCCCGTCATTCCTGATGGCGCTTTTTATATTTACGCGGATGCGAGTAGCTTAACTCAAGATAGCCAAAGCTTTTGCCAGCAGCTTTTACAAGATACTGGGGTTGCTTTGACCCCAGGTTTTGATTTTGGTCAGCAAGATGCGAACCTTTATGTGCGTTTTGCTTATACAACGAATATCGAACGCTTACAGCAAGCCGTTGCTCGGATTAAGGCTTGGCTACCACAGCAAGGGCTAGAGGTTTAAGCGATGGAATACCCAAGACCACTATTAACCGGCAAGCTTATTCAGCGCTATAAACGTTTTTTGGCGGATATCGAACTGACCAGTCCGGTGGAGCGCGCAGGAGAGATAGTCACCGCTCATTGTGCGAATACCGGCTCCATGACCAACTGCAAAGATGAAGGCGCCAAAGTTTGGTTATTTGATAGCCAAAATCCAAAGCGGAAATTACCTTTAAGTTGGGAGTGGGTTGAGGTTGAAGGTCAATATAAGGCCTGCATCAATACCGCTAGGGCCAATCAATTAGTGAAAGAAGCCTTATTAGCGAATCACATAAAAGAAGTAAGCATTAACCCTGCAGACAAGCTCATCGCAGAACCTAAGGTCGATGAAGGGCGCTTGGATTTTTTAATTCAATCTCCTCAGACTGATATTGCCGATACCTATATAGAAGTGAAAAGCGTCACCTTATTAGGGAATGCAGAGAGTGAGCTTGATACTCGTAATATCGGCTATTTCCCCGATGCGGTGACGAGCCGAGGTTTAAAGCATCTAGAAGTCTTAATGCGTTTGAAAGCCGAAGGGCAGCGTAGTATCTTATTCTTTTGTGTACCCCATGAAGGCATTCAGCAAGTACGAGTCGCCGCTCATGTAGACCCTGCTTATGCCGAAAAATTAACCCAAGCTATCGCCGCTGGGGTTGAGGTATTGGCTTATCAGGTTGCATTCCAGCCCCAGGCGCTGAATTTGAAAACAGCGCTTGAAGTATCTATTTAATAACGTTAATGACATT
>CAXIBC010000144.1:0-5256 GCA_964022115.1 uncultured Oleispira sp. | reverse complement strand
ATGGCGAACATGGCCAAGCAAACGGATGCAGCAGAAAGTCAGTTTAAGCAGATGGATTCTATTATTTGTTCAATGACCCCAATGGAGCGTCATTTCCCAGATAAGATTAACGGTTCGCGTAAAAAGCGTATCGCTAAGGGGTCTGGCACACAGATTCAAGATATCAATCGTTTGTTGAAGCAGCATAAGCAGATGCAAAAGATGATGAAGAAGATGACAGCCAAAGGCGGCATGAAGAAAATGATGCGCGCAATGGGTGGGATGACTGGCGGTGGTGGTATGCCTCCCGGTGGTATGCCTCCGATGATGCGCTAAGAGCTTAGTGGATTATTAATAAAAGGCCGGTCTAATAATTAGATCGGCCTTTTTTATTACTTGAGCACTAATACCCTAGTTATTGTTTACCGTACTTCTCTGTGACCCATTCAGGGTGCTTGTATAAAATTCTTAAATCTTTGTACTTCCAAATGTCTTTAATAATCGATACCAGTTCATAGACTTGAATGTAAAAAGGGTTCAAGGGCTTGGCTGGCATGCGGGTGACGCCATATTTAATTACACCGGCCTCGCGTTCATCGCGGAAAGTACCGAATAATTTATCCCAAATAATAAAGACACCACCAAAGTTACGATCGATTTGTGCTGGGTTGCTGCCGTGGTGCACTCTATGGTGAGAGGGAGTATTGAAAATTTTCTCGATCCAACCTAAGCGACCTACAGCTTCGGTATGACAGAAAAACTGATACAGTAAGTTGGTTTCAATGGCGATTAAGATCCAGTCTTTATCAAAGCCGATTAAAGAAAGTGGAACCCACATTAATAACCAGTTGCCGTTTAATGCGTTAAGAAAATTCTGACGTAAGGCGGTGGATAAATTCATATTCTGTGACGAGTGGTGGGTCACATGGGTTGCCCAAAACCAGCGGAATTTGTGCATGGCTAAATGATTGAAATACATACACAGATCGGCCAGCACAAATAAAATAACAAATGCGAAAATCGATGGTTCAGGGTTCCAGCCTAATCCGTATGGGTTAATCATGTCTGAAAAGGCCGTGATGAAAAGAGCGATGGCGATGCCATCAACAATTTTATAAGAAGCGCCCGTGGTTAGATTGGCCAGCGTTTCGCCAAATCGATAATTAGTATCCCCTGTTTTGCGATGTAGGTACCAGGCTTCACAAACCATCATGGCCATGAAAACCACCCCTGCGGCTAAGATAAAGCCAATTGCGCGAATTAAATCTTCCATCTCTCTCTCCGGCTCTTTATTGAGTTTTTATGTTTCTTTAAGTGAGTTCATTATGTGGTGGGCTTGGCTATAAATATTGACATTACTGTGTTCATTTTTGACATTTACTGCCAGTAGGGTAATAGTAAGGGCTAAATGTAGGGGCTAATTGTAGGGGGGAGGATCAATGCTGGTAAATTTCAATGTCGCTGGAGACCTAGCTAATCTGTTATTAAGCTATTTAGATGCCAACCCTCTGGCGCATGAAAAAGCGGATGAGTTGGATAAGCTACGCACCCAATTATCTCAATATAATGCTAACTCTCGTATGCCTTTTTCCGACTGGTGGTATGCGTTAGAGAAGCTAGCCAAGCTCTATGATAAGCCTTATATAGGTCTTGAAGTAGGCACTTACATACAGCCTAGTCATTGTGGTGTATTGGGTTATTTGAGCTTATCTTGTGAGTACTTTGCTGAGGCATTGCAGCGATTTGAGCGTTTTCAGCGGCTATTATATGAAGGTAATGAGGCTTTTACTTATGCTCAAGGCGATTTAGTTACCTTTTCTTGGCCGTTTGATTATGGCTATTCTACCCGCGAGTCAGATGAAACCTTAATTTCTAGTTTAGCGTATTATGTGAGAATGCTCGTCGGGGACGATACTTTAAAGCCGACTAAAGTAGGTTTTGTCCATGCTAAGCCAGATGATGTCGCGCCTTATCTTCAGCTTTTAGGGTGTGATGTGGAATTTGGCTGCAAAAATACCTATGTTTCTTTTCCTATCTCAATGTTGAGCTTAAAAGTTGAGAAAGCGGACCCCGCATTACGCGCTTTATTGGATCAGCAAGCCCATGCGCTATTAGATGTTTTACCGAATGGGGATCAATTTGAGCAGCAATTTTATAAGTACTTGTTACGGGCCATGCAGGATGGAAGGCCAACGATAGAAGAGGTGGCCAAGTATATGAAAACATCGTCACGGACACTTCATCGGCGGTTAGAGCAGCGGCAATTGGTTTTTAAGCAGTTATTACAAAAAACTCGGCAGCAATTGGCGCAGCAATACCTAAAGGAGGGGAATTTAACATTATCTGAAATTGCTTTGTTATTGGGGTACTCAGAGCAAAGTGCTTTTTCTCGAGCTTTTAAGCAGTGGTTGGGCATTACCCCTTTGCGTTTTCAAAAAACCTCCTAGATTTAAGCACTTGGCGTCGATTAGGTGCTGATCAGCTCTTTACACTTGCTTACCCTAGCTGTAATCTCCTACGTCTAATTTTTTATGCACGTCATGTGGCCTTTGGTAGGGGTCACCACTGTGAAAGGATAGTTTTGATGCCTGTTATTACACTCCCAGATGGTTCTAAGCGCGAATTTGATCACGCCGTCACCTTGATGCAAGTTGCTGAAGATATTGGTCCTGGTCTTGCGAAAGCAACTGTCTGCGGTCGAGTCAACGGTGAGCTGGTTGATGCTTGCGAATTGATTGAAAACGACGCTGATATTTCTTTGATTACCGGTCGTGACGCTGAAGGTATTGAGGTGATTCGTCACTCTTTTGCCCACCTCATTGGTCATGCGGTGAAGCAGCTTTACCCAACGGCTAAAATGGCCATCGGTCCTGTGATCGAAGATGGTTATTATTACGACATCGAATTTGAGCGTCCTTTCACCCCAGAAGACTTGACTGCGATTGAAAAACGCATGAAAGAACTGGTTAAAAAAGATTACCTAGTTAATAAAGAAATGACGCCGATTAAAGACGCGCGCCAAATCTTTGTTGATCGAGATGAAGACTATAAAGTCGAGCTGATCGATGACTTGATCGCCAAGGGTGAAACAGCGGTTGGTCTGTATCATCACGAAGAATATATCGATATGTGTCGCGGCCCACACGTTCCTAGTACTAAATCGATGCGCATTTTTAAGCTAATGCGTGTATCCGGTGCTTACTGGCGTGGTGATTCTCAAAATAAGCAGTTACAACGTATTTATGGTACGGCTTGGAACGACAAGAAAGATTTAAAAGCTTATCTGCACCGTTTAGAAGAAGCAGAGAAGCGTGATCACCGTAAACTGGCGAAGCAATTGGATCTTTTCCACTTGCAAGAAGAAGCGCCAGGTATGGTTTTTTGGCATCCAAATGGTTGGACTATTTACCAAGCCCTTGAGCAATATATGCGCAAGGTGCAAAACGATGCCGGTTATCAAGAAATTAAAACTCCTCAGGTTGTGGATCGCGCCTTATGGGAGAAATCTGGGCATTGGGAGCATTATGCCGATGGCATGTTTGTTACCGAATCGGAAAAACGCACCTATGCGGTAAAACCGATGAACTGCCCCTGTCATATTCAGGTCTTTAATCAAGGCTTGAAGAGCTACCGCGATTTGCCTTTGCGTTTGGCTGAATTTGGTTGCTGCCACCGTAATGAGCCGTCCGGTGCCTTGCACGGTATTATGCGTGTACGTGGCTTTACTCAAGATGATGCCCACATTTTCGCGAGAGAAGATCAAATTCGTCAAGAAGCGATCGACTTTATTAAACTGACGCTTGATGTGTATAAAGACTTTGGTTTTGATAATGTTGAAATGAAATTATCGACTCGTCCAGAAGGTCGTATTGGTGATGACTCTCAATGGGATGCAGCGGAAGCGGCATTGGAAGACGCATTAAACGATGCAGGACTTGATTGGGAATTGCAGCCAGGTGAAGGTGCCTTCTATGGTCCTAAGATTGAGTTCTCATTACGTGATTGTCTAAATCGTGTATGGCAATGTGGTACGATTCAGTTAGACTTCATGCTGCCAGAGCGTTTGGGCGCTCAATATGTCGGTGAAGATAACGATCGTAAAACGCCGGTCATGTTGCACCGTGCTATTTTAGGGTCTTTTGAGCGCTTTATCGGTATCTTGATTGAACATTATGCGGGCGCTTTCCCGACTTGGTTAGCACCAAAGCAGGTCGCCATTCTGAATATCACCGATAATCAGGGTGAATATTGCACGAAAATTGAAGAATCTTTGAAAAAAGATGATATTAGAGCCTCTGCGGACTTGAGAAACGAGAAGATTGGCTTTAAAATTCGCGAGCATACTTTACACAAAGTGCCTTACCTAATTGTGGTAGGGGATAAAGAAGTCGAATCCAACACGGTAGCAGTGCGTACTCGTAAAGGAGATGATCTAGGAACAATGACCCTAGACGCCTTTAAAGAGCTATTAGCGAAAGATATCGCCCGCCGCGGCCAAGTTGAAACGGAGTAATTTAACATCAGACGTGATAATAAACGTGGTGCTCGTGCTGAGCGCCCATCGATCAATGACAATATCAAAGCAAAAGAAGTACGATTAATCGACGCAGCAGGCGAACAAGCCGGCGTTGTTAGTATTGAAGATGCTCTAGTAGCCGCTCAAGAAGCTGGTTTGGATTTGGTTCAGATTTCTGATGGCGATCCAATAGTCTGTAAAATTATGGACTATGGCCAAAAGCTATATGAAGAGAAAAAGCAGCGTAACGCGGCTAAGAAGAAGCAAGTTCAGACTCAGGTTAAGGAAATTAAATTCCGTCCTGGGACTGAGGAAGGCGATTATCAGGTAAAACTACGCAACCTGGTACGTTTTCTAGAAAACGGTGACAAAGCGAAGTGTTCTTTACGCTTCCGTGGTCGTGAGATGGCCCACCAACATTTAGGTATGCAATTAATGTTGCGTCTTGAGAAAGATCTTGAGGCATATGGCAGCGTTGAGCAGCGTCCTAAGATGGAAGGTCGTCAAATGATTATGGTGCTTTCACCCGTCAAAAAGAAGTAGTTAGGTTCTAAAATGAATCTCAATTCCCTAGCATTCGTAGCAATACGAGGCTGGGGATTTGTACGTTCTACCTGCTGCTGTTTATTAACAATGCGAAGTGGTAAATTAAAATGCCTAAGATTAAAAGTAAAAGTGGTGCTGCAAAGCGCTTCAAGAAAACGGCTAACGGCTTCAAACACCGTCAAGCACACCGTGCCCACATCTTGACCAAGAAAAGC
>CAXIBC010000143.1:0-5262 GCA_964022115.1 uncultured Oleispira sp. | reverse complement strand
TAATAACGGGAAAAATAATAAGGTACGCCATATTACTTTAGGGGATATTGCCGATATTCGAATCGAAGATGGCCCTCCTATGATTAAGAGCGAAAATGCACGTCTCACGGGTTGGACCTATATAGATATTGAAAGTCGAGGTGTAAATGCCATTGATATCGGCAGCTATGTTAAAAATGCCCAGCAGCTATTAGCGGCTAAAATTGCCAGTGGTGAATTCGAGCTGCCGACGGCTTATACCCTGCGTTGGGCCGGGCAGTATGAATACCTGCAACGGGCAAAAGAGAAGCTTAGCTATGTGGTGCCACTCACCTTAAGCATTATTATTTTATTACTCTATCTCAATTTTAGAAATGGCCGTGATGTTGCGCTGATTCTATTAACCCTTCCTATGGGGCTGGTGGGTGGAATATTAATGATGCTGTATTACCAATTTAATTTCTCCGTTGCGGTAGGGGTTGGCTTTATTGCATTAGCTGGGGTCGCCGCCGAGACCGGAGTCATCATGCTGCAATATCTGAAGCAAGCGTACGAAGAGGGTAAACCTGAAGGTAATCCTCAGCTACAGCAGACTATCTTGATCGGTGCTGTGCGTCGGGTACGGCCAGTGATGATGACGGCGATTGCGACCATTGCGGGACTCATACCTGTTATGTATGGCTCAGGGGTCGGCTCTGAGGTCATGAGTCGCATTGCCGCACCTATGTTAGGGGGGATGATCAGTGTGGTTATCTTAACCTTATTGGTTTTACCAGTGGCCTATTATCAAACCCTAAAAACGCGCTGACTTATTCTCTAGGGCGTTAGCTTAGTTAGGAACAGGTTGACAGAGCCTGTTATAAAACTATATTGTGCACAATATAATTTTATAGCAGGCTAACCCTAGAAGGATCGTTCACATGATTAACCACTTTATTGCTCAAGGTCGAGCTGCCCTCATACTGTTTTTCGCGACTCTATTACCGGCGCTAGCAGTAGCCGCTCCAATAGAAGCCGATTCAAGGGAAAATCAGCCGATAGAGGTCAGTGAAACAGGGCAGTTAGCAGTTTCTAGTAGCACCTTTAGCTGCATTCGAGAGATGACTAAGGTGCGGGGCTTCTATGTAGATAACCTTAAGGGTGATCTGGCAGGAACGTTAGCGGTAGCAAACTCTGAAACAGGCGGTATCTATCCTCCAGGCTCAGTCGTGCAGTTGGTGCCTGGGGAAGTGATGGTTAAACACGAAAAAGGCTATAGCCCAGCAACGAAAGGTTGGGAGTTTTTTGAGCTGGATGTTTCCGAGCAAGGTTCTGAGATCAGAAAGCGTGGTTTTGTTGATGTTGTGAATCGTTTTGGCGGAAATTGTTTTGGCTGTCATATTCAAGCCAAACCACAATGGGACATGGTATGTGAAGATAGCCATGGCTGTGAGACTATTCCGATTACGAAAGAGGTGATCGACTTGATTCAAAGAACCGATCCTCGTTGTAAAGATAATGAAGAGTTATCAGCAAGTGAATCTTATGAACTTTTTAAGCTTAAATTGAAAGTTGGGGTTGGCAGTGCCATTGGTACGGTTAAAGAAATGCTATAAAAATCAGTAGGATTAATTATTAGCTATTAATTATTAATGTCAACTGCAGCGAGTATCTTAACTATACTGAATCTTAACTAAGAGTTAATGATTCGGTATATATCTATTAGGAATAACTATCTAAGCGCCCTATTTTTTCTTGTTCTATCCAGTGTCTGTCATCTCAGCTTTGCGACCTTGCGTTGTGAAACCTTGAGCATGAATGGTGCGGATGACTGGTACCCCTATTTTAGCCATCATAAGATAAATAAGAGGGGCATTATGGGGGATGTTGTTTTCCAAGCCGCTGATCGTGCGGGTTTAAATATCACCTTAAATGCATCCAAACCCTGGAAGAGAATTTTATTTGATCTAGGTAATGGTAATCTGGATATTGTTGCTGGGGTTTTGAAAACCCAACAGCGCCAGAAACAGTTTTTCTATTCTAGCGCTATTCATTATGCCGAGCTCAAAATCTTTGTGCGCAAAGGATTCAGCTTTCCTTACCAACAAATAAGTGACCTTGTTGGGCGCCGAGGTGGCAAGCTCAGGGGCATGAGTTTAGGGCAAGTTGCCGATGATTATGCTTTTGACAACCTAGTCATTGACGATGTTCCTAACGTTTATAGCCTATTGCTAATGCTTGCTAATGGCCGTCTAGATTATGGTATCTTCTATGGTTTAACTGGCCAGCAAGAAATTAATAAAAACACTCTCTCTACTATTATTGATATCTTGCCTAAAGCGGTCACTAAAGAAGGCTTGCATATTGCTTATTCAAAGCAAAGCCCTTGTCAGCAAGAAATCAATCAATTAAATAATGAAATACAGACAATGCAAGCTGATGGCAGTATTGAAAGAATCATTCAATCGTATCATTCCATAGAGCTTTCATCTGGAAGGAATAAATAATATGAATTCCAAATATCCTCTATGGTTATTATTTACAGCGCTTATTTCATTACCCTCTTTTTCAGATGAATTGTTTTATGGGGTCTCAGAAGAAGTTAAGGATATCTCAATATCGACATCCTCAAAGCACGATGAAGATCTCTTCTTAACCCCGCTTTCCATTAGTGTAGTGACCGCAGAGCAAATAAAGAATTCTGCAATCACGACCATTGCCGAGGCGATGAAACTGGTGCCTGGGGTGATTGTTAGGGAGCAAACTAATGGTCAGTTTGATGTCCATATCCGTGGTTTTTATAATGATATTAAAGGCGATACGCTATCGAGCCTGAACAATTCTAAAACTCTGCTTATGATCGATAACCGAGTCGTCTTTGATTATTTTAATGGTGCCTTATTTTGGGGGAGCTTGCCGATAGGCATTGAAGATATCGATCGTATAGAAGTTGTCAGAGGTGCCGTAAGTTCATTGTATGGGTCGAATGCGGTGACTGGGGTGATTCATATATTTACAAAAAAAGCCAAAGACAGCGCCAGTATTAAAAGTAATATAACCATAGGAAGTGACAATAGTACCATAGCGCATTTTTCGGCAGACATGAGTTTTTCTGCTACGAATGTGCGTTTAAGTGCAAGGTCAGAAATGCGTGATCGTTACGAAGATAGTTATTTTAGTTTTTCTAATAGAGAATATCTAGAAGCAGACAATATTATGACCAGTGTCAGCACCAGTTTACCCGAAAATACTCAGCAATCAGTGGATAATCAGTCCATTATCTTGGCTATCAATAACGATCCTTTAGCTTTTTTTCATTATGATTTAACGGTGTTTAAACAAGATTCAAATGACCAGAAAGTTGATATTGGTACAAATGATATTCCTTTTACTCATAACTTATCGGAAGCGTCTGGGTATAATTTTAAATTAAGTTATGCTGATTTTAATGCGCGTATTAGCCAAAATTTAGGACGTCAAGAGATCGAAGGTTTTCCAGATTTTTCCTATGATACCAACATCTCTCAGGCTAATATCGCTTACCAAATTAAATTACCTCGTTGGTTAATTCAGCCAGCGATTGATTGGTCTCAGATTAAATATGATGGTCCATTTCTTGGTGGTGAAAGAACTCGGCTAGAAATCAATTATATGCTGCGCACTGAGTATAGCCCACAACGGGATTGGCGCTTTATTACGGCATTAAGTTATAGTGATTATAATGCACCGGATGAAAATGAATTTAATTACCAGTTTTTAACGACCTATCAATTAGACTTTGATACCGCGCTACGGGCTTCAATTCAAACGGCTTCATCTTCTCCCTTTATGGTTAAACAGTATATCGATATTGAGTTTACCTTTCCTAATGATCCCTCTCAGAGAGTCGATGTCAAAGGGGATGAAAATCATCGTTTAAGTCATATGACAACGTATGAAGTGGGTGTGCGAGATCAAGTGAGTCTTAATAATTTTTTTGATATTGAAGTCTTTCATAGTGAATTAGATGATTTAGTCGCACAAGTCATTTATCCAGCGGTAACAGAGGGTAACCAAACGGTTGTCTTACGCTCATTAGAAAATGTGCCGCAGAAAGTCGTACAGGATGGCATCACAATAAACTGGTTATATGAAAACATTGACTGGGACATTAATGTTTTTTTCACTTGGCAAGAAACCCACGTATATAATCAAACTCAAAGCTTATTAGTAGGCGCTGAAATACAAGATGAATATAACCAAGCAATTCCAAGGTATTTTGCGGGAATGAATGCTAATTGGCAGCTCAGCCAACAGCTCAATTTTAATGTATTAAGTAATTATTTACATGAACATAATTTTAAACTTGGGCAACCTCAAGGTAACAAGGTTACCCCCTCTGCCTTGTATACTAATTTAAGCCTGAACTATCAGCATGATAAGTTCCTAGGAGGGTATGTGGCTATTAAAAATTTGTCAGATCAAAAAGGAAGCCAGCATTTTTATAGCGACCGCCTTGAACCTAGTTATTGGCTAGGGTTTAATATCAAGTTCGGTGACTAGAAGCTTAGACCTAAACAGCTCAGATCTAAACAGCTTAGATCTAAACAGCTTAAGGGCTAAACTTTTAGCACTCTATTTTTTAGCACTCTACTTTTTGTCATAAGACATCTCAGCAAGATAAATTATCAGTGGAAATTTAAATCATTATTATGGCAAAAACAGCAATGGCAAAAACAGCAATGGTGATCGGCGCTACAGGGCTTATCGGTCGAGCATTAGTCGACCAGCTGCTAGGGCAAGATGAAGTTCATAAGGTGATTACCTTAACTCGCCGCCCCTTGGTAATTGAGCATGATAAGTTCGAAAATCATCAAATCGATTTCTCTCAAATAGAAGAACATAAAGACTACTTTAATCAGGTAGACTTATTCTTTTCTTGCCTGGGTGCAACTAAAAAGAAAGTAGGTACCATTGCTAAGCAAAGAGTCGTTGATTTAGATTATCAATACCGCGCGGCCAAGCTTGCATTACAGGCAGGGGTTGAAAACTATTTTTTAGTCTCTTCGAGTCATGCTTCTGCTCATAGTTTATCGCCCTATTTAAAGATGAAAGGTGAGCTTGAAGATAAGGTCATAGACCTGGGTTTTAAATACTGTGTCATCCTGCAACCATCGTTATTAATCGGTGAACGCGAAGAGTTGAGGCTAGCAGAGTGGCTGGGGGCTAAGTTCATGCCCATATTGGGGCATATACCTGGGTTAAAATCTTATCGGCCCATTACTGGAATGGCCGTTGCGGCTAAGATGGTCGCTATTGCCTTAG
>CAXIBC010000142.1:0-5627 GCA_964022115.1 uncultured Oleispira sp. | reverse complement strand
CCAAATAAACCCGTGCGAGTAAGTGTAATAGCCAATTTAATCGCTATTAATCTACAAGATGTAGAGTGATTTAATGCAAGTGCTTGTCTTTTAAAGATTATTTTTAAAATAATGCTTGCCAAGGAAAATTAAATCAGTATTATATGCGTCCTCACTTAGGGGGTCGTTAGCTCAGTTGGTAGAGCAGTTGGCTTTTAACCAATTGGCCGTGCGTTCGAGTCGCACACGACCCACCATTTTTAAGTGAAGCGTAGAAAAAAAGTTAGATGTAAGTTACTGAAAACGTTGACATTTATTTCTAACTAAGTATACTACGCAGCATAGAGTTTGGGTAAGGAGACTTACCACCAAGTTCGAAAGAATTTGGGCCGTTAGCTCAGTTGGTAGAGCAGTTGGCTTTTAACCAATTGGCCGTGCGTTCGAGTCGCACACGGCCCACCATTATATAGAGAAGGGGTAAGCGTAGAGCTTACCCCTTTTTTTGTGCCTGTCATTCTGCCTTGAATGGCAGTTAGCCTATTGCTTGAATGTGATATACTCCGCCACCATATTTTTATTAGCCGATCTTTTTCGGATCTTTACTACAGCTCTGCAGGAAATTTTGCCTTTATGACCAGCTCTGTCGTTAATGAAGAATCACAATTCGTACGTGATCATCTGAACGCTAAAATTGACGCCATATCGACCGCTAATGCGGAAGATAAGTCACTTCTTATTGCTGAAATTAAGCAACTGCTTAAGCAAGAAGATGCGGTTATGGTGGCGCATTATTATACCGAACCAGAATTACAGGCCTTAGCCGAAGAAACGGGTGGCTGTGTGGCTGATTCGTTAGAAATGGCACGCTTTGGACGTGATCATCCTGCTTCAACCTTGGTTGTTGTTGGGGTCAAGTTTATGGGTGAAACGGCTAAGATATTAAGTCCTGAAAAACGTGTCATTATGCCGACCTTAGAAGCAACCTGCTCCTTGGACCTAGGCTGTGCTATTGATGAGTTTTCTGATTTTTGTGATCAGCACCCAGAACGCACAGTCGTAGTTTATGCCAATACGTCTGCAGCGGTAAAAGCACGGGCTGATTGGGTCGTGACCTCCAGTATCGCGCTGCAGGTGGTAGAGCACTTAAAACAGCAAGGTGAGAAGATTCTTTGGGCCCCTGATAAGCACCTAGGGAGCTATGTGGCGAAAGAGACTGGGGCGGATATGTTGCTCTGGGACAGTGCTTGTATTGTGCATGATGAATTCAAAGCAAAAGCATTAACGGATTTAAAGGCTGTTTACCCTGATGCGGCTATTCTGGTTCACCCAGAGTCCCCTCAAAGCGTTGTTGATCTAGCGGATGAAGTCGGTTCAACTTCACAACTCATTGCTGCGGCTAAAAACTTACCGAATCAGCAATTAATTGTCGCTACTGATAAGGCCATCTTCTACAAGATGCAACAAGCGGCACCAGAAAAGCTATTAATTGAAGCGCCAACGGCGGGTAATGGGGCAAGCTGTAAAAGTTGCGCACACTGCCCTTGGATGGCGATGAATGGCCTGACTAATTTGCGGGATGTATTGAAAAACGGCATGCAGGAAATTTTTATTGATGAAACCGTACGTTTGCAAGCGATTAAGTCGTTAAATCGCATGCTGACCTTTAGCCCAAATAAATAGTTAACTTTAGCAGCAGGGTTAAATTTAAACAGAGTTAAAGGCTGAGAGAGTCTTTTGATTCTGACATTTGAATTAAACGCTGTTTAAATCGCGCCTGCTGCTGAAACTTCCCTTGTTTCTCTGCGCTGTCTATGGCGAACTGCAATTGTCGTAACGCCTTATTTTTATGTCCATTTAAAAAGAAATATTCACTTTTAGCTCGATACGCTAATAATAAATCCTTCGCTTGGTTAGCCGTTTCTGCGAGCTGATTCCATATAATAGGGTCTGTGCCGCGGCGTTCAGACCAGCGTTGCAGATCGTTGATGGCGGCTTTTGCTTGTCCGTTCTTGCTCAGTAATTGGGCTAGGCTGATGGCAATGGGATAGCTGTCTGGGCGCAATTGATAAGCCTCTTGTAATAAGGTAATTGCTGCACTTGCCTGATCGAGCTGATCTAGGGATTCAGCTTTCAATATGGCAATAGCGGGTTGGTCGTCATTGTTCTCGGATATAGCATCTAGATAGGTTAATGCTTGTTGGTATTGGCGATTGTTATATTTGATCCAAGCCAAGGTATAGCGATAGCTGTCTTTTTCGTGTTTATTATTCGTCGCCGCGAGGGCTTTTTCAAATACGGTCAGTTGGTCAGCATTAGGAATGGCATAGCGTAATTGAGCTCTTTGCTGAAGAATTAAGAAGTTAAAGCTGCGGGTGCGCTTTTTGATGCTGAAAGCTTGTGCGCGATTGGCAGCGTCGGATACACGAGTATCGGTAATGGGGTGGGTGAGTAAGAACTCCGGTGGTCTTTCATTGTAGCGATTCGCGGCGAGCATTTGCTGAAACATAGAAGGCATAGCATGAGGATCTAAACCTGAGTTAACCAAGGTTTTCATGCCAGTGCGGTCGGCTTCTCTTTCCCAGTCACGGCTATACGCCAGCTGGCTTTGGATCGATGCCGCTTGGCTACCAATTAACCCAGCAAAACCAGCATCTGGGTTATTAGTGGCGATCAGTAAGATGCTGGCTAATAATGAGGCGATAGCAATAGGGGCCTGACGCTCTGAATTTTCAATTTGCCGAGCAAAGTGGCGCTGGCTGAGGTGAGCCAGTTCGTGAGCCAAAATTGAAGAGACTTCGTCTTCGTCCCGGGCGTGTAAGAAAATCCCGAGGTTGATGCCAATAATGCCCCCGGGTACCGCAAAGGCGTTGAGCTCCCCTTGGTCGATCACAACAAACTCAAATCTATGGTCACGGACTTCGCTATGGGGGGCTAAACGAAAAATAAGCTCTTCGACAAATGAAATCGTTAAGGGGTCGTTAATGGTATTGGCTTGGGCCCTCAATTGACGTAACCAAATGCGGCCAAGCTGGTGCTCTTGCGACTGAGACACAAAACCCGAGCTAGAGTCACCAAGATCAGGAAGATTATTATGGGCAGCCATGCTGGATTGGACGCTGAACATTGCGTATAAAAAGACGCTAATAATGTATTTATAAGCATTTAGTTGCGGCAAGTGTTTAGCCATTAGAGAAAAATATCCTTTATCTTGTTAATCAATAGTGTAGACAGTGAAAATCATAAATGATTCTATCCTCAATGCACTGCTATAATGTTGCCTTACATTTGTCATTGGTGCCATTGTGTCTGAAGAAAATAGCCAAATTTTTACCCAGCAACTTGATTTAAAGGGGCTAGCTTGCCCATTACCCTTATTAAAAATGAAATTGGCGCTAAAACAGTTGGAACCTGAACAGCTGCTCTATGTCGAAACAACGGATTCCGGCTCGTGGACGGATTTTCATAAATTTGCTGAAATTACTAATAATGAACTCGTTAGCGCTAAAAAAGTCGCTGAGTCTTATCAGTTCGTGATCAAAAAAGGATAGCTGAGTATCATGTTGAAGGTTTTTAAAAGCTGGGTAGATCGATACTTCTCTGATGAGGAAGCGTTGATTTTTTTGCTGATACTGGTTTCGTGTTTTGCCATTATCATAGGTTTTGGCCGGGTATTAGCGCCGGTTTTTATCGCAATTATTATGGCTTACCTATTACAAGGAGGTATGCATTATTGTCAGCGCAAAGGCTTAGGTAATTTAACCTCAACCTTGATTATGTTTACCGTATTTATCGGGGTATTCTTATCGATTTTATTTATTGTGATTCCTGCGACCATTTCACAGGCTGGGCAATTATTTTATGAGTTGCCTAAAATGTTATCCCAAGGGCGTGGTTTATTGATGTTATTACCCGAGCGCTACCCAGATTTGATTACTGAAGTGCAGGTTAATGGCTGGATGCGTCAAGCGGGAGAAGAACTAGCGTCGTTAGGGCAATGGATACTTTCTTTCTCATTTCATAGTATTCCTGGTGCGATCACCTTACTAATTTATTTGGTTTTGGTGCCGATATTAGTATTTTTCTTTTTGAAAGATGGGCAGGTGATTACTCGTTTCTTTTTATCGTTTTTGCCCCGTGACCGCAAACTCATGAATACCATTTGGGCGGAAATGGAAGTTCAGATCGCTAACTACATTCGCGGCAAGGTAGTAGAAATTGTCATCGTCGGTGGTATTACCTACATAGGCTTTATTATATTTGATCTGCAATATGCTGAATTGCTGGCAATCTTGGTGGGTCTTTCGGTATTGATTCCATATATCGGTGCTGCGGTGGTAACCGTGCCAGTAGCGGTGATTGCGTATTTTCAGTTTGGTTATGGAGAAACGTTATTCTATTGCATGCTGGTATACGGAATCATCCAAGCTTTAGATGGCAATGTATTAGTTCCATTGTTATTTTCTGAGGCGGTCAACTTGCATCCGGTGGCTATTATTGTTGCGGTATTAGCCTTTGGCGGCATTTGGGGTTTTTGGGGGGTGTTTTTTGCAATACCTTTGGCGACCCTATTCAAAGCGGTTTTGACCGCTTGGCCGCAAGCGGTGAAAAAAGTAGAGCCTCAGCAATCAAGCAGTGAGGTATGATTGCTGCTTGTAAGCAAGGGCGCTGATGAGTAAGATGCGCGTCTAGTTTGATTAAATAGTTAATGAACATTTTTTGGAGTTTTAGCAGATGATTACGGGCAGTATCGTTGCGTTGGCAACACCTTTGCACGATAACGGTGACATTGATTGGGAAAACCTAGATCGTTTGGTCGAATTCCACATTAAAGAAGGCACTGACTCGATTGTAGCGGTCGGTACTACCGGTGAATCTGCAACTCTGAATACCAAAGAGCATTGCGCGGTGATGGATCGCGTCATCAAAACCGTAGCGGGTCGTATCCCTGTTATTGCCGGGACAGGGGCGAACTCGACCTCTGAAGCGATTGAGTTAACTCAAGAAGCTAAGAATTTAGGCGCGGATGCCTGCCTTTTGGTAACCCCTTATTATAATAAGCCGACCCAAGAAGGCTTATTCTTACACCATCAAGCCATTGCTAAGGCCGTAGATCTAGGGCAAATATTGTATAACGTGCCTGGGCGTACGGCAGTTGATATGTTGCCTGAAACTATTGCGCGTATCGCTGAGATTGATCAGGTCATTGGAGTGAAAGAAGCGACCGGTGATCTAGAGCGTGCTAAGCAAGTTATCGACTTAGTAGCAAACAAGATTGCGGTATATTCCGGTGATGATGCAACGGCTTACCAGTTAATGTTGATGGGTGGTCACGGTAATATTTCAGTGACGGCCAATGTGCTGCCTAAAAAAATGGCTGAACTGTGTCGTTTATCTTTAGCGGGTAAAGCGGAAGAAGCCGCCGCATTAAATGCCGAATTAATGGCAATGCACAATGCAATGTTTGTAGAGTCGAATCCAATTCCAGTTAAATGGGCTTTGCATCAGATGGGTCGTATGACCGCGGGAATTCGTTTGCCGTTGACACCATTAGCAGAGCAATATCGCGATAATTTGAACAACGTATTAACTGCATTCGGTTTGGTGAAGTAATTGATGATGCGCGCTGTAGTTATATTGTTAGCGGTTAA
>CAXIBC010000141.1:0-5733 GCA_964022115.1 uncultured Oleispira sp. | reverse complement strand
ATATCTTCAGACATTTTGCTCTTCCAATTTCCGTAATTTTCGATGGAGGCTAAAAACAATCCCAAACAAAATGCTTGGTTTGCATAAAAGTAGACACTAGATACCAAAATTTAGCCACAAAAGCCAGCAAAGCGAACAAATTGCAGCAAATATTGGTATTTTTTTCTATGAATGAGAATCTATCCCGTTTCTGGGAAAATCGACTCTAAGTGCTGATTAATAAACCGGCGCTCAGGGTCTAAACGCTGACGTAAACTTTTGAACGCTTGCCACTGCGGATAAAGCTTAGCCAATTCTTGCTCCGTCTTAGTATGCAATTTGCCCCAGTGAGGGCGCCCTTGATAACGGTCAAAGATGGCTTCCATTTCAGCAAAATAAGGTAAATAAGGCTTATCATGAAAATTGTGTACCGAAATCGCCGCCCCTGGTCGCTGATAGAATTGGCTTAACCAGATATCATCCTCCCCCACGTAGCGAAACTCAATCGGGAAGATAACATCGATATTTTTTTCTTTGATGGTATCCAAAACTTCACGAAAACAGGTCAGTCCATCCGCCGCCGCAACGGTATATTCCATTTCGTTAAAACGCATATCACGCACGTTACCAAAAATCTTATGCCAAGGTCCGTAGCGCTCTTCTTCCCCTACCGTACGAGGGGCAATACTCATAATAGGACCTCGCAAGAAAGGGAAGGTCTCAATAACATTAGCCATAGTGCGGAAAGACTCATAGGCATCACCACTTTGAGCCTCCCCCTGCTTAGCCTCTGATTCTTCTTTGCTAATCTCAGTAAATTCAATCAGCAATACATGATTAGCGTGGGGTAGGCCATAAGCTTCAAAATGACGCTTAGCTAAACGCATCTCTTCCATCTTGGTAAAAGCTTCTTCTATGGGCAGCATGACAGAATATTCTTTTAGATAATAAGCATCACGCATCTGCATGGTGATATCCGTAATGATACCCAGCGAGCCAAGATTACAGCGCGCCGCATCAAAAACGTCTTTATTCTCACTCGCGCTGCAGTTAAGGGTCTCACCACTAGCCGTCACCAGCGTTAGCCCCGTCACATAGCTGGATAAGGAGCCAAACTTCTGTCCCGTACCGTGGGTTGAAGTGGCTATCGCTCCAGCTAAGGCCTGTGTATTAATATCTGGCATATTAATCATACCCAGCTGGTTTTCCCACAACTCATCCCCTAAGGCCGCTAGGCGAGTACCCGCGCCTATCGTCACCTCTTTTGTGTCGTGATTTATATGGTGAATACCGCGAAAGCGTGCCATAGATAACAAGGTTTCATCCGTTGGCACCAGAGCACTAAAACTATGACCCGCGCCAACTGCACGAATTTTACCGTTGGTTTCTTTTAATAACTTAGCTAAAGCCTCACGATTACGTGGCCGAGCGCGCTCTGCGGGATAACAAAGCTGATTACCTGACCAATTCGACCAAGGCATAATGCCATTAATAGGGGCAGGCCCAGCGACCTGCTCTGGCGCACTGCTACAGCCAACAAGCCCTGTAGTCGCAGCAGCCATACCGACCCCTGCCGTTTTTAATGCCTGACGGCGAGTTATTCTATTAAGATGAATATCCATTATTTCACCTGCTCTGTGGACATATAATCAATTAAATCTTGTAGGTCTTCTTGGGTACAATCACTGCACATCCCTAAGGGGGGCATGCCCTTGTAACCGCTAATCGCATTGCTTAATAATACCTGCCGACCCTTGGCCATACGCTCACCCCATGCAAGTGCATCAAAGGATTTTGGCGCCCCCCCAATACCTTCACCATGGCAAATCTTACAGCTCGATTCATACAGCTCTATGGTAAAAGGATCAATCGCCCAGCTAGAAAGTGAAGCACAACTCATTAATGCCCATAACAGGATTTTCCGACTCATAATAATCTCACGGCTAGTTTTGTTTTTTATTCTTGAACGAAAGTACCAAATAAAATGAGTGCCGACAAGACAGCGCTCATTTTTTGATCTTGTCTTATTGCCTCTCAGGCTGTCGCTCAGGAATAGACCACTCCACACTCAAGCCTGCATTAGGTATATTCTTTGCGTTCACCTTGCCATGATGCATATTCAAAATGCGCTTAACCATCGCCAAGCCAATACCATACCCGCCATTAGCGTGATTACGCGAATGATCTGCTTGGGCGAATGGGGCAAATATTGCTTCCAGCTGACCTTCTTCAACCCCAGGGCCTTGGTCACATAACTGGAATATCACTTGTTGATTTTTTTTACTCAGACTCAAGGTCAACATACCGGCCTCAGGACTGAAGCGAATCGCGTTACGCAAGACATTATCGAAAGCACGCTGCATCAATACCGTATCAATATCACAATAAACTTCATCATCGGCAACCTGCCACGCTATTTGAATCTGTTTATTCGCCAATTCCAACTCGGCATCTTGTAACCAAATCTTGAATAATCGAACGAGTTCCATGCGCTCCGTCGTCAGCTCTCCCTCCTGCTGCAACTTTGCCAGATCCAATATTTGCGTTACTAGATTGGATACCTGAATCGCTGCGCGCTCAATTCTATCGTGCTCGGCTTGCAAGTCAGAGTTCTGATCTTTCTTGCGCGCAATCCCTAAAGCAATCTGTAAACGAGTTAAGGGGGAGCGTAATTCATGAGATACATCCCGCAACAACTGCCGGTGGCTTTGTAATAGACGCTGTAAAGAGTCCGCCATATCGACAAATTCGACGGACAAATCTCCCAACTCATCACGACGATTTAAATTTGAGCTCAGTCCAGACACATCAAAATCACCACCACTCAATTGCTTAGCCGCTTTTTGCAAGCGGCGAATAGGGCTGGTTAAGTGCCACGCTAAAACAGCGCAAAGCAAAGAGACCATCAGTACCACCAGAAAAGGAATCAACCAACGCTCACCCTCATCTAAAGAATGGCGCCAATGATAACGACTGACCGCAATATAAATCTGGTCTCGATGAACCAAGGGCCCCATCATCACATAACCATCTTCTTGGCCCCAAAGCGATTGTTTCTCAGCGACGGCATGCTCATAAAATTCAGCAATATCGTGAGGAACATCATTAAACTGTGACTCGGTAAAACGAACAATATTCCAACCCGGCTGCAGGCGCGCCCATAAACCACGCTTAGCCAATTTAATGGGTTTCATATTCTCCGCAATACGTTGTAATAAATGCTGTTCGCGCAACTGCAAGGGGCGATGAAAATCGTCCTGAAGCCACTGAAACGACAAGGTTGCGACCGTCATACAGACCACCACTACCAGCCAAAACCAGAGAAAAATTTTAATGAATAATGAATGACGCCAGCGCATATTTAGGCTCCAAGTTTTGAGCTAGCTAATCCTGAACAAGAATGTAACCCTGTCCACGGACGGTTTTAATATAGGCCTTGCCATCGTGGCGCTCACCCAATTTTTTACGCAAGTTGCTCACATGCATATCGATACTGCGATCGAAGGCACTTAACCGACGCCCTAAAGCACGCTGCGATAATACTTCTTTATCAACGACCTCTCCTGCACTCTCGAGCAAGGTTAATAACACACCAAACTCAGCGCCGGTTAACTCAACCTCTTCATCGTTTAGCTTTACGCTGCGCGTCGCCTTGTGCAGTTTAAGCCCATCGACTTGCAGCCAAGAATTCACGACTTTAGGCTGACCCGCTTCAATACGGCGGAATAACGCCTTAATGCGCGCGACCAGCTCATGGTGATGATACGGTTTAGGAATATAATCATCCGCACCATGTTCTAAACCTAAGACTCGATCAACACTTTCTCCTCGGGCCGTCAGCATAATCACCGGTAGCATAGATTCTAAGCGCAGCTGCTTAAGCACATCAAAGCCATTCATTTTCGGCAGCATGACATCCAATAAAACCAAATCATACTGACCCGTTAATGCAGCGGTTAACCCAGACTCACCATCATGGCGCACCGTTAGCTGGTAACCTTCCATGGCAAGGTATTCTTGCAGCAACTCACCTAACTCAAAATCATCATCAATCAACAAAATCTGATACATATTCTCACCTCTACCGGCAGTGTAATGCCTGCAGGAAAACAAACGTAAGCTTTTTACCCTTCCTTACTCATCGACTCAAAATCGAATAGAGCCTATTCGTCATCTCAGTGCCCTAATAAGATCGCCACCCAGCGATGACGACTACTGTCTTCTAGAGCAATTTTAACCACCATAGTTAAAGGTATTGATAGCAACATTCCCACAGGGCCAAAAACCCAACCCCAAAATACTAACGAGATAAAGACCACCAGAGTCGATAACCCTAATGAACGCCCCATAAAACGCGGCTCAATAACATTACCGAATACGGTATTGATCACCATATACAAGACCGCGACGAATAACGAACTCATAGGTCCTAGCTGAATCATAGCGATCAGCATGGGTGGCACGGCCGCCAGAATGGAGCCTATATTAGGGATGTAATTGAGTAAGAATGCGATCATGCCCCACAGAATGGCGTAGTCCACCCCAATAATTGCCAACATAATACCCGCGAAAATCCCTGTCCCTATACTGACTAATGTTTTAATTAATAAGTAGCGCTGCACCGAATCACTAAAACGCTGAAAGTGCTCGATTGCCTTAGTCTGATTACCCAGTGCACGTCGCAACTTACTCGGAAAATCAGACGCCTCAAACAAGATAAACACCACAGAAAAGAGGATTAAAAAGGTATTGGTCAGAACCCCACCGAGACCACTAAATACTTGCGCCACCATTTTCATAGCCGCTCCAGGATCGATATAATCGCTTAAAATGGCTTGATCAATATCAACGCCAATGCCCTGCAACCAAGCGATAAGCGCCTGCCCCTGCTGTTGTAATTTTTGTTCGTACTCAGGTAAATCTTGATAAAACGCTGATAAGCTAGCGCCTATGACGGTACCAAAGGTTGCCGCTAGGAGAAAAAATATTAATACAACGGATAAGATAGCTAATGCTGAAGGTACTTTTTTGGCTTTTAACCAAATCATTAAAGGCGCACACAAAACCGCTATAAAAATCGCCAACAAAAAAGGCACTATTATTTGAGTCGATGCTTTCAAGCCCGCAATAATGATCACGAAGGCCGCAAAGCTGACGATGACATTATTAGCCGCTAACGTTTTTTTATAATCCATATCCCTTCCTTTTTAATAACCCTATGCCTAGCCTATTGGCAAACTATTAGATGCCTTCTAATCTAGCATAAGCCTGCTCATAAGAAGCATAATTATGGACTGTATCATCACCTTTAGGCCCAGCTGACACTCACCCATGCTTCCCGCTGGCTATTAAACCAGCTCGGCATAATCCATGGGTGAAGTCGATACAGTAGCGCGCCTAGCAGGCGACGAATTTATAATCGCTATTGAAGACCATAGTGATATAGAAAAAGACAATAATTCTTTACGGGCATTTTCTCAGCTCGCCCATAGCTTAAATATGACCCTAATAGCCGAGGCTATTGATGACCAATATCAGCCGCAATCCCTTGCAGCATCTGGCATTGACCTCTATCAAAGGGATAGCCTTTTGACCGCAATTTGTGCCCTTGATTTCGAGATTTTCATCTATGAACAAAAGAAAAATGAACAAAAAGTTAATTTTTTTTAAAAAAGTACTGGACACACCAAGCCAGTCTATATACTATGCGCAGCCTAAGCGGAAGTGGTGGAATTGGTAGACACGCTAGATTTA
>CAXIBC010000140.1:0-5806 GCA_964022115.1 uncultured Oleispira sp. | reverse complement strand
ATTATTTGATATTATTCCAAATCGCCAAGGTCGGCTCAGACTGATTCATGGTATAAAAATGAATCCCTGGAGCGCCTTGCTCTAATAGTTTTTGGCTCAAGTTAGAAACAACCTCTTCACCGAACTTCACAATACTCTCACTATCATCACCATAAGCCTCAAGCTGCTTACGAATCCAGCGAGGAATCTCTGCGCCACAGGCATCGGAAAAACGCGCTAGCTTGGCATAATTAGTAATCGGCATTATGCCTGGAATAATTGGAATCTCGATGCCCATGGCACGCACACGATCGACAAAGTGAAAATAGCTATCGGCATTAAAGAAATACTGAGTAATTGCGCTATCAGCGCCAGCTTTCACTTTACGCTCGAAGTTCTTTAAATCATCCTCAAAGCTTGTCGCTTGTGGATGCATTTCAGGGTAAGCCGCGACTTCTAGGGTGAAGTGGTCACCGGTTTGTTGGCGAATAAACTCGACCAATTCATTGGCATAGCGTAATTCACTATTCGCCATACCCGTGCCAGAAGGTAGGTCACCCCGTAAGGTGACAATGCGATTGATGCCCATGTCTTTATAATCGAGCAAGATTTCGCGTAAATCGGCTTTGCTATCACCGACGCAAGATAAGTGCGGTGCGGCGGGCACTCCAGATTCTTGTACGGATTTTACGATTGCTCGCGTACGGTCGCGGGTTGAACCGCCAGCACCGTAGGTGACCGAGATAAATTCAGGGTTTTCTTGGGCTAAGCGGTCGCGAACTTTTAATAATTTTTCCGTGCCGGCTTCTGTTTGAGTCGGGAAAAATTCAAAACTAATTTTGGTCATAACAGCTCCTTTTTAGGTATCGGCTGCAAAAAAAAGACAGATCGAAAGAATCGACCTGTCTCAATAACAATTTATCGCTAGTAACTTTCAATATTTAAAGAAGCTCAATCATGAAAGTCACTGTGTCTATAGCGCATAGACGGCTAGGTCTTAGTACTTATAAGACTCTGGCTTATAGGGGCCTTCAACAGGAACGTTGATGTAGTCCGCTTGCTCTTGCGTTAGCTGAGTCAATACACCACCAAAGCCGGCAACCATGTCAGCCGCTACTTCTTCGTCTAGTTTCTTCGGCAGTACTTTAACGTAGATGTTTTCCGCTTTTTCAGCTTCAGGAAGGTCAGCAAACTTAGCATCCCAAAGGTACATCTGGGCCAATACTTGGTTAGCGAAAGAGCCATCCATGATGCGGCTTGGGTGACCGGTTGCGTTACCCAGGTTAACCAAGCGACCTTCAGAAAGAAGGATCAAGTGATCGTTGCCTTCGCCACGGATTACTTTATGAACCTGTGGTTTAACTTCTAACCATTCCCAGTTTTCACGCATAAAGGCGGTATCGATTTCGTTATCGAAGTGACCTATGTTACTCACCACGGCACCAGACTTAAGCGCTTGCAGCATGAACTTGTCACAGACGTTGGCATTACCCGTAGTAGTAACAATTAAATCAGTTTTAGAGAGAAGATCTTTATTGATGCCTTCTAAGGTGCCAGTATTGATACCATCGATGTAAGGAGACACCACTTCAAAGCCATCCATACACGCTTGCATTGCGCAGATAGGATCGATTTCAGAAACACGAACAATCATGCCTTCTTGGTTTAGCGATTGCGCAGACCCTTTACCTACGTCACCGTAACCGATAACCAAGGCTTTTTTACCGGCAAGAAGATGGTCAGTACCACGCTTGATGGCATCATTCAAAGAATGGCGACAGCCGTACTTGTTATCGTTCTTAGACTTAGTAACCGCATCGTTTACGTTGATGGCTGGAACCTTAAGTTCGCCTTTTTCCATCATTTCTAATAAGCGGTGAACACCGGTTGTCGTTTCTTCAGAAATACCATGAATAGCCGCAAGCATCTGTGGGTATTTGTTATGTACCATTTCAGTTAGGTCACCACCATCATCAAGAATGATGTTGGCATCCCACACCTTGTCAGACTCTTTTTCAGCCAAGATAGTTTGTTCAATACACCACAAGAACTCTTCTTCTGTTTCGCCTTTCCAAGCAAAAACTGGGATGCCAGCCGCAGCAATTGCCGCAGCAGCGTGGTCTTGAGTCGAGAAGATGTTACAAGAAGACCAGCGCACTTCAGCGCCAAGGTCTACCAGAGTCTCGATTAAAACAGCGGTCTGGATGGTCATATGGATACAACCCATGATCTTAGCGCCGGCTAAAGGCTGCTTCGCTTTATACTTAGCACGCAATGCCATTAATGCTGGCATCTCGCCTTCAGCGATATCAATTTCCATGCGGCCCCATTCAGCATCGGCTTTGAAGGCTTCTGGGGTTTTTGCTGCAACACTATAATCTGTAAAAGACATTTTTATTCCTCGCGCAAATAATAAATGCGCATTTTAAATTTTAGGGCTAATAATGGTTAGCCAGAGTAGAAGTTGATGTCTGCTTAAAGGCCTTCGACTTCATGGATGAAGTCGCAGAGCATACAAGGATGTACTTGCTGCGAGCCAAGAGCAGACATCAACTACTGCGGGTTAGTTGTTTAAAGACCTGCCGCCGATTTTAAAGCATCAATTTTATCGGTACGTTCCCAAGTGAAGGCAGTGAAAGTCTTAGACTTCTGCTCGCCGTTCTCTTCGTAGTTGTAGGTATGCTCAAATGGCTCGCGACCAAAGTGACCGTATGCCGCGGTAATCTGATACATAGGGTTTAGCAATTCTAGCTGGTTCTGAATCGCGTAAGGGCGTAAGTCGAATACTTCACGAATTACTTTCGCCAACTTAATATCACCTTCTTTTCCAGAACCCAGCTTGCCGGTACCGAAGGTATTCACCGAAATCGACGTCGGTTCAGCAACGCCAATCGCGTAAGATACTTGAATCTCACAGCGATCTGCTAAGCCAGCGGCAACGATGTTCTTCGCCACATAACGACCCATGTAAGCCGCGCTGCGGTCTACTTTGGAAGGATCTTTACCCGAGAATGCACCACCACCGTGACGCGCCATGCCGCCATAAGTATCAACAATGATCTTACGGCCGGTAAGGCCTGCATCACCTACAGGGCCACCGATCACAAAGTTACCGGTTGGGTTGATGTGGTAAAGCGTATCTTCGGTTAACCACTCTTTTGGTAAAACCGGCTTGATGATGTTTTCTAATACGGCTTCACGTAAATCGTCTAGGGAAATACTTGGGTCGTGCTGAGTAGAAAGTACAACCGCATCAACGACTGGGTGCTCACCTTCATAGTTAATCGTTACCTGAGATTTAGCATCAGGGCGCAACCAAGGAAGGGTGCCATTAGTACGTAATTCTGATTGACGCTGCACCAAAAGGTGAGCGTAATAAACAGGTGCAGGCATCAAAGATTCAGTTTCGTTGGTAGCATAACCAAACATTAAACCTTGGTCACCAGCGCCTTGATCTTCAGGCTTAGAGCGGTCAACACCCTGGTTAATATCCACCGACTGCTTACCAATGCCGTTAAGAACGGCACAGGTTGCGCCATCAAAACCGACATCAGAACTGTTATAACCAATCCCTGTGATCACGTCGCGCACTATGTCTTCTAGGTCAACATAACAAGAGGTAGTGACTTCGCCAGCGACCACGGCCATACCGGTTTTAACCAATGTTTCTACGGCAACACGGGCATGGGGATCACGGGCAATAATGGCATCCAGAACCGCATCAGAAATCTGATCGGCTACTTTATCTGGGTGTCCTTCTGAAACGGATTCAGAAGTAAAAATCGAATATTCGCTCATACTATCTCCTAATCTAGCTAGGCTTATTACTTTATTCGCACGGGGCTTACACCACGGCGCGACGGAATGTTCTAAATTGGATTTGGAATCCATTTCGTAACGCTAAAAACTGCGTTTGCTCTTCTTCTAGTTGAGCATCATGCGCCCAACTGGTTAAATCTTCAGGCGCAAAGCCTAACCATAAATCACCACAAGATTCCCGTGCCCATACTTGATCGTGGGCACACAAGTCAGTAATTAATAAGCAACCACCCGGCTTTAATAATTCAGCGCTGTGGTTAAAAATCTCTTTTGGTGCGGGTACATGATGCAGCACCATATTGCAGGTGACTAAATCGGCCTGTATTCCTTGATCTAGCGCGATCTGGCAATCACCGTGTAATAATTCGATATTCTCTAAATTCTGCTCAGCCACTTTCGTACTGGCTTTGGCGAGCATGGCGGCGGATACATCAAGGCCTATCACTTGGGCAAAGCGTTGGCTGAGGGTAGGTAATAGCGCGCCTTCTCCTGGGCCAATCTCTAACGCAGTGCTCGCTTGCTGTAAATTCAGCGTAGCGACTAAATCTTCTAGGGTTTCGCCATATTGTTCATGAGAAGCAATTAAGTCTTGTTTCTGGTGAAACTCGCTTGCGTGTTTAGTGAAGAATTCATGAGAATTCTCAGCACGCTCTTGATACAAACCTTGTAAACGCTGATTAATCGCCTCAGCAAGCACCAGTTGATCTAAGCTAGCAAATAAAATCTGAGTCAGTTCAAACCACGCATTATTAGGGTGTAATAAAGAGCGACGGTAAAATATTGAATTACCTTCGCGACGGGTAGTGACTAACCCTGCATTAGCTAAAATTTTTAAATGATGGCTCATGCTGCTTTGCTTAATTTCAAATAACTGGCACAGCTCTAATACCCCAAACGAACCCTCACTAAGAATACGTAATATATTCAAGCGTAATGGGTCTGCGCAGGCTTTAGTATGAGCCGCTAAGGCATCAATATCTGAAACTGAATTTGAAATATGTGTATCTAACATGCAGGCAGTGTAGCAGAAAACAAACCTATATCAATTTATTTTGATATAGGTTTATGAGGTATGTGATCTCACGGGGGCAAAAATAGATCCTTTATGCGCCTACTTTGTCGCCTCAACCTTGCCCCAGCTGGCCAATTAAGCGACAATAGCGCGCCATTTTTATCCGTCTGAATCTTTGTGTGCGCCTTGCGAGCACAGAAACTGCAAACCAGCAGATCAGGCGCAGAATGCTAGTCTTAGAAGCTAGCATCAAAAATTAATTTATAAATCGTAATAGCCGGAGAGTCATTTCATGACATCACGTACAGAGCTTGCCAATGCAATTCGTGCACTGAGTATGGACGCCGTCCAAAAAGCCAAATCAGGTCACCCAGGCGCGCCAATGGGAATGGCTGATATCGCTGAAGTTCTATGGAATGACTTCTTAAAGCACAACCCAGAAAACCCAGACTGGGCTGATCGCGACCGTTTCATCTTGTCGAATGGTCACGGCTCTATGTTGATTTACTCGCTTTTACACCTTTCTGGTTACGATCTTTCGATTGATGATCTAAAGAACTTCCGTCAAATGGATTCTAAAACTCCGGGTCACCCAGAGTATGGTTATGCCCCAGGCATCGAAACCACCACTGGCCCATTAGGCCAAGGCATTGCTAATGGTGTAGGTATGGCTGTCGCTGAGAAGGTATTAGCCGCTCAGTTCAACAAGCCAGGCCACGATGTGGTTGATCACAATACCTACGTATTCATGGGCGATGGCTGCATGATGGAAGGTATCTCCCACGAAGCATGCTCTTTAGCGGGTACGTTAGGTCTAGGTAAGCTGATTGCTTTCTACGACGATAACGGCATTTCAATCGATGGTGAAGTTGAAGGTTGGTTCACTGACGATACTGTACAGCGCTTCCAGTCTTATGGCTGGCAGGTCATTCCGAAAGTCAATGGCCACGATCCAGAAGAGATCAAAGCGGCGATTGAAAACGCCAAAGAAAATAC
>CAXIBC010000139.1:0-5896 GCA_964022115.1 uncultured Oleispira sp. | reverse complement strand
GGTAAAATATACCCAAGCTGGTTTATCTATAGAATAGTTTAATGCTAGAAAAAGAATTCAATAATAAACCTAAAAGTAGGCAATAGATTGATTTGCTCTAAATTGATATAAAGCTTAAGTCACTTAGTTAAAAATGACTTAAGCTGCGGGCTAAGTTGGCTTAATTTTTAGTATGATCAACTAAGTTTGTAGTAATCGCTTGCTCTTGCTCAGTGCAGTCGTCGGCAGCGATGGTTTGTGGAATGACTAGGTTAAGCCCAATTGCGACTAATCCACATAAGCTAATACCGGTTAGGCTAAAATCAGCATTGCCAATCGCCATCCCTCCAATGCCGAATACAAGGGTTGTCGATACAATCACTAGATTACGTTGCTCAGTGAGATCAACTTGTGCCTTAACTAGGATGTTCATGCCAACACCGGCAATAGAGCCGAATAATAAAATTAAGATACCGCCCATAACAGGGGAAGGAATGGTTTGTAAAGCGCTGCCAAACTTAGCAACGAAGGCAAGGCCGATGGCAAATACTGCAGCCCAAAGCATGATACGTGGATTGAACATCTTCGTTAACATGACAGCCCCAGTGACTTCCGAATAAGTCGTATTCGGTGGTCCACCGAATAATGCCGCCGTTGAGGTAGCGATACCATCACCGAGTAGCGTACGGTGCAGCCCAGGCTTCTTGGTATAATCTTTACCTGTCACACTGCCTATGGCTAAAATATCGCCGACATGCTCAATAGCAGGGGCAATAGCCACAGGCAGCATGAATAAAATAGCCGCAAGATTCAACTCAGGGGTGATGAAGTTCGGCACGGCAAACCAGTCGCTACTTGTTACCGCTTCCGTGCTGACCATACCCATGATAGACGCCATGATATAACCAACAAAAACACCGGCCATAATTGGGATTAAGCGGAAGATACCTTTGCCCAATGTAGCAACGAGTAACGTAGTCACAAGGGCAGACATAGAAACGAGTAAAGAATCTAGGTAAGGAAAGAGTTCAGCAGCGCCATCGCCGGTTTTACCCATTGCCATGTTTACTGCAATCGGTGCTAAGCCAAGACCAATCACCATGATGATTGGACCCGTTACTACTGGCGGCATTAAACGATGCAAAAAACTTGCGCCACGAACCGCGACTAAGGCTGCAATGACGACATAGACTAAGCCTGTTACAAACAACGACCCCATGGCGGCAGCAATACCCCAAGTTTGAACGGAATAAGCAATGGGGGCGATAAAGACAAATGAAGATGCTAAAAAGATAGGGACTTGCTGCTTGGTAATAAACTGAAAAATCAGCGTACCAATACCCGCAGTGAATAGTGCAACACTTGGGTCTAAACCTGTGATTAACGGCATTAAGACCAGTGCACCAAAGGCTACGAATAACATCTGTAAACCGGCTAGCGCATTACGCCAAGTAGGTTGGTTAAAGCTGTCTTGAGAGATCGAAGGATCCGACATGAGTATTCCTCAGGGGGTGGGTTATTGTTAAATATCTGTTGAGTAAATATCTATCGAGTACCGAAGATCTTATCACCAGCATCCCCTAAGCCTGGGATTATGTAACCATCTTCGTTTAGGTGATCATCAATAGAGGCCGTATAAATATCCACATCAGGGTGTGCGTCTTGAACTTTCTTTAAGCCTTCAGGCGCAGCGACTAATACCAGTGCACGAATGTCTTTGCAGCCCGACTTTTTGATTAGGTCGATAGTGGCGTTCATAGAGCCACCGGTTGCTAGCATGGGATCAATAATCAAGGCCATACGCTGATCCATGTGGCTGGTCAGCTTTTCGAAATAAGTAACGGGTTCAAGTGTCTCTTCATCACGATATAAGCCAACTACGCTGATTTTGGCGCTCGGCATTAATTCTAAAACGCCATCTAGCATGCCAATACCGGCACGAAGAATAGGCACGATAGTGGCTTTTTTACCCACTAAGCGTTGGCCCGTTAATTCGCCATCCCAGCCTTCCATTTGGTAGTCTTCTAGCTCTAGATCCTTGGTGGCTTCGTAGGTTAATAAACAGCCCACTTCAGCCGCTAAACGGCGGAAGCTGCGGGTGCTCATTTTTTTAGCACGCATTAGGCTGATTTTGTGCTGAACAAGGGGGTGTTTGATTTCAAATACTGACATGATTTTTGGTCCGGCGAAAAATTTTCCCATTTTCACATAAAATGACTTAAAAGTGAGGGTAAATCTGTAACTTTTTGTCTATATGGTCAGGAAAATTCAGGGGCTGTGCTTAACAGACTGAATCGAGAGAGCAGCCATTTGATGGGATAGCTGATAAAATGGCTGAAATAGATCATTTTAGGAATCATTATGCCAGTCGCCGGTGTACGCCACATACTAGTGAAAACCAGCTTAGAAGCTAATCGATTACGTGACCGCATCGCTAAAGGTGCAGACTTTGCCAAACTCGCGAAGCAGTTCTCGCAATGCCCATCAGGTCAAAAAGCCGGGGGTGATTTAGGGGAGGTAAAACCCGGTCAGATGGTACGCCAGTTTGATAAGATAGTATTTAAAGGTGAGCTAATAAAAATTCACGGGCCGGTAAAAACCCAGTTTGGTTTTCACTTGATTCAGGTCTTGTATCGGACTTAACTTGAGAGTTTATTAATAATAAAAAAGCCCACGGTTAAAAAAACAGTGGGCTTGTTGTATGCGCTGGGGTTAACTGTGTTTACCACATCAAATCATCAGGAATCTGATAATCCGCGTATGGGTCATCTTCTTCGATTTCGGGTGACGTATTCTCAGCAATGTAGATAAAACATTCTTGATTACGTTGACGAATCTTCTCGGCCACGCCTAAAGGAATAACCGCAAAGGTTTTGTTATCTTGGTTTGGGCTGGTAATAGCCAGCTTGCCACGACTTAAGCGATCTTGAATATCTTCATTGACGTAGATCTTTTTAATCTTAGTACCGGCGGTGAAGTTGTAGGCTAGATCACCATCGACTGAAATAGTATTCATGGTCACTAACTGCTTAATCTGAGCCATCACAGCTTTGGCTTCTGCTGCCGCTTTTTTCTCATCGTTTAGTGCTTTGTCACGAGCAATTTTTTCTTGTTTAGCTTTGTCAGCCAGTAGTTTTGCTTCGTCAACAATTTCCGCGCCTTTACGCGCTTCTTTTACGTTCTTCTTTTTTTGCTTTTCAGCCTGCTTGGCTTTCTTTTTATCCGTTAGCCCCATGGCTAGCAGTTGTTCTTGTAATGTTTTTGCCATTTTATTCTCGTTGAAATTTGAAGACTCTGTATTTTCTAGCGGTTTAGGTAGTCGTTTTACGGCACGCCATAAATACTTCCCTGTAGGCTCGGAGAACACATCCATGTGTTCTAACGGCCTCTAACAACATACCTAAACCGCTAGTAAGCAAGGTTTACTTTCAATTACTAAAGGCGACGAACGCGGAAGCGACGGCCTTTCATGTTCTTTTCTTGAATCAACTTTAACGCTAGGCGCGCACTTGGGCGAGCAATGGCCACATAAG
Source organism: uncultured Oleispira sp. (assembly GCA_964022115.1). GTDB lineage: Bacteria > Pseudomonadota > Gammaproteobacteria > Pseudomonadales > Oceanobacteraceae > Oleispira. The sequence goes on along the minus strand of CAXIBC010000139.1, from coordinate 2,384 downwards.
CCTGATTCGGGAACATATTGATTTTGCCCACATCGCTACCGGGAATACCGCCGTCTGCGGTTAATGCACCCAAGATATCCCCAGGGCGTAATTTACTCTTTTTGCCACCATCAATGCACAAGGTCACCATGTTCGGTTTCTTGGGCTCGTAAGGGCTTTTCAGCTTTTTGATATCGCTGGTTTCAAACTTAGTATCCATATATTCGTTAATCGCGAACATCTTTTTCACTTCTGATGCGGCCATTAACGAAAGCGCTAAACCTTCTTTACCGGCACGGCCGGTACGACCAATGCGGTGCACGTGTACTTCCGGATCGCGGGTGACATCGTAGTTGATTACTAAATCTAAATCATCGATATCTAAACCACGAGAGGCAACATCGGTCGCGATGAGAATCGAGGCGCTTTTGTTTGAGAAGCGAACCAAAACTTGATCGCGTTCACGCTGTTCCATTTCGCCGACTAACGCTAATGCGTGGTAACCGCGTTCGCGCAAGAATTCTAAAACATCGTAACAAGCGACCTTGGTATTACAGAAGATAACCGTCGACTCAGCGGCTTTGCTGCCTAATAAGGTTAATAGCGCTTCATCTTTATCTTTCATTTTAGGCACATCGTAAAAGCGCTGAATAATGGTGCTTTTTGATTGTTCGGCCTTAATGGTGATTTCTTCTGGCTCGTGCTGAAACTCTTTACTCAGCGCCGCAATACCTTCTGGATAAGTTGCTGAGAATAATAGCATCTGACGGTCGTAAGGCGTGTGGCTGATGATGTCTTTGATTTCATCCACAAAGCCCATGTCTAACATGCGATCCGCTTCATCCAAAACTACAGTATTGATGGAGTTTAGATTCAGTGTGCCTTTACGAATATGGTCGGAGATACGCCCAGGAGTACCAACAACAATGTGGGCGCCATGCTCCAAAGAACCAATTTGTGGGCCGATGGATTGGCCACCACATAAGGTCAAAATTTTAATATTTTGCTGATAGCGCGCAATTTTACGAATTTCATCGGCTACTTGAGTCGCTAATTCACGGGTTGGGCATAAGATCAGTGCTTGGCAGCCAAAATTTCTTTGATTTAACTTGGTTAATAAACCAATACCAAAAGCCGCTGTTTTACCACTACCGGTTTGGGCTTTAGCCAGCACGTCGCGGCCATCAATCACAAACGGCAGTGCTTGGGCTTGAATAGGGGTCATGTCTTTGTAACCCATTTGATCTAGGTTATCGATCATGCCTTGCGGTAGCGCAAGAGAGGAAAATTTGGCTGGTTGGCTCAAGGTGAAACTCCAAGGAAAGAGGCTGGTCTAGCAGAAAAAACCATTATACCAGATCCTAGTTATGTTGCAGGTATTGGCTTTGTTAGATTTGAATTTGATAAATCTCGATTTGTGACCAATCCTTAAGGTAGGACACTAAGGAGGACATGATGTCTGATGATGTTGATTTTTTAGTCAGTTTATTCCAGTTTGATCCTTTTACTTGGCAAGGCATAACGACTTCCTTGTTATGCGGTGCAATCGTTGGCGCCGAACGGCAAATGCGCGCCAAACCTGTAGGTATTCGTACCGCCACTTTAATAACCTTAGGCACCTATGCCTTCATCGTATGTGCATTATCCATTCGCAGCGAGATGACCGACCCATCAAGAATCATTGGCCAAGTGATTACCGGTATTGGTTTTCTCGGGGCTGGGGTCATGCTAACCCGGCGTGGGGTCGTCTTTGGGGTAACGTCAGCCGCGACCATCTGGTGTATGGCATCCATTGGGGTATGCATCGCCATTGGCGAGCATGGGACTGCGATTAAGTTGGCGGTAGTGGTGGTGATCGTCTTAACCGGAGTCGATTTATTAGAAGACTACATGCTGAAATTATCCAACGGCGTCAATAGCCGTTTCAAAAAATGGCGAAACCCGGAGGAGTAAAAAGCGAAGCTTTTTACGGCCGACCATGGATGGGCGGACATGCGGATGACAGGGAGGCTTTTCTCGGATATTCGATGAAGCTTTTTACGGCCGACCATGGATGGGCGGGCATGCGGACGACAGGGAGGCTTTTCTCGGATATTCGATGAAGCTTTTTACGGCCGTTTTCCAGTATCGCATTAGCTAGTTCCTTTCATGGGACGCCGTAAATACGTCGCTGCGCTCTCCCTGTAGGCTCATCCCCCACATCCGTGTGGCGTGAATGCCCAAGAAACAAACTAGCGAATACACTACCTCGGGCAGCTGAGTTTATTCACAAATCTTTCTTAGACCGTTTTCCAGTATCGCATTAGCTAGTTCCTTTCATGGGACGCCGTAAATACATAGCTTCGCTAGCAACAAACTAGCGAATACACTACCTCGGGCAGCTGAGTTTATTCACAAATCTTTCT
>CAXIBC010000138.1:0-5926 GCA_964022115.1 uncultured Oleispira sp. | reverse complement strand
GTAAAGTCATTAAATTCTCGGGCCTTAGTACCGCTCATAACAGAGGTATCACAGTGCCCTGACCTTAGTTTATCGACCACGTCCTGCTCGTTAGTAAAAGCTTCTACTTCAAGTTTGATACCGTAATGACTAAGGCGTAATTTTTGATCAACTGTCGCGGTATAAATAGGGCCTTTATTGCCTAAGACATCCCAAACACATACTGTTCGTGAGGGAATTTCTCCATCAACTAATAAATGTGCATAGAGTTTCTTTAACGCTCGAATACGTGACTGCAAGGTTCGGCCTTGGTCCATTGCACGCTCATGCAATTCAGCGTCAGTATAGGTTCTGGCGACTGCACTCGTTGACATCAATCCGCATGCGAAGCAGAAAGTTAACGCGAGCAATAGCGATGAGAATGTTTTCATTATTTTTCCTAATCGGTACTATCTTAGCGCTAGCATATCGCTTAATTCAGCCAGTAACACTCTTACCTAGAAATATTTACAAGAAAATTAGAAATATACATATTGAACAATTGCTCAATACTAAGCCTGCTTTATTAAGAGCTTCTTTTACTGAATAGGGGTTGCGGTTAAGTTGGTGGTTAAATTTAGGTTTTGCATAACAACACCATAAAATACCGTCTGGGGGCTTGCCACATTTTGATGCTTTAACTGAATAGCATCAATATTGAGTTCCTTAAAAGAAACATTGCCTTGCACTGCAAAACCTAGTGGGCGTAACGCTTTTTGTGCGCTATTTGGGGAAGCGACATAGCTATAGCTATCACGATCAGTATTATCATAAATTAATTCATCCGCTATATTACCCGCAATACCATTTGCATCGGCTCCCGTGGATTTTTTTAAGACCTTAGTTTCATAAACATCTATATTTAGATTGGCTTGTAAACCATAATTATTGGTATCTGATATTCCTGCCCCATCATTAGTACTGTAATTATCAAAGATGATTTGAGTGCCGCTATCATTAATGTATTCACCTGACCCTGGGCTAGTTTCGGCACGATTATTTTCCCACGTTAACCTATTTCTGGCGAAGGCACTGCCATCGGTGGTAAGCCCTGCATTGGCAAAAGCCGATTTCAGCGCTATCGTCATGCCTTGCTCACCACGATCTTCCCAACGTCCACCACCACTATTACAGGCTGTCGCATTGCCGGCTGTCGCACCCACACATACCTGCCCAGCCCCCCCTGGGATTATGGCTAAAGAAGAGTTTTGCTCAAACCGCTCCAGCTTCACTCGCCCCAAGCTAAGTCCTGTGGTTTTATTACCCCATCGTACGTTAGCAATATCCATTGTGCTCCACTGTTCACCTCGGTGTATTTTCAAACCCTCACTTTCAACATCAAAAGTAATATCCCGCAAATGAATATCGTAATTAACCCCCGTCGCCCAAATCCCTTCCCCAGTATCATCGATCGATAATCCAATATTGGCATTATTAAAGAAGTAATCGCCATCAATGCGAATTCCACCACCCGATGCTCCGCCGGCGGTTATTTCAGTAAAACCATCAATATCAAAATCCATCGCTTGGAAGACTTCGAGCGATAATAATAATTCAGCCCCACCTTGAATCGGTGCAGTTTTATTACCAATACGAAGGCCATCAATACTATAAGAGCCTTTTAAATCTGAAATACCAATTGCAATTTTCTGGTCGCGTACATCTATCGTGGTATTAGCGGAGCCATAACTTTCAATTCCACTGATTACAACACGTCGACCATCATCAATATATGACAAATCTGCATTGGCTAAATTCCATTGTGTGCTAATACTCAGCCCTTCACTCGCAGGACCTAAGCTGCTATAAAAATTTTGTGCGTAAGATTTGATCTGATCTGGCATAGTATTAAAATCAGGCTGTCGAATACCAGGATATAATTGCCAGCGGTTATGACGGTTATTCAATAGGTCATCTTCAAATAAGAAGTTCAATTCCATCGAGCCAATGGGTCTAGTACTGTCACCCATTAGTATTTTTTCAGCAGTGAAAGATCCATCCATTTGATCAAAAGCAATGGCAAGGTGATCTGATTCAATGTCAAAAGTAAGATTCGTCAGATTTAAAAATCCACTGAAATCACCCATAAATAATGAATTGCCGTCATCCGTATATCTGACATAGTTTTCAGGGTCGGATAAAATAGAAATTTGACTATGCATTGTTAGGCCCTGGGCTCCATTTCTACCACCACCAAAGACTTGAAGATTTGCAGAGAGCGCTAAATTACCAGATAATTCGCCGAGACTTACCCCAGACAAACTTAGTGCTCCTGTCGAGAACGAAAAATCAAAGTTATCCATTGCAAGCGCTAAGCCTGTTCTAGAAAAGCCCTTTGTATTATCGATAGCATCATATTCGAACGTAAAATTATCAATACTGGCATTGAAGGATATATTATCAAATGACATGGCATGACCGTTTGTCTGCCAGATCATTTCTGCATTTGAAATACCCGTAGTAAAACGTCCTTCTAGCCCACCAAGATGCATTCCTTTAATTGTAAAATCTGTAACCGATTCAAAATTTAAAGTCAGATCACCAAAACTTCCCATTGAGTTATTTATCCGAATACCCTTGATATGCAGCTGAGTAGGATTAACGGTTGTCTGCACTGATAGGGCTCCATCGGCCGCGATATCAATAACATATCGTTGACTTGAACTGGCATTAACATCTGTCTGTGAAGAGATACGTATCCCTTCAAACGTTAGGCTATTGCCATCATCGATATAGCTAAAATCAGCAATATTTAATAACTGGCTTTGCTCGACGGTTAACCCGGCTTGACCTTGAACATTAGAAAGTGTCGAATCACTAAGTCTCTCTAATGAAACCGCTAAAGAAGATTGTATGATTCCCAATATAAATAGAATTATTTTTTTAAATTTCATGTTAATCAACTCTATGGATTTCCTGTTGGGAAAAGCAATAAATTACCGCGTAAACTTACATCGCCATCAAGGTTAACATTTAGAATATCTGTTTGATTAAAGCCCGTATCGGTTGGTCGAGCTTGACTACTATTAGCTAGGGTATAACTTACATCACCATAACTAACAGTATTAGGTAGACCAATCTCCAGTACGTTATTATTAAAAAGTGCACCATCACCGCCAAAACCCGTATCGATTTTTCTAGTTTTTAGCGTCATGCCTTCAAATGAAAATCGACCTCGAATATTGTCCAATACTAACCATCCTGAATTCGCACCATCGCCAGCATTAACGGCAATACGTGCACCACAGCGCTTATGGGTTGATGCCCCAGTACAGTTTTTCTGCCATATTGCAGGGTTTGATGAGTCTGCTAAATCATTTAACGGACCACCGTTTTCATTAATAGTTATATCCCCCGAGAGGTATACTCCACCTTGCCCCAAAACTTGTTGCATCTCTTCTTCTGCTAATGGCTCCAAAGCAAGAAGATTTAAGGTGTTAAAAAAACAAAGAATCACCAGCATTATTTTTATCATAAATACGTCCTCAAGCTACAAGTCGTGACTTGTAACTTCCAAATATTGTATTTGTAAATTTGATACTGTTGACCTTCCAAAATTTCCAACAGTATTTATAGGAGCATCACCGATACGAACATTATCAACATAAATATTGCTACTAGGACCCGTATTATAATATTCGGCTAATCTGTCTTTAGCTGCACCCGCGACACAGCCACCGGTAGCATTGGTAGCACACTTACCTTCTAATGAGCCAACTAGTAATGAAAATTGACCTTCAGCAGTCACTTCAAAGGTTACCGGCTGAAAACTACCATCACCTAATTGAGCCTCAATACCAATATTGTTAAAATTTACAGAATCACCACAATTACTACCTAAAGAATCACATGCTCTAAATTCAAGTTGAGTAGCGTAGAGATTTAAATTAATTTCTGCTTCAACACGACTTTCTCCCCCCCATAAACGAATATATGAACCATCGATCGCTAGATCTTTAATATGATTTTCTAAAGACTGTGACTGACTACCATTAACTTCGAGATCAAAACGTATACCTAAGTCTGCTCTCTCACCTTGCCTCGATGAGAAAATAGAATCATTGAGCCCAATAAATGAATCAACCCTTTGCCCTAAAGCAACTTGTTGCCCAGGATACCTCTGTTCAATTCTGTTCTCTTTCAATACTTCAAAATAGCTTAAGTCTGCTACTTTAGCCGGTGCCGCTAATTCCAATACCGCTTTATCGGTAATACCAATATCATTACCATCACGTAACTCAATATTATAGGGATACAAAAGTCGACCAAGGTTAACTGGGTTATCAATAACATTAATACCCCGATCACTATTGCTACCCGCTACATAAAACTGAGATATCCCAAAGACAACAGGCTCACCATTTGAGTTTTCTAGGCCTGATAGTTCAAAAGTGCCACCATTCACTTGTTCTCCAGCCTGGAATACAAAATCTTCTAAAACAATACCTACTCCCTCACCATCAATTTTTTTCAAAGTAGAATCAGCTAACGGAATTAGTTCAGCGCTAACTAAAGTAGGCAAGACCATCAATATAATGATGCGTTGTATGTTAATCATAATAAGCATCCACATACTTAGTTCTCACTCTTTCAATGCCATTAAATGCTTGCTGGAAATCAACTTCAAGACCACCGTTAGGAACATTTAAAAAAGCCCCTGTCTCTGCTTGTTGAGTGCCAGGTTCCCAAGTGACTTTTTCCGATAAGAATGAAAGATATAATCCAGGAGATTTTGTAAATGAACCATCTGGTTGTTTATTGCCAACTTCTAAAGTGCGGTATATTTCAATTGGAAAACAGGTTTGGATACCCAATACATCACAATTGTTAGATCTAAATAAACTCAATAATGCATCTGACAGGCCACCTAAGCCACACCCTGCTTCGCAGCCTAATACATCTCCATTAGGGATGCCTACCATGGTTGATCTAACGGCATTAGGAATACCATTGGGTTGAACTAGCTCTGCCGCTGCTCTAAGACTTGTGCTGTCATATATTCCAGCAACACCTAAGAGAAATCTATTGAATCCTGTTGTCGAGTCACGAATGGGTTTAGCAACCCCTACAATATCAACATTTACTTTTCCGGTTAATGATTCAATATTTCCGGACAACGCCCCTTTAGCACCACCAAAGCCTAATCGCAGCCCAATTAAATGTTCTTTGCCAGCGGCGTCAGTATCAAAGGCTAATTCAATAAAAGGATCAGAGATCTCAAAGGGCACAATCGCACCATTAGAATCAATTCGTCCTAACGCGAAGTCATTAATTCTAATATCAGAGCCGGCACTGCCATCACGCACATAGTTCCCTAAATCTAATAAGTCAGCGTTAAGCGAAGTTTTAATATCTAACCCTAAGGTGATCTTGGTTGTATCAATAGCTTGATTTGAGGAGTTTCTGGCTGTCTGCAGGCGATCGACATTAATAAAGGCTTGCCCTGACATGTTTGCAAGCTCATCTTCTGCGATAGGTACCAGCTGCGCGTAACTAACTTGCACAAGAAATAGACTAAAAAATGATATTTTATAGAGAGTATTTAGCATTATTCACTCTGGTGATGGCATTTTATATTTTTATTATTCGGCCCTAAATTCCCTCAAAGGCCTTAGCTAAGTACTATTGAATAGTGAAATAAAAATAAATAAAGTGATATATGCGTTATTAAAACAGGTGTACTTCCATTAGATGGAATGGAGTAATCTATTAATACGAGCTATAAAGATAGGTATATACAATTGCTAGAGTAAGAGTACGCGAGTACTGATTAGCTAGGCTAGAACCGGTAAATCACATTTACCTTCTCTGGTGTGCTTTTCGCGTGCCTTGAGAGAAACTAACGAATGTAGGGCTCATGTGACCGAAGCGCAGCTTCGCAGCTCAGTGAGCGACCGTACAGGATGTA
>CAXIBC010000137.1:0-6039 GCA_964022115.1 uncultured Oleispira sp. | reverse complement strand
AGATAACGCTGAAGTTAAAACAGCGACTTCCTCTAAAAACTAATTCAGCCCATGCCGATCAAGGGGCTTTAAAAGACTATTGTGAAACTCTCGATATTGAGTTCAGCAATATCCTACCCGTATTATATCCCCACGTTATGGCCGGCGGCATGCATATGCACATGCTAACGCACAAGGTTTTCCCGATTGGTTTATTGGGCGTAGTCCATCTTAAAAATACCATTACCCAGCACAAAGCCATCGCCATTGGCGACAAGATGGATATTCATGCGCAAATGGGCGGCTTCCGTTTAACCGCAAAAGGTGTTGAGTTTGATTTTACTACGCAAGTGAAAATTGCTGATGAAGTAGTTTGGGAAGAGTTAAGTATTTATTTCATGGCCGGTAAGTTTGGTGGTAAAGAAAATCCATCCACTGAAACCAGCTTTGAATTGGCAAGCCTAGATCAAATGTCGGATATTTCTTCTTGGTCTATACCAAAGAACCGTGGTAAAAAATACGCCAGCATCAGTGGTGACTATAACCCGATTCATACTTCTAAGTACTTAGCTAAGTTGTTTGGTTTTAAGCGCGATATCGCCCACGGTTTTGGTATTTTGGCACAAGCGGTTAATCAGTCTGAGTTGGCCAATAAAACCCACATTTCAGCGGGTAAATGCCAAGTAGATGTAATTTTTAAAGGGCCACTGTATTTAGAAAATGATGCCAGCTTGAAGCAAGCTGCCGATGCCGAAGATACCAGCAAGAACCAACGCTTTGATTTGTTTTCTGGCTCAAATCCTAAGCCAAGCATTTGTGCGAGTTTGATTGCGCTTTAAAGCATGCCTAGAACACAACTGATGCCTTTCTACTCATTCTTTGAAAAAGATAATTAGCTAAGCATCAGTTGTTCTGTCATTTCTCCTAATCGAATCAACGCCGCACGCACATGATCATTCCAAGGCACTGCGCAATTTAATCGAATGTAATTTCTAAACTGATCACTGTTCGAAAAAATATCACCCGGAATAATACAAATCGATTCCGCTTGCGCCAGATGCAGTAAATCAATAGAGCTGACACTATCGGGCAAACAAATCCATAAAATAAACCCTCCTGATGGCACCGATAATCGCGTTCCTTTTGGGAAACAATATTGCACGGTTTGAGAAAATAATTTTATATTTTCACTAATCATCAATCGTAAACTGCGCAGGTGTTTATCGTAATGGCCATTTTGCAAATACGACGCCATGGTTAATTGTGGCAAACTGCTCATCGCCATGGTGCTGAATCTTTGCGCTTGTATAACGGCCTTTATATTTTTTCCGGGAATACACCAGCCAATGCGCAATCCCGCACCAATCGTTTTTGAGTACGAAGAGCAATACATCACACGATCATCGGTATCGTGAGTTTTTATGACGGTATTGACCACTTGTTTTTCGCCACTCTCACCACCTTTAGATAATACCGAACTGTCGATGGATATTTCGCCATAAATATCATCTTCAATTATTTGGCAATCAAATTGACGAGCAAGCTCAACTAGACGCTTTTGTTTCTCACTATTAATACTACCGCCCGTTGGATTACTGTATCGGCTGGTCAGCATGATCGCACTGATCGACCATTGCTCTAATGCCAGTTTTAACGCCTCAATACTAATGCCATGAGTCGGATCGGTAGGGATCTCAATGACTTTTAATCCGCGCAACTTCGCCATTTGTAAAAAGCCATAATAACAAGGTGACTCCACGGCGATAATATCCCCACGCTGAGTGGCGCTGCTTAAGCACAAGTGCAAAGCCTCAGAACAGCCCTGAGTAATCACAATGTCATCAGCATGACAGCGCAAACCGACATCGCGCATGCGTAAGGCAATTTGTGTGCGTAAACTTTCTAGCCCAGGAGAAAATTGATAATTAAACACTTCTTCCATGTCAAAGCGTGTCACTTTTTGCATATGCGTTTGCAGTGAGCGATAAGGTAAGAAGGAATAATCAGGAATTGCACAACCAAGATTCACACTGCCTAGGTTCTCACTGCTTCTTTCATTCGCATACGCAAGGATGTGATTAATTAAATCGATTTTAGTGACCGCTTTTGGCTCGGCTCCTTGCGATAACGGTGGCGGCACAGGTTCATCATTGGCACCTTGGCGCACAAAATAACCTGCTTGCGGCTTAGCACGAATCAAGCCTTGATCCTCTAATAACGCATAAGCTTGGTTAACCGTGGAAATACTGACCTGCAACTGCTTACTAAGCTTACGCACACTGGGAATTTTCTGATCGGCAAGGTAAACCCCTTGTTCGATATCTTTTGCTACATCCGATGCAACTTGATGGTAGAGCGGAGTATGACGGCCCATTTTCTTGATTCCTTCACATTTCTCCATAACGGCATACTAACAGCCTAACTGTACTGCATTACAGCACAGTTATTTCTATTTAAAGCAGTACAGTTGATATTTTATTGTCACTGTACTGCTAATTATTAAAAGCGTTGCTTCTCTGCTCCCTCCTTAATTTGATTCACACTATTTGAGTTCCAGAAAATATTTTAAAGAGAGTAAGAAAATGACTAATTTGAACCCACCAATACAGACCTCAATTTCGACCTCATCAGGTTTCACGCCCATATCGACATCTGCTGGTGTAATGAAAGGGATCTTTGCGGTTGTATTATTCGCCCTAACCGTACCGATGACCAAAATGGCCCTGCCATTATTTAGCCCTGAATTAATTGCGGCCAGTCGTGCGACTTTCGCAGGGCTACTTGCACTCATCGTGATCAATATTAACGGTTGGACGCTGCCCCATAAAAAGACCCTCGTTTGGCTAGTACTTGCAGGAACTGGCATTGTGATTGGTTTTCCATATTTACTAAGCTATAGCCTAATCAACTTATCCGCAGCCAATATGGGAATCGTTCTCGCTGGGTTACCCATTATCACCAGCGTATGTGCGGCCTTAATTATGGGTGAACGATACACCCTAAGATTTTGGCTGTCTTCAGGAGTCGGGGCTGGTTTATTAGCCGTCTACTTTATCAATGGCAGTCAGTATTCTGGTTGGGATCTAAAAACACTGGGTATATTAATAGCAGTACTCGCGTTTGGCGGATTGGGCTATAGCGCTGGCGCAAAAGCAGCTAAGAGTATTGGCGGTTGGCAAACTATCTGCTGGATATTGGTTTTGTACCTACCCTTTTCCGCAATTTCCTTTGGGTATTATGCGGGCGATGAAATTTTTATTATTGAATTTACTCAGGCAATGAATAACCCTGAAGCACAATACCGGTTTTGGCTGCCCATACTGGGCTTGGTGTATTTAGCCGTTATTAGTCAATGGTGGGGGTTTCGTTTTTGGTATCAAGCAATGGCTGAAGCGGGCGCTGGACGTATTAGTCAGATTCAATTATTACAGCCGTTTTTCACCCTATTTTTTGCTGCGGTGTTTTTGACCGAAACATTAGAAATTGAACATCTAATATTTGCTGGGTTAATTGCACTGGCTGTATTTACTTCTCTTCGGGCCAACAATTAATGCGCTGATAATGTATCAGTATTCAAATATAAAATTCATTTGACATGTATTTGTTAGTATTTCACCAACAGCTATTAACTGTCGGTGAAATCACTACTTTAACGGCTTAATAAACAACCATCTGAATTCAGGCCAATATTTCATGAGTTATAGGTTGACCTTTTGGCTGCTTCGATAAAAGCAGGTATTCCCGAATTTAGATTCGCTTGTTTTGCTAAGATCAATTCTTCTTTTGAGGCGTATTTTTCATCCCAAGCAAGTACCTTAGGCACCATTAAATAATGCCATAATGGAGGAATAAGTGTCACAAGAATTGTCGTCAAATAACCATTTATCATCATTGGAGCATCTTCATAAGGTCGCAAATCCTGATAAGGCACATTACCATCCGCATGATGATGAGAGTGGCGGGTAAGATTAAACATAGCCCACGAACTAATGCGCTTATTAGTATTCCATGAGTGTCTCGGTTGAACAGGAACTTTAGGGTTACGTACCATGCCATAGTGCTCCATATAATTAACGATCTCTAATAGAGCTTTTCCAAACAGTGCACAAGCCGTAAAAAATAAAGCACCGACTAATCCACCAATAAAATAGGCAAGAATGACTAATACAACACTCATCAAATGACCACGAATAACACCATTAGAAAAAGAAAAAGGCCCTTTTCCAAACTTTGCTAAGCGTTCCTTTTCTAAATGCCAAGCACTGATATTACCTTTGATGGTAGATGCTAAAATATGGAAGTATACATTGCGTCCTCGCGGAGCTGTCGCGGGATCATTAATCGTCGATACATAACGGTGATGTCCATAGACATGTTCGATTGAAAATATCGTGTCAAAGCTGAACGCTAATAACCAGCGACCAATAAACATCGAAATAGGATCCCAAGTGCGGTGTGTTAATTCATGCGCAGTAATAGTTCCCATCATTCCAATCATTAAGCCCACGATAATGAAAGTTGATATGCTATGAATCATCGTAGTTGTTTCGCGCTGAGCAAGTAAATCATACCCAGTAAGGCTGGACAGGTGCTCTCCAAACCCCATTATATCAGTAGTACTCACACTCCAAATTGATACAAATACGACTAACGATAATAGCGGCAGCGCTAGCCATAACTGGAAAGTGAGAATCTCTGGTTTCTTAAAATCCGGGGTCGCAATATCGTCCCCCGCCAATGCGTCTCCTAGAATATAAGCGGCTAAAATAACGAGCAGACCAAAAGAAACATAAGCACCACCTGCCAAAATGGCGACCAGGGCTAGAATGCCAATAACGTGAAATAAAAAATATTTTGAATAATGAAATAACATAAAAAAATCCTTACTATTTAGAGTTAACGATAAAACGATCAGCGAACATTTCAGAGGAGGGAATCCCCATAGACGATAATGTATTTATACAATCATCAATCATTAATGGTGGGCCACATAAATAAACTTGAGAGTTGTACGTTGCAAAGGATCTTAAATGCTCTCCTAAGTACCCTTTTGGTCCTTGCCATGAAGAGCCCTCAGGCTCCTCTGACAAGACTTGTTCGAACTCAAACGAAGCGGGCCAGTTTTTACTGATTTTTAATATCTCTTCTAATCCGTAAATATCAGCTTGAGTTCTAGCGCCTAACATTACTGTCACCGCTCGCTGGCACTTCTGTTCTTTAGCCTGCTCTAAAATTGACAATATGGGAGCTAATCCACTACCACCAGCAATCAACAACATATGATTGTCAGAGTCTCGTAAAAAGAAGTCACCAAACGGCCCTTCCAATTTAATACTTTTGTTGACTAAGTCCTCTTTTTGAATAAAGCCAGAGAACTCACCATTAGGCACATGACGTATAATAAATTTTACACGTGTATTTTCAGCATTAGGTTTTGATGCAAAAGAATAGGCTCTTGTTACACCAGGTAAACAATCAAGACTTAACTTGGCATATTGCCCAGCTTGAAAGATCGGCACTTCATCTAGTTCAATCTCTATCGAGGTAATGTCATGAGTTAATGCTTTTTTGCTAATTATTCTTCCTCTATTTATGCGCTTCTTAGTTCGACTCAAGTCGACCTCAACTTCAACATCATCCGTTTTTGGCACGCTCTGGCAGGCGAGTATATAACCAGATTGGACTTCTTCTGCTGTGAGTAGGTAGCTCGCATCAGTAAACTCTTTCACCTTCCCCTTAATAAGTTTGCACTTGCATTCAGCACAACCACCAACTTTACAACTATAAGGAAAATTAATTCCGTTACGCAAAGATGCACTGAGCACCGTTTCTTTTTTCTCTAAAGAAATAACGCGTTGATTCACCCGCATCCCTTCTGGATTAGCGCTAGAAAACAAAGACTTGATTAATGACCGCATTTGGGGATTCCTTTTTTATTATGTACATCTAGTTTAAAGCCACTGCACATATTGATAGGCGGCATATTCTGACAAGTCAGGGTCATTTTTTGACAAGCAGGAGTCACATATTGACAACCCCTATTTTCTAAACGATGCTAAT
>CAXIBC010000136.1:0-6133 GCA_964022115.1 uncultured Oleispira sp. | reverse complement strand
GGACACTTTAATTGCCGTATATGTTAGCATACGCGCCTAATTTTTCAGAGCCTTTGATTAAAACTTGGTAATGCTAAAAGCCAACCACTTGGTCAGAGTTTCACGCGAATTTTATATTCCAACCGGATTTTATATTCCAACGATAGGTACCATCATGAGCCAAACTTCTCTTGATAAAAGCAAAATCAAGTTCCTACTACTCGAAGGCGTACACCAGAGCGCTGTTGATACATTGACAGCGGCTGGTTATAGCAACATCGACTATGTGAAGTCGGCTTTGCCTGAAGACGAACTGAAAGAGCGTATCAAAGACGCGCACTTCGTTGGTATCCGTTCACGTACTCAATTAACCGCTGATATCTTTGATGCGGCCGAAAAGTTAATTGCAGTAGGTTGCTTCTGCATCGGCACCAACCAGGTTGACCTAAAAGCCGCAACAGAACGTGGTATCTGTGTATTTAACGCACCTTATTCTAATACCCGCTCTGTGGCTGAATTATCTTTGGCTCAAGCTATCTTATTGATGCGTGGCGTACCCGAGAAAAGCGCACAGTGTCACCGTGGCGAATGGGTTAAATCTGCGGTTAATTCTTTCGAAATCCGTGGTAAGAAACTTGGTATCGTAGGTTACGGTAGCATTGGTACTCAGCTTTCTGTGATGGCTGAATCTATGGGTATGGAAGTTTTCTTCTATGACGTAGTGACTAAACTTCCTCTAGGTAACGCAACTCAGGTTGCGACCATGGAAGAGCTATTAGGCATGTCTGACGTAGTTTCTCTGCACGTTCCAGAAACAGCAGCCACTAAGTGGATGATGGGCCCTGAGCAATTCGCACAAATGAAGCAAGGTGCGATCATCATGAACGCTTCTCGTGGTACGGTTGTTGATATCGACGCCCTTGCCGATGCTATTCGTAGTAAGAAGCTATTAGGCGCTGCGGTTGATGTATTCCCAGTTGAGCCACGCTCAAATGATGAAGAGTTCATTACCCCACTGCGTGAATTCGATAACGTCATTCTTACGCCGCACGTGGGTGGTTCTACCATGGAAGCGCAAGCTAACATCGGTTTAGAAGTGGCTGAGAAGCTAGGTAAGTACAGCGATAACGGTACTACGATTTCTGCGGTTAACTTCCCAGAAGTTGCTTTGCCTGCTCACCCTAATCAGCACCGCATCTTGCACGTTCACCAGAATAAGCCTGGTATCATGAACGCGATCAACTCTGTATTAGCTGAGAATAATATCAACATCAGTGGTCAGTACTTACAAACCTTTGGCAACATAGGTTATGTAGTCATCGACGTAGACGCTGACGTAAGTGAACTCGCTTTAGATAAGATTCAAAGTGTTGAAGGTACGATTAAAGTACGTCGTTTATTCTAAGTCGTATTAATCATGCTGTAGCTCTACCCTGACCTGCACTAGAGTGAATAAAAAAGCCGCATTAGATATCAGTCTATTGCGGCTTTTTTTATGCCTTTAACTTTATGCCTTTAATATTGTTGCTATTAAGGCATAAAATTAACAGTGCTATCCTGATCAGCTTCAACAGTAACAGGACTATTAGCACTTCCTACAAAGCTAATACCATCCGTTGCATTTTCCGCCGAATCATCGGCCGCTTGGCAAGTAAAGGCTAGGATATACTCCCCTGGTGCGACAAAGCCTACGGTATATTCCCATTCACCATCGTTATTTAAGTGAATACTGGCGCTGGTATAAGGCGCATTAGAGGAGCCTTCTTCTCCAACAGTTGTATCAGCACCTTGATAGACATACACGGCAAAACCATCTCCACTATTAATATCTCCAGTGCAGCCTTCAGCCGTCAATAAGCTTCCATCGATAGTCCCTACAATATTGCCACTCTCGGATAAATCAATTAAACGTAGAGAGGGTTTAAGACGGTAATCTTTATTGTTTCCTTGAGGATGATTAACTGATTTACGCAAGTCAAAATCAATAACAAAGTTATGCTCACCACCGGCCAAAATAGTAAATTTTGAGTTGATCTTTAGGCCAGTATTGCTGCCACTAGGAATATAAAGTGATTCACGACCACCATTATCCAATACAATAATGGAATCCATCACCCCTTCTTCAGCATCGACATCCAGTCTAATCCAGTTATAGTTGCCAACGGCAAGAGTAATACCGTCTATTAAACCGCTACTTTTAGTACCTTGTAGTTCTTTAAGCTCAATACAGCGAATAGTTTGCTCTCCTTCAGGAGTCGCAGTCGGGGCAATACCATCGACTAGGTCTTTACAGGTTTGGCTATCACCTGCCAAGGAAATGATTTTCGCTTCACCTTCTTTTGGTTTTACCGTCACTCCGCGGAATTGGACATACACCTTCTCGGCGCCATCAACGGCAGCATCGGTAATATCAATGCTGAGTCTGCCCGTACTACTGTTGCTACCCTCACTACCTCCACAAGCCATCAAGGTGAGTGAAACTGAAGTGATGATTGAAATATTTCGAAATAGTTTAAGTAACATAAGAGATCCTCTTAAGTGCGTTATCTTTTATTAATTGTAGGTGAATAACATTTATTATGCAGAGCTTAGACGCCACTTTCGCTAATAGTTCAGTAGAAAAGAAGGGCAAGCCTAATGAGTCGTGCTGCCAACTTAATTTGGCACGACCCAAACATAGTATTCATCCCGCTGAACATCATAATAGGAAGCCTTCACTTTCGCCTTCACTTGCTTAGTATCAACATTAGCAGTAGTTTCTTTATTCATTAATACCGTCTCTTGACCATTGACTACCCGCTCTTTAATCACAGAAATACTCGTTATGGCGACGCCTTGGCGAGCGGCTAAGCGTTCTCGGCCACGTTGAATCGCACACTCTTGCTGCTGATAATGCCCCCCTATATGAAATCCACAGGAGGCCACGACCCCATTCCCTGGATTTGATAACCAGCTAGGCAGCCCCTTATTGAGTGCTTGCTGTGCACAAGCCGTCAAAGCCAATAGCAGAACCATGATCCCTGACTTGAGTCCTAATTTGAGCACCGAAATACTCATCATTCCTGGCATTAAAAACTTCCTTAATTTGTTGGCAGATACCTTGCGAGCCAGTGTAGTAATTTATTCTGGCTTACGCTATGCTGAATTTTACTAAATCAAATACATACTTCTATTTAATGCACTTCATGGAGAAGAAGATGAAAATTCGTTCATTATTAATTGCTGGCGCTGCAACATTTTTAGTGGCTTGTAGCTCTAACGAGCCACTACCACAACCTGTTGCTAGCTGTGTATTTGCTGATGGCTCCAACCTACCTGCACCTGAATGGGTTTGTGGCGCACCGGTCGCAGGCATTGAGCTTTCCGCTGTTGGTTATGCAGACAAGTCTGGCGCTGGCGCTAACTTCATGAAGCAGATGGCGGCGACAGCGGCCCGTGTTGAACTTGCCCAGACCATGAAGGTTGAAGTTCAGAACATGATCAAGCAGTACTCTGAAACAACAGGGGCTGGTGATAGCGAAACCGTTGATCAAGTCAATACTTCGGTAACTAAACAGATCACAAAAGAAACGCTAATCGGTTCTCGCATCTTCCGTCAAATGCCTACGCCAACAGGTGGCATAGTCGTCTTGGTTGGTCTAGCGCCAGAACTCGTTGGTAAGATTGCTGAGCAAGCGTTGAAAACTTCAATGAAGAATGAACGTGCGTTATGGCAAAAATTCCAAGCCGGTAAAGCTCAAGACGAGCTAGCCGCTGAAATTGCAAATATGAACAACTAATTTTGCGAAATTTAAAAAACCGACCTAGCGTCGGTTTTTTTTGCTTTCGGTTTTGCTAACCTTCACATACAAAGGTTCATCAATGAACAATCCCATCATTCGCAGTTTATTAATTACTTCTGTCGCCCTGTCTCATTGTTTAATCAGCCCGATCAGCCAGGCAGCCGACTCGGAATACGAGCAATGGCTTAAACAAACTCAAACTGAATTCAAAGATTATTTAGATAAAAATGATAAGGCTTTTATTGGCTTTCTAAATCAAAAGTGGAAAGAGGTTGACGTTGAGAAACCAATACAAAGAGACCCTGCGCCGAAACCAATAACTATTCCCATTGCTGAACTGACTCCGACAGTAATACCAACCCCAATAGAAAAACCTAGCCCTATAACAAAACCGGATAGTAGCCGTGACGACGATAGCCACAAACCCGTCATAGCTGAAAAGCCCGTTATTATAAAACCGCTTATCATCGACAAGCCTGAGCCAATAATAATTCGTCCAGAAAAACCAAGCCCTCAGACTACTGATAAAAAAACAGACTTTAATGTGCGCACGGCTAACTTCGATTTCTTTGGTGAAAAAGTTAGTATTAATTATCACAAAAAATTCAAACAAAGTTTTCGTAATAAAATTAGCAATAAATCCATTGCTAATTACTGGCAGGCACTGGCAAGCCAACCCCATGAAGAAATCATTGAGCAGCTAACTAATACGGCAAAGACACTACAATTAAATGATTGGGGAACGGCATTATTATTCGATCAGTTTGCCCGTGAACTACAGGGTTCAAATCAATACAACCAAAGTAGCCGCCAATTAACATCTTGGTTCTTATTAGTTAAAGCGGGTTTCAATGCAAGAGTCGCTTATAACGATCAGATATTTTTATTAATTCCTTCTAAGCAGCCGTTATTTGCAACCACCTATTTCACTCTCGATAATCAGCGCTTCTACTCTGTCTCTCTCAACGAAAAAAGCATGAAACCAGGTAAGGTATTTACCTATGGTGGTAAACATAATTCAGGGCAACGTAATTTAGATTTTTCTGAACCTAATAATTTTATAGCCAATAGCCATCAAGTTAAGCGCGACCTTTCGTTCAGCTATAATGATGAAAAATTCACCATCAATGTCGACTACCCAAAGGATCTAGTCAATTACTTTAGTACCTTTCCTCAGTTGGATTTAAAAAATTACTTTTCTGCGGGTATGCCAAAGCAAACGGCTTATAGTTTATTAAACCAATTAAAGCCCGTGGTTGAAGGACAAAGTGAAAGCGAAGCGGTAAACCGTCTTTTACGTTTTGTACAAACCGCGTTTAAGTATAAAACCGATGATGATCAATTTCGCCAAGAAAATTATCTTTTCCCATTAGAAACATTACACTACCCCTACTCTGACTGTGAAGATAGAGCCGCACTATTTGCTTGGTTAACCGAATCGTTACTGCAGCTAGATGTTGTGATCCTCGACTTCCCAGGTCATATCGCTACGGCGGTAGAGTTTAGCCAACCCATACAAGGTGATAGCTGGCAGTTTAATGGCAAACGCTATACCGTTGCTGACCCAACGTATGTAAATGCGAATGCCGGCATGACGATGCCGCAATATAAGGGTAAAACACCTAAGCTAGTTGCTTTTTAAACGTCATTCTTTATCCTAGGCGACTTGTTTAATGCTCGATTTTCGAGTGATGTAAAGAGAGCACTATCATGCCATTACAAGTCGCCATCGTCCCTGTGACACCGTTTCAACAGAATTGCAGCATCATCATGTGCGCAGAGACCAAAGAAGCCGCTGTGGTTGACCCAGGTGGTGAGGTAGAACGTATTCTTGCCCAAGCGGATGCGATGGGCGCGACCATCACTAAGATACTATTAACGCACGCTCATCTTGATCATGTTGGTGGTACATTAGAATTAGCTAAACTAAAAGATTTAGAGATTGAAGGACCACATTTAGGTGATAAGTTTTGGCTAGATATGCTGCCTCAACAGTCACAAATGTTTGGTTTTCCACCTGCAGAAAGTTTCTTACCTAACCGCTGGTTAGAAGAAGGCGAAACCGTCACCGTTGGCAATGTCACTTTAGATGTGATTCATACCCCAGGGCATACTCCTGGCCATGTCATTTTCCATAGCAAAGACGATCAGCTAGCGCTGGTTGGGGATGTGCTATTTCAAGGCTCAATTGGTCGTACAGATTTTCCACAAGGCAATCATGCAGAACTTGTGGCGTCGATTCGTAATAAGTTATTTCCACTAGGGGATGATATTACATTTGTACCAGGGCATGGGCCTAATTCTACCTTTGGCCAAGAGAGACGGACAAATCCATTTGTCGCGGGTAAAGCAGGTTAGACTGCCATTACCTG
>CAXIBC010000135.1:0-6173 GCA_964022115.1 uncultured Oleispira sp. | reverse complement strand
CTAATTTGCACTAGGGCTGCTGGCTAAGAGGGCTTGTTGGCCTAAAGGCCAACCTACATGTATTAATCTTCTGTAGGTCGTCCTTTAGGGCGACGGTTAATATTAATTGTAGGTCGTCCTTTAGGGCGACGGTTAAATCGAAATCTCACCCCAACCATGTTGGCCTAAAGGCCAACCTACATTGATTGCCTGCATACCCTAGCGATACTTTCCTCTAGCCAGTATTTACGGCCTTGATAATACTCATTCATAATAGAGAGGGAGTTACCGAGCCGCAGCTATTCTTATTTCGTAGATATAAAAATATGTATATCCGCAGGGCAGATATTTTGATTGCGTCTGTTGTGCGATATAGCCGCTTAGTAGGTATGAGTTAGCTACGGACTTGATACTCGTACAAAGCAAGGTTAACCTCTCCCGCCTCTACAATATCCTTTAATTCGAATTCACATGATTCATAGTACTCTCTAAGTCTATTATTGTGAGCTACACAATCTAAGCGCAGATAACTTATGTTCTTCTGTATAGCTTTATATTTAATTTGAGTAAGGACATTTTTCCCTATACCACTATCAGCATATTTACGACGAATGGCTAACTTATGAATATATAGCGCTTTCGCTTCATCGTTTTTCCATACTTTTTCTGGTGCAGATCTAATTTCTACTACAGCTATTAATTCACCATCGATTTCAGCCGCATAAAATAAACCAGAATCGATTGAAGCTTCAATTTCAGAACGGATAGACTCAAGCCAATCAAGTGGCCACTGAAAAATACCTTTTGATAAAAGCCAAATGGCATTCTCATGGAGAATGCCAAATACAAGCTCAAATTCGAAGCTGCTTACTTGTCTAAGATTCATTAGAAGATTTCTCTATTAGAGCTAACGTTGAAAGCACAATCAAAACTTCCTGTCCCTGCATGCCAAGGAAGTCTCCAAACATACCTTGGAATAGCTAAAGTCAATGAGTCTAAGTTTGTACTAAAGAACAAAACACAGCGTGTTGTTTATTCCTTTATCGATGATATAACACGATCAACTATCATCTATCGTTTTAAGCAAACCTACCATGGCTAAATATGAATAAAGAAACTAAAGCTCTCGAAGCGTACCTAGGCGAGCGCAATCTCAAACATCACATGCTGATATCTCTGTTGTAATACAGCTAATGTGGTTTGCTTTAACTGTTCTAACGTCTTAGAGCCAATATTGTCTATTGCTTCGGTGCTAATATAAGCCACAATAAAATAGTTACTACCAGTCTTAGAAATATAGCTTTCTTTTAGTCCATTGATGGGTAAACATTGATGAAGAATATTTTCTATTTTTTGCTTTTCTTGCTTATTTTGTAGAGTGCCACCAGCCATTTCAACAAAAGAATCTCGCGCTAAAATAATAGGGTCTTTTACCAGTATTAATACCAATACAATAACCAACATAGCGTCACCGATTGAATATAGAAAACCAAAGCGCCCTTCTATATCGATAAAGCCGATCGAGAATAAAACAAGGCCAGTAGAAAACGACATAATCGCATCAGTTTTAGAGCCGATATATTCAGCTCTTAAAATCATGCTAGCATTATTTATCTTTTTATTTTCATAGCGACAATATAGGGCTAAAGGAACACACATGGCTAACATCACTAAAGTATAAATTAATACCGTGCTGGTATTTAATACATCGACCGGCGAGCCATTTAAATAATGAGAGATTCGTGAAATACTCATAATCAAAGCCACCAGCAATATTCCGATAACCATTAAACCTTTGCCAAACGAGAATAGTGCTTCGTATACATACTGGCCAAAAGGAAAAGTCTCGGTTGAACGAGTTTTTATTAAGGTAATACGAATAGCAATTAAGGTGACAAAAAAAGCAATAAACGAATAGTTGCCATCCAATAGAATGGCTTGAGAATTAGAAAAGTGGTACGCCAACCAACCACTAAATGCCATCATCAAGTTGATGGTCGCGCTGGCGTACAGCGCTTTTTTCTCGACAATTGAACGCGTCATAACATCTTCTAAAAGGCAATCTGAAACTCTAGTTTTGTGCTATCTGTAGTTTAATTTGCTTCCAGTCCCAATATGAACTGAGGAAGTACATACAGATAAACAAGGTTGCCCACCACTCAGCAATTTTAGTACCACGCTTCATGTGTTCGCCAATAGAGTTCGCCACAAACGCTACCAGTACGATCCAGATTAAAATAAACAAGACGGTTTTAAACTTGAAAGAAGGCACATTCAATAACCCCTCTTTACGCCCACGCCAGATCAAATAGTAATTAAACGAAAGCGCTAATAAAATACCTTCAAAAAAGGTATTAGCCCCACGAATATGCGGCCCCCATAATACTTGCTCTTTGGTCGGTGCTAATACTGCGGTTCCCCAAATCAGACCAACAGCAGCCAACATGCCAAAAAAGGTCATCAGGTTCAGGTTGATTCGGCTAGCACGGCTTTGAATACTCGGCTGCAACCAAACACGCATACAATGCCACCAAACTAAAATAAAGACACAGCCACTCACCAACCCACCACGAAAGATAAAACCGGCGTCACCGACCAAGCCGGTATAAGTAATATCAGTACAGCCAGTAATAAAAGGCACACAGACCTTAACGGTTTCTTGTGCAATGCCGACCCAATAGGTGACTGCGATAATGCCCGCCGACATAATAAAACTGGCCAGTGCGATAAATTGCCCAAATGACATAGTGAATCCCATAATTTCATGAAAAATAGAAGATAAAAAAATAGCGCTAACGACCGCTGAACCATCCAACAATCGAGAGCGCTATATTATCAGCTCGCTGTTTTTTTCAATAGCCGATTTTGCAGCGAACTATTTTGCGGCCGCTAACGCTTGCTCAATATCAGCGATAATGTCGTCAATATGCTCGATACCTACCGAGATACGTACCATCTCACGGCTCACACCCGCCGACTTCAACTCTTCGTCGTTGAGCTGACGGTGAGTTGTACTTGCAGGGTGACACGCTAGTGACTTGGCATCACCAATATTCACCAAGCGCTTAATCATCTGCAAGGCATCAATAAACTTGGCACCGTTCGTCTCGCCACCTTTAATACCAAAGCTCAAAATAGCCGACGGCTTGCCAGCAACTACCTTCTTAGCAAGCTCGTAGTATTTATCGCCCTCAAGGCCTGCATAGTTCACCCACTCAACCATATCGTGAGCGGCTAAGTACTTAGCCACTTTCAGGGCATTTTCAGTATGATGCTCCATGCGCAGGCTTAATGTTTCTAGACCTTGCAAAATGATGAAAGAGTTAAACGGAGAAATCGCAGCCCCCATGTTACGAAGTGGCACAACACGCGCACGACCAATAAACGCCGCAGGGCCAAAGGCATCGGCATAAACCACACCATGATACGACGGGTCTGGTTGGTTAAACGCAGGGAAGCGTGGATGATCTTTCCACGGGAAATTACCGGAATCAACAATCATGCCGCCAACTGATGTACCGTGCCCACCTATGTACTTAGTCAGCGAGTGCACAACGATGTCGGCGCCTTGCTCAATTGGGCGACATAAAATAGGGGTCGCTACAGTATTATCCACAATCACCGGAATACCATGTTTGTGCGCCATATCCGATAAAGCTTGAATATCTACTATGTTGCCCGCTGGGTTACCGATAGATTCACAAAACAAGGCTTTGGTATTGTCATCGATTAAGGCTTCAAGGCCCGCAAGATCATCGCCTTGCGCCATGCGCACTTCAATGCCTTGGTTAGGTAGTGTATGAGCAAAAAAGTTATACGTACCACCATACAACTGGCTAACACTTAAGATGTTATCCCCAGCGCGAGCAACGGTCTGAATGGCCGCGGTAATCGCCGCCATACCCGATGCAAACGCTAACCCCCCAATACCACCTTCCATTTCTGCGATGCGCTTTTCTAATACATCGTTAGTTGGGTTCATGATGCGGGTATAGATATTACCTGGTTCTTTAAGATCAAACAGATCGGCGCCGTGTTGGGTATCACGGAAGCTATAAGAGGTTGTTTGATAAATAGGAACAGCAACCGCGCGTGTTGTTGGATCGTCTTCAAAGCCAGCGTGGATTGCTTGAGTTTCTAATTTCATGCTTTTCCTTTCCTTCTAGTTTCATATCAAGTTGGTAATGTCTACGATACTATCAATAAGACCATAAGCTGTCATTGTGGACAAAGCATAATTAACGAACTATTACCTTTTTCCAAGGATATTCACTGGCTAAATTTTGTTGATTATAATCCAAAGTCAATTCCATCAGGTATTGATCACCTGTGAGTTGCTCCTGCCCTAAATGCTTCTAACCATGTAGACCGCATCATCAGCAACCACAGCTTCAAAGCCATGGCGTAACCAATAAGTCGATGCGCCACTCACCGCCATATCATGAAGATACAGGCTATCGGCATTAGCCAGTAGTGAATACTCAGTATCACTTAATGGCAATATATCACCAGCGCGCATGGGCAAAGCAAGGGTATACCCCAGTATTTTTGTATCTTTAACCGCTACAAAACAAAAATCTGGGCTCTCTCTTATATTTGGATATCACTGAATCGTTAGATTCAACAAGATCAGTATTGAAACACTCAATTTGAATACGAAAAACCTCGGCAAGATCTTCTTGCAACATATTTCTAATGTTCATTTACACTCTTCAATTAACGTTAACTTGTGATTTTAGAACCTGTTAGTTGATTGCTGCAGTGTATTCATAACACTCTGATTTACTTGAATAAGCCCACGTTTAGGTCGATCTAAATCAATAATAATGAAAACAATTAAGGTAATAAGGAAAGAAATCATAACAATAGGAATAAAGACCCGCTTGCCACTTAAGCCAGCGGAATATCCGAGAATGCCTCCCGATGAAATGAAGACAAGAAAAAGTAAGAAGAGTACAACTTCTGGGACATGCATCTGCAATAAGGCGTTTCGCTTGCCTTGGCTATCAATCACATCATTCAGTGACTTAACAAATGCACCGGTTGTGACTGGCCTTGGATCTTCATTCGTCGCTAGAATCGCTAACGACCAAAGTTTCTTTTGCACCTCGGTTATTTCATCGTTATACCTTTTGCGCTGCGTTTGCTTGGTAAGATCTAGCTGGCCAATCGCAATGCGTAAATCAATATAATGCTTAAGCTGTTCTGCAGCTTCCGCTTTATAGATATCAGGCAATAACTCAACTCGCAGCATCGCTGTACCAATCGCATTGGCTTCATCAATGAGCGCCATACTGCGATTATCAAAACGTTGCATTGACATACTGAAAGTAAAACCCAATAGCAGCGCCAATAAACCTAATACACTGGCCTGAACAGAGCCGGTAAGTGCTTTAACTTCAGCATCATCATAATCTTGATGAAAACGACCAACTCGAAAACCCATTTCATTCACGATAATAATGGCGACAAATAGAGCGAGCGCGATTGCGACACTGCTATAACCATAAAGCAACTCTTGCTGATCCATAAACTTTCCTTTTAAAAATCGTTATTGACCTAGCATGCCGAATTAGAATACTGAGCTAAGCATCTTTAATACTAATAGGCTGATTAAACGTAAGAGTACGATAAGGGAAGGGGATCTCAATACCCGCGTCATCAAGAGCTGACTTAATAGCGGCGACTACTTCATCTTTAGAGACCCGTATATCGAGAGGTTTAGAGCCAGTCCACCAAGATACTTCAAAATTAATTGATGAATCAGCAAACTCGTTAGCAAATACTTCAACTGGCCTTCCATCACTAATCACTGTTTTACAAGCGCTAACCGCGGTTTTGATAACCGCCCGTGCGTCATCCACATTTTCGCCATAGCCAATACCACAAATAATGGTTGTTCGGCGCTGATCAATATCCGTTCTTATCGTCAGAGGATTTTTAAATAATAAGCTATTTGGCAGAATAACTAACTCACCGTCGGTTTCTCGGATATGCGTTTCACGCACTAAAATCTCTTCAACGGTTCCTTCGAAACCTTGGCAAGAAATAAAATCATTAATGCGCATTTCACGGCGCAATAAAATAATAATACCCGCCAAAAAGTTCTCGAAGATATCTTTAAACGCAAAACCAATAGCTACCGACCCTATGCCTAAACCCGCAAGCATCTTAGCCGGTGTTAAGCTTGGAAA
>CAXIBC010000134.1:0-6243 GCA_964022115.1 uncultured Oleispira sp. | reverse complement strand
GGCTAAGCGGTTAACTGCTTCTGCAAACCTGCTAGGTCAACCATGGTTGTTTGTTCTATTATTTTGCCACGATAAATAACCCAAACTGAAGCGGCAGAAAACGCGATAACCTTACCATTGGCAGGGATACCAAAGAGTGGCTTCTGGAAACTGCCACAAAACGTTGAAAATGTAATGACTTTATTATCTTCAGCCATCATTTCCTCAATGGATACCGACAAATCTGGGACTGATTTACGAATACTTTCAACGTATTCAACGTAACCATCAAAGTCACGAAAGCCTTCTCTAAAGGTCGTTTGATAGCGAAAGCCTTTAGCGACAATTTGTTGTAACAATCCATACCTACCTTTATTCCAAGAAAGGTCGATATGCTTTTCAACTAACGATTTATTTTCACAATTCATCTTATCTGCGATTCCATTCAGATTGATATTCCTTAATAGTCATCATAGTGTTAATTCACATCCTACGCTAGCCGTGATACTCGAGATTTGACAAGTACCTATATTCCTCTATAGTTATACTCCATATTCATACTCATAATTACGCATTTTAAGAGGCCCCCATGGCTAAAGTTACCCTAGATTATTTTACCGATGTACTTTGCATTTGGGCCTATGTCGCGCAAATACGCCTAGATGAACTGCATCAACAGTTTGAGCAAGATATTCAAGTCAATCAGCACTTTATTACTCTTTTTGGCAATACCGAAAAACGCATTGGTGAGGGCTGGAAAGCAAAAGGTGGCTTCGATGGTTTTCATCAGCACGTCATGCAGGTAGCAGAGCAATTTCCCCACCTAACAATTAATCCTCAAGTGTGGACAAGCTGTCGCCCAATTTCTTCTGCCAATAGTCACTTATATTTAAAAGCCATACAGCTTTTAGTTGCGGAAAAAAAAGTAGATACCCTAGATTTTACTAAGATGATTTGGCACATACGCAGTGCCTTCTTTAACGATGCTAAAGACATCAGTGATATCAAAGTCCTTAGAGAGCTCGCCCAAGAGCTGGCACTGCCGGTAAGCGCCATTCAAGATAAAATAGATAGCGGCGCTGCGATTGCCGCCTTGTGTTCTGATATGGAAATGAGAGATCAGTTTAAGTTAGAAGGAAGCCCAAGCTATTTGCTTAATAATGGTCGACAAAAACTGTATGGCAATGTGGGTTATCGAATCCTTGAAGCCAATGTCGAAGAACTATTAGAGCGACCAGAAGGTATTGCAAGCTGGTGCTAATAGCGCTATTTCAATACCTGCCCCAATGTTTGCTCTCGCTTAGAGGTGGAATGCATAGCGATTGCAGGCATGGCTAACTGAGGACCAAAAGTCGACTGCAGCCTTTGCCTTTCAGCGCTAAGCTTAGGGCCCACTTCAAAAGGGCCTACGGCTAATAGAAACAACTGCTCTCCTTGCCACTCTACCGTTAACCATTGATAAGGAATAGCACGTAATAATAACCAGCGCTCTTTATCCGCCGCTGTATTTTTATGCTTTACTAGCGCTAACTGCAAGGCTAATAGATCTGTTTTTTCTGCTGGAAACGCGAGTGCTAGATAGGACATAGGCGCACTGCTGACAATCTGCTTATGAGGGGTCGGCTCATCCGGATAACGAGTATGAGTTGAGCAGGCCAGCAGTAAAAAAGGCAATAATAAACTCGTCGAAGAAATAATAAGAGGATATTTCATAGCACTGCGCCTCTCTGCACTCTAAGCTAAAACGATTCACTTAAAGCTTGAATTGAGTATGTTTAACTCAGAGGGTTAATTTAAGCTGTATACAAGGGTTAAATTAACTATAGCTGCTATTGGGCCAAGCTTTACACCAATTTGATATGATTTGTATCAGGTGCAGGGGGGATCTTTTTCTCCTTTTTATCACTCAGCTCAGCACCAGGCTCTGCCACAGTATAATCTGATAAATCCAATTGCAGATCTGGAGTAGGGGCAGAACGATCAGGGTTCATATCTGCACCCGCTTCCGCTACCGATATATGACTAGTATCTGGGGCTGGCGGAATAGACTTCTCTGCGACGTCTACTTCGGCAAAAGGAGATACCATTTTAATCGCGCTGGTATCGATATTAACCTCTGGCACCTGCTGGCGCTCATCAGGTTTTAATAAATCACTACCACTCGGCAAGATATCCCAGCGAGTCTCTGAAGTAGTTTCTTTTGCGATATTTTTAGCAGGTTCATTAATAGGCTCACTCATAGGCTCTTTAGCAAGAGTTATAACCGCCTTAGCCCCAGCTTTTTTGAAAGCTTGCTGATACTTAGCCGCGACTGCCTTATCAACCGACTTTTTAATCGTATTTACCTTGCCAGAAAATAACTGAGCCAGCTTAGTAGTGTCGGCTTTAAAAATTTTTGCAATAGCAGCCTTTACCTGAGCCTCATCAGCCTCAGGTAAGATTTCCCCACGAAAATAAATATCGTATTTTAGATCTGCCATCACACACCCTACTCGTTATGAACTTGCGCTAACAATAATATTATAGACCTTGAGTCTATCTGTTTTTCAACCTTTGAGAAGGTATAACTAGCCATTTATGACTTTTTTCCAGCCCCCTCTGCAATCCGTTTAACCACACGAGATGCAGCAACAAAAGCAAAAGTCCCCGTAACCATAGTCGCTGAGCCAAAACCCGACGCACAATCCAAGCGCGAACTCGAATCCTCAGCATTTTTCATCCGGCAGACACTGCCATCAGGCTGAGGATAAGTCATTTGCTCGGTAGAATAGATACAAGGTATTGAATAATAACGCTTGGGATTGCGCGAGAAATTATAATCCCGCCTCAGCATAGAGCGCACTTTCGAAATTAAGGGGTCGTGGGCACACTTATTCACATCGATTATTTTAATCTGGGTCGGGTCAATTTGCCCACCCGCAGCCCCCGTCACAACAATACGAATTTTATTGATATGACAATGGGCGATCAGTGCCGCCTTACTTTTCACACTATCGATGCAATCTATTACATAAGAAAAGTCCTTATGAATGAGCGCGCGCATATTTTTATCAGTGACAAAATCCATCTGGCAAGTGATCTTACAATGAGGGTTAATCGCCTTTAAACGCTCGGCCATCGCTTCAATTTTAAGCTTACCCGTATTGCCATCCATCGCGGGTAATTGGCGATTAATATTGGTAACACAGAGGTCATCCATATCGATCAAGGTAATCGCCCCTACCCCACTACGGGCTATGGCTTCTGCAGCCCAAGAGCCGACCCCACCAATACCAACAATACAGACATGAGCAGAGCGCAAGCGCTCTAAACCCTGGTTACCATATAAACGGGCAATACCACCAAAACGGTCAAGATAGTCATCAGACATGACGTAAGAAAGCCTCTAAAAGGTATAATTCGATAATAATTTGCCGAATTATACCTCAAGGCCTTGCTGCGAAAAATGGAAAATCAAAAGCTTTAGTTGCTGGCTAAAATTCGCTTACCCCAGCGAGATACTTCCGCGATGCGTGGCAAGCTTGGCTCAAGGCGTTCAAAGCGGTTAGACAAAGCGACTTGGCTACGCAAACTGTCTTGCCCACTCAAACCTGTTTTTAATGCTTGAGTAGGTGGGTGTTTGCCGACTAAGCTTTGCACTATCGTAGGAAGAAACTCTGCGGATAAAGTCGCTAAAGTATAATAATTTACTTTAACCTCAGTCTGCTGCCCTGTGCGTTCAAAAATAAGCGTATCACCTTTTTGCAAAGGCCCTTGAATCACATCAAAAAACTGCTTCAATTCTGCTTCCATAGCAGCGACCTTGCTGCTGCCGTGCTCTACTAGCAATGTATCCAACCAAAGTGAGCGAAAGCGTCGAGTACTGAGTTTATCACTGGCTATTTTAATCTCTAGCCGCTGAGGATTGGCCAGCTGAGTCGCATCAGTTGCTTTCACACTATAAAGCGCCATCAGCATCCATTCTTTATGCAAGCGACTGAAAGCACCATGGCCTTGCAGCTCAGCATCTTCCGAGCTAAAGGCAATCGCAGGAACACTAAAAGATAGGGTTAAAAAGGCAACGAGTGAACAGAGTATGGAATACATAATCATCTCAAATCTGGCTAGGTATGAGATGATAATGCACTGAATAAACATTTGTTAATATAACCCAGTTCTCATTCCCAAGATTAAAGATTCACAAGCTGAATTCGTTGAAATTGGTCAATGATGTCGTGATGCAGCTTGTCTTGTACATCAGGGTTACGAATATCATCTAGGGTAATGCCACCGAGTACACGCAAAAGCAGGTCGTTAATCCCAGTCCAGTTTGAAGCGAGGGAGCAAGACTCGGTAATTTCACAATGATTATCATCAGCGCTGCATTCTGTCAGGGAAATAGGTCCTTCAAACGCCTGTACAACATCCAATACACTGATCTGATTTGGGGCTAGAGCAATGCGATAACCCCCTTTCGCGCCACGCTGAGCAATGACTAGGCCTGCGTCAACAATCGCTTTCATCACTTTACGCACAGTCGCAATGCTCAAACCAGTCGCTTGGGCAATATCATCCGTCGATTGTTTCATAGCTCCGGCCAGAGCTAATTGATTTAAAACCACTAACCCATAGTCGGTTAGCTTGCCAATTCTTAGCATGTTAATACTTCAATTAAATGTATCACTGTCATCATATCAGAGCCTAGGGAGAAAGCTAAAATCATGACGCTAATAAGACTTATTCTTATCTTAGGAAAAAGCATTAATACCATTGGTCATAAACTGCCCACTTTGATAGAATATGCGCCCATAATTAAGCAATCAATACCAGTTTGGTATTGATTAAAATACCTTACCAAATTAGTATGGTATTGCATACTAAGTTTCCGGCCCGTCATTTTCAATGGCTTGAAAATGCCTGCCCATGGCCACAGGCCTTGATTCGTACTCCCAAGCGATCACTTAATTAGTGTAAAGCTTTACCAATCAAGGTCATCAGAAAGAGATGAGAGTCGTTCATTATGACTGATAACGCAGAAATCGATCGCCAAATAGACAGAGAATACGAAGCCGGTTTTATTACCGACGTTGAATCTGCAACCTTAGCCCCAGGCCTAAACGAAGATACCGTCCGTTTTATCTCGCAGAAGAAAGGGGAACCTGAGTGGCTGCTTGAATGGCGCTTAAAAGCGTTTGCCGCTTGGAAAGAAATGACCCCGCCTAATTGGGCGCAGGTTAAGCACCCAGAAATCGATTTCCAAGAGGTGTCTTATTATTCTGAGCCTAAGAGTATGGAAGACCGTCCTCAAAGCTTGGACGAAGTCGATCCTGAGTTATTAGCCACCTATGAAAAGCTAGGGATCCCGGTACACGAACAAGCGGCCCTTGCGGGTGTTGCTGTCGACATCGTATTCGACTCGGTATCACTCGGCACCACGTTCAGAGAGAAATTAGCAGAATCCGGGGTAATTTTTATGCCGATTTCTGAAGCTGTGCATAAACACCCAGAGCTAGTAAAAAAATACATAGGCTCTGTGGTACCGCAAAGAGACAACTTCTATTCTGCGCTTAACTCGGCTGTATTCAGTGATGGTTCATTTGTTTATATTCCTAAAGGCGTGCGCTGCCCGATGGAATTATCGACCTACTTCCGTATCAACGAAGAAAAAACGGGTCAGTTTGAACGCACCCTAATTATCGCCGACGAAGGTTCTCACGTAAGTTACCTCGAGGGTTGTACGGCCCCCATGCGTGATGAAAATCAACTACACGCCGCGGTAGTAGAACTGATTGCTCACGACGACGCCGAAATTAAATACTCTACCGTGCAGAACTGGTATCCCGGTGATAACGAAGGTAAAGGTGGTATCTACAACTTCGTAACTAAGCGTGGTATTGCCCATACCAATGCCAAGATTTCTTGGACTCAGGTTGAAACCGGCTCAGCGATTACTTGGAAATACCCAAGCTGCATCTTAAAAGGTGACAATTCAGTCGGTGAGTTCTACAGCGTTGCCTTAACCAATAATTTCCAAGAAGCCGATACCGGCACTAAGATGATTCACTTGGGTAAAAATACCAAGTCGACCATTATTTCTAAAGGTATCTCCGCGGGTAAAAGCCAAAACTCCTATCGTGGTTTAGTACGCATGGGCCCAGGTGCCTCAGGCGCTCGTAACTATACCCAGTGTGACTCGCTACTTATTGGTGATAAATCTGGCGCTCATACTTTCCCCTATATAGAAAGTAAAAACCCTAGCGCCGTGGTCGAACACGAAGCGACAAC
>CAXIBC010000133.1:0-6422 GCA_964022115.1 uncultured Oleispira sp. | reverse complement strand
TGAAGATCATTATTTTAGGCGCCGGCCAAGTAGGCGGCACCTTGGCAGAGAACCTAGCCAACGAGCAAAACGATATTACAGTAATTGATACCGATTCTCAGCGGCTACGTGAACTGCAAGATTCCATCGATATCAAAACCGTGACGGGTACGGGTTCCTACCCTCAGGTCTTACGCCAAGCAGGGGCCGACGATGCCGACATGCTGATTGCTGTGACCAACTCTGACGAAACCAACATGGTTGCTTGTCAGGTTGCTTATACCTTATTTCGCACCCCTACCAAGATCAGTCGAATCCGCTCTAATGCGTATTTAAAGCAGAAAGAACTGTTTAAATCTGACGCTTTCCCTATCGATGTGCTTATTTCTCCCGAACAAGTGGTAACCAACTACATTAAGCGCTTATTAGAATACCCAGGCACGTTACAGGTATTGGATTTTGCCGACGAAAAAGTACAGCTGGTTGCGGTACGTGCTTATCACGGTGGACTTTTGGTAGGGCAAGAACTGAAAAAATTAAAAGAACACATGCCTTCGGCGGATACTAAGGTTGCGGCTATCTATCGCCGCGGCAAAGCCATATTACCGAGCGAAGATACTGTGATTGAAGTCGATGATGAGGTATTTTTCATCGCGGCTAAAAACCACATCAAAAAAGTCATGAACGAATTACGCCGGGAAGAAGGATCGTATAAACGTATCCTTATTGCCGGAGGTGGTAATATCGGCTATCGCTTGGCCAAAACGTTAGAATCAAAATATCGCTTAAAACTCATAGAGCATGGCCCCAAGCGCGCTAAGTTCCTCAGTGAAAACCTGTCGAAAACTGTTGTTTTAATGGGCAGTGCTACGGATCAAGCGTTATTAGAAGAAGAGAATATCGAGAATATCGACGTTTTCTGTGCCGTCACCAATGATGATGAAACCAACATCATGTCTTCTATGCTGGCCAAGCGCTTAGGCGCACGAAAAGTGATGACCCTGATTAACAAGGCCGCTTATGTCGATCTTGTTCAAGGCGGCGTTATTGATGTTGCCATCTCTCCTCAGCAAACAACCATTGGTAGCTTGCTGACCCACGTTAGACGTGGGGATGTAGTGAATGTTCACTCACTGCGTCGTGGTGCAGCCGAGGCCATTGAAGCCGTTGCCCATGGTGACAAGCTAACGTCAAAAGTTGTAGGTCGTGCTGTGGAAGATATCGACTTACCAAAAGGGACGACGATTGGTGCTATTGTACGCGGGACTCAAGTCATTATCGCCCACGATGATATCGTAGTTGAATCGGATGACCACCTAATCCTATTCGTTGTTGATAAGCGCCGAATTCCCGAAGTTGAAAGACTATTCCAAGTTGGATTGGGCTTCTTTTAAGCGCCCCTTGTAAGGATTTTTCTAAGCATGCATTTTTCTGTTATTGCTCGAGTACTTGGGCTGCTGATGATGATTTTCAGCTTTACCCTAGTGCCTCCCATGTTGGTTTCTGCTATCTACCATGATGGTACTGTGAATGCTTTCTTATACGCATTATTCATTACCTTTGGTATCGGCTTTCTTGTTTGGCTTCCTGTTCATAGCCATAAACAAGAGTTAAAAACCCGCGATGGTTTTATCATTACGGTATTATTCTGGTTGGTATTGGCCTTTTCCGGCAGCCTACCCTTATACCTAGCGGAACATCCAGGACTGAGCTATACCGATGCTTTTTTCGAATCTTTATCAGGCTGGACGACAACGGGGGCGACCGTTATTACCGGTCTAGATGACTTACCCCAATCCATTCTTTGGTATCGTCAGCAGCTACAGTGGCTCGGTGGTATGGGGATTATTGTATTAGCCGTTGCGGTATTACCTATGCTCGGCATTGGTGGTATGCAGCTATTTCGCGCAGAAACTCCAGGCCCAGTTAAAGACTCTAAATTGACCCCAAGAATCACAGAGACGGCAAAAGCGCTTTGGTATATTTATTTATCCCTCACCATAGCTTGTGCGGCGGCCTATTGGTTTGCGGGTATGTCGTTATTCGATGCCATTGGTCATAGTTTTGCCACTGTCGCGATTGGAGGCTTTTCAACCCATGATGCCTCTTTAGGCTATTTCAATAGTCCTACCATAGAAGCGATTGCGATGATTTTTATGCTTATATCGGTATTGAACTTCGGACTTCACTTTTATGCTTGGAAAAACAAATCCATTGTTCATTATTTTCTCGATTCTGAATTTAAGTTTTTATGCTCGGTTCTGCTTGGCGGGGCTGTACTAACGGTTTCTGCACTTTGGTTAACCGATACCTATACCTTATCGGAATCCGTGCGTAATGGTTTATTCCAGCTGGTATCCATTGCTACTACGACGGGTTTTGGTACCGAAGGTTTTGCCGAATGGCCGGTATTTCTGCCAGTTTTATTATTTATGATGGCATTTATTGGCGGCTGTGCTGGCTCTACCGGAGGCGGCATGAAGGTTATTCGTATTCTACTAATTTATAAGCAAGGCATACGTGAAGTTCGTCGCTTGATTCATCCCAATGCGATTATTCCGGTAAAAATTAATAAGCGTACCGTGAATGATCGAGTGCTTGAGTCTGTATGGGGATTTTTCTCGGTTTATATCCTTACCTATATGGTTATGATGGTTGCCTTGCTGGCCACTGGGTTAGATCACGTTACGGCTTTTTCCGCCGTCGGTGCGTGTCTGAATAACCTAGGGCCAGGGCTCGGAGAAGTCGCTGCTCATTATGGTGATATCAGTGATGTCGCAAAATGGATTTTGTCCATTACTATGTTATTGGGGCGCTTAGAAATTTTTACCTTCTTAGTCTTAATCAGCCCAGCTTTCTGGCGTAATTAAGCCGACATTGACCAACATCCTATCGGCCTAGCTTTACTCGAGCGAAGTTGAAAAGCTTTGCTAGACTTAACCTTACATAGCAATTATTCAACCTGCTATTGATGGCTATTGGCTCGCAAAGGACGCATGGTTAAGTCTTATGATTAATTTAGAAAAAGCTTTAGCGGGAAGGCGCATTTTAATCGTCGATGACCTCGTTGAAGCCCGCAGCTCATTGAAAAAAATGACGACTATTTTAGGGGGTAGCGAAATTGATGTTGCCACCAATGGCATTGAAGCCATGGAGCTCATTCATAAACATGATTATGACATCGTTCTTTCCGATTATAATCTCGGTCGCAGCAAAGACGGTCAGCAGGTATTAGAAGAAGCTCGCTTCACCAAGCGCTTGCGCGCAACCTCGTTATTTATTGTAATTACCGGTGAAAACGCCATTGAAATGGTGATGGGAGCTTTGGAGTACGACCCTGATGGTTATATAACAAAGCCCTATACCCTTAACATCTTAAAAGAACGCTTAACCCGTATCATTACGGTAAAAGAAGAATTGCGCCAAGTGAACGAAGCCATTGATCTACAAAAGTATGATTTGGCCATCAAGCATTGTTTAACCGTATTAACAAACAATCCGCGCCTGCGATTACCTACCTCACGTATGCTTGGGCAATTATTATTACGTCAAAAGAAGTTTCAACAAGCCCTTAAAGTATATTCACAGCTCTTGAATGAACGTTCTGTTACTTGGGCTAAGCTTGGCCAAGCTATTTGTATCTATAAACTAGGGGACCCTAATAGTGCGTTAGCTTTATTAAACCGAACCTTGGTTGATCATCCACTATATGTACAATGTTACGACTGGATGGCAAAAATATTATTATCTATAGATAAGCCTATCGAGGCTCAAGAAGCACTTGAAAAAGCCCTCGCTATTTCTCCCAAAGCTGTTTTAAGGCAAATGGAGTTAGGCCGAATTGCCTTTGAGAATGGTGATATGGCGGTCGCCGAAAACGCCTTTAAATACTCGGTTAGATTAGGCCGCTATTCCTGCCATAAATCAGTGCAAAATTATCTACAGTTTGCTCGTTCCACAGAAGCTCTTCTCAATAACCCTAATGAGCGACAAACAAAAAATAAAGCCAGCGAAGCATTTCGGGCGTTGGATGAACTACGCCAAGATTATTCCGAAGATGAAGAATCATTATTTGAAGCCTCCATCATTGAGAGTAAAACTCATTTCACAATGAACAACCAACCTGCAGCAAGACTCAGTGCCGATAAAGCCGAAGTTATATTTGTCAAACTTGAATGCCCAAAAATTGATTATAAGCTGCAAATGACCGAAGCTTATATCGATACCGATCAATCGGTAAAAGCCCAGCAAATGATTGATGAATTGAAAGCGCTAGAGCTATCTGAAAAACAAGCGGTTAAGCTAAACCAGCTAGATGATAAACTAAATGGTGAAGCCCTTAAGCGCCATACGACTAGTCTCAATGATGAAGCGGTGAGTTACTTTGAGCAGGGTGAGTTGGAAAAAGCCATCGTCTGCTTTGATCAAGCAACGCTGTACGAACAAGCGAGTATTAGTGTTTTACTGAACGCAGCCCAAGCTAAAATTGCATTAATGGAGCGAGATGGTCCAGATAAAAAAATTCTGCAAGATTGCCGTCAGTTATTAATACGTATTGGCGAGGTTGCGAAAACGGACGAACGCTTTGGGCGCTATGCCAAGCTGCGTAAAACTTACGATAGATTATGCAGAGCAGTAGCAGAATGAAAACAGAATCTAAATTTGAATTATTGGTTGCGGCCCATGTGCACGATTTAAAGAATCAACTGCAATCCCTTTCTGCCCAACAAGATATATTAATTAACGAACTGCCAAGTGAATACCAGAAACAACTAGCCCCTATGCTTAGGCAAACCAATCAATTAAAAGAGAATACGCTAAAGCTGGTCAGTATATTTCGCTTAGAAAATAAAGATAATTTCACCATGGATGATGCTTGGCCAAGAGATACCGCCAATAATGCAATCGACTCCTGCCGTTTACAGTTCCCTGAATTAACCATCAATAACCACATTCACCAAGATGCTCAAGGCATCTATAACGAACAGCTGATTCAGCTGGCCCTCGTTACACTCATTACCAATAGCGCCCAAGCCGGCGCGAAACAAGTTGAACTCTTGGATGAAGAAGGTGCTAATCAAAGCCTTAGCATCATAGTACACGATGACGGCCCGGGTTTTAGCCAAGATGTTTTAGCGGGGGTAACGGATACGACTAAAGTTGAAGGAACCGGACTAGGCCTCACCTTTGTCGAGATGATCTGCCAAGCCCACAAAGGTCTTGGTCAACAAGGTCAGCTCACCCTCAGTAACTCCAAAGCCGGTGCCAGAGCGACGCTTTTCCTACCTTAGCAAAGGCACTAAATGGTGTATAAAAGCTAGTGCCTGTGGCGCTCAGCACTGCTATAATCCCAGCCTTTCGTATCTCCATATTTAACGTTTTTAGCATAGAAGGTCGCATCGTGTCTGAAATAGCATCTGAACAAAGCCGCCATAATATAAAAACCTTTCAAGGCCTAATTGCCGCCTTGCAAGAGTTCTGGTCCGAACAGGGCTGTATTATTAGCCAGCCTATTGATCTAGAGGTCGGTGCGGGCACGTTCCACACGTCAACCTTCTTGCGTGCCATTGGCCCAGAATCTTGGAATGCCGCTTATGTTCAGCCATGCCGTCGTCCTACTGATGGTCGCTATGGTGAAAACCCAAACCGCTTACAGCACTACTACCAGTTTCAGGTAGTTATGAAGCCTTCGCCATTAGACATTCAAGAGAAGTATTTAGAATCTCTTAAGATGATCGGTATTGATACTCTCGTTCACGATGTTCGTTTTGTAGAAGACAACTGGGAATCACCGACTCTCGGTGCTTGGGGTCTTGGTTGGGAAGTTTGGCTAAACGGCATGGAAGTTACTCAGTTCACCTACTTTCAGCAAGTGGGTGGCTTAGAGTGTTATCCAGTCACGGGCGAGATTACTTATGGTCTTGAACGTATTGCCATGTACTTACAAAACGTAGATTCCATTTACGACCTAGTATGGACTTATGGCCCTGATGGCACACCGGTTACTTATGGTGATGTTTTCCATCAAAACGAAGTTGAAATGTCGGCTTACAACTTTGAACATGCCGATGTTGATTTCTTATTTTCAGCCTTTAATCAGCATGAGAAAGACTGCGCTCGTTTAATCGACGCAGGCCTTGCCTTACCCGCTTATGAAAAAGTATTAAAAGCTTCCCACGCGTTTAACATGCTAGACGCTCGTCATGCGATTTCTGTGACCGAACGCCAAGGTTATATCTTACGTGTGCGTACTTTAGCGCGCAGCGTTGCGGAAGCCTATTTCCAATCTCGTCGTATTCTTGAATTCCCACTAGCGCCAGAAGATCTTCGTAAAGAAGTTCTTGCACTGGCTGCTGCTTCTGAAAAAGAAGCCGCAGACAAGGCTGCGAAAAAAGCAGCAAAAGAAGCCGCTAAAAATGCAACCGCAGGGGAGAAAAAATAAT
>CAXIBC010000132.1:0-6440 GCA_964022115.1 uncultured Oleispira sp. | reverse complement strand
CGGTGAAACTTTTACCAAATGTATTACCCGACATATTTTTGTCCGTTTTAAATTTTGTTAGTTTGAACGATTTAGCTTGGTAAACCACTCAGATATAGAATATATAAACACTTTAAGATCCAGTCTTGGGTATTGATGAAGCAAACATCTAAAACATGGATGTTTTAGCTGAGGCTACAGGGACGTATTTACGCCGTTTTGCGGAATAAATACCCAATATTGGATCGTTTTATAAACTTATTAGGTTTCTATTTATAGCTTGAGCGCTTCAGCGCACTCATCGAGCTGGTCGGCGGTTAATACAAACACCCCGTGACCGCCCATTTCAAATTCTTGCCACATAAAAGGTACCCTTGGGTACGCTTCTTCTAACGCCGGCCAGCTATTACCGACCTCAACAATAAAGATACCATCATCGGCTAAATACTGACGCGCCTGAGATAACATAATGCGCACTAAATCCAAACCGTCTTCCCCTGCCGCTAAGGCAAGCTCAGGTTCATTATGAAACTCTTCTGGCAAACAGCTCATATCGTCGGCATCCACATACGGTGGATTCGAGACAATAATATCGTATTTACCATCAGCGGCGCTGAATAAGTCTGACTGCAGTGCTATCACACGATCACTTAACTGATGGCGAAGAATATTCTCATCGGCCAGTGCGAGAGCATCAAAAGAGATATCCAATAATTCGACATGAGCTTGAGGAAACTCCATCGCACAAGCAATGCCAATACAGCCGCTACCTGTGCAGAGATCCATGATGCGATGAACCGGTTTATTACCTAACCAAGGTTGAAAACGCGCGGCAATGATTTCCGCAATCGGCGAACGCGGAATTAATACACGCTCATCAACGTTAAAGGGTAAACCATAAAACCAGGCTTCACCGGTTAAATAAGGGGTTGGCATGCGCTCATTAA
The DNA here is from genome assembly GCA_964022115.1 of uncultured Oleispira sp. Classification (GTDB taxonomy): domain Bacteria; phylum Pseudomonadota; class Gammaproteobacteria; order Pseudomonadales; family Oceanobacteraceae; genus Oleispira. The sequence goes on along the minus strand of CAXIBC010000132.1, from coordinate 5,514 downwards.
TGCGACGGGCAAACAACTCAATGATTTTTTGACGTTCAGAGCGCGTTAACCGCGCAGTCTGCCATTCATGATCGATATCCCAAGGAAGATGCAACGCATGAGTGGCCAACATGACCGCATCATCGCGCGCGTTATCGGTGCCATGGCCAAAATACAAACCCGCTTCATGCATACGGCTAATGCCCCAACGCAGCAAATCTTGCAGGGTCAATAATTCAGCCAATGCTTCTTCACAGGCTTCACTGGAAAGCACAAAAACAGATGATTCTAAGGGTGTAACTGAATCTAAAGAATGGGTCACAAAGGCACCGACACAAATTGGATAATAAAATTAGCCCACATTCTAGCATTGAGCTGGCGAGCAACCAAGTTTAGAAGCTAGCCAATCTAGGCTAGCTCAGTCAAAGTTAACCCAATCGTTGACCGTATAGACTACTGTGCCCTTGCTCAAACGCATCTAAGGCTTCTTTGGCAATATGACGGCCGAGTTCTACCAGTTCTTCCGTACGATAGAACTCATACATTTCGACGCAATCTTTAGGGATTTTAACCAACAGATCTGGCGGATAACCGGCAATTTTATATTGGCTTAGCGACGTTTGCATCACTTCAAACATCTGGTACAAGATGCCTAACTTACCCATTTTAGAGCCACTGATTTCTTCTTTTGCTTTTGCTACCGAAGACTTATTATCACTTGCACTGCCATCACCACTGCCACCACCACTGCCACCACCACTGCCACCACTGGCGTCAGAGCTAAACCAGTCACTGGCTTTATTCGCCATACTATTCAACCAAGCATTTGGCACCACAGTATCTGGGGTCATTTGCTTCAATGTGCTGGATATTATTCCAGCAACCTTTGCTTGTTCTTTTTTCTCATCCTGCTCACCCTGCTCACTTTGCCCATCTAGCGTGGGTTCTTCACCTTGCTGGTTTTGAAGTGCTTGCGCTTGGCGTTCAGCCTCTAGCTTTGCCGTCCGCTCAAACTCCTCTTTTTCTTTCGCTTGCTCTTTCGCCTCCGCTGCTAACTGCTTAGCATCTTTAATCACAGGAATCGGAACATCAGCGCTTAAATCAACCGCAATAATATAATCAGCATGAGCCGATACCGATGCTGCAATCGGCAGTGGGTTAAGGACGCCACCATCGACAAACAATCTATTATCATACTCAACCGGCTGGATCAGCCCTGGAATAGCGGCCGAAGCACGCATAGCTTTTTCGAGGGAACCACGCTGAAACCATACTTCTTTTGAACTGACTAAGTCGGTCGCCACGGCGGTATAAGGAATTTTTAGATCTTCAATTTGAACATCACCTAGCATATCCGAAAGCACTGAAAACAATTTATCGCCACGTATTGCGCCATTACTAATAAAGCTAAAATCAACCAAGCGCAGTACATTTAAATAATTAAGCGAGCGCGCCCACGAGGTAAACTCATCTAATTTGTTGGCACTATAAAAAGCACCCACTATGGCACCAATAGAGCAACCAGAAACAGAGATGACCTCATATCCACGCGCTTCTATTTCTTCAATAACACCTATGTGCGCCATGCCTCGTGCTCCGCCACTGCCTAATACGAGAGCGACTGTTTTAGCCATTATTTATTCTCCAATTCTCATCATAGTGGTTACTGTTGCCTTGGCCAGAGCATAAAGCGCAATTGCGGCTTAAGATCATCCCCAGGAGGCAAGGTGAGGGCACCATGACCAAATACTTGTATTTCAAAATCCTGATAGATAGCGGCACGTAATTGTTGCGCTAGCCTAGTAGAACAAGCAAAGTTATCCGCCATGGTATTGGCTTGGTAACAGTGAATAACCAAATAAAGCCGACGCTTAATACTGGCATCCAAATTCTTTAAGGTCGTTATCAATACCTTCGACTTCTGCTCATCAATGCGACCATCAACCGTATTTAAGCCTGGTAACCAACCCGCCTCTTGCTGTAATAACATCATCAACTGATTACGTTCAACATCTTTATCCGTTAATGCATCTGAACTCAATATTTGATCAAGATTAAAATACATCTTTTGCTGGCTACGTTGCACGGCATACAATACAAAAATACGATTTGGCGAACCAGGAACCATGGCAACTAGATAGGCCTGATTAGCATCACGACCATATAACTTACCGTTATTAAAAATTTTATTAGCCCAAAAGTTACTGCTTCCGCAATCAAGCCCCGAGCAGCGATACATTATTTGAGCACCCTTCCACTGAGCTAAATAATGCTCAATAACTTGCTCGACATCGTGGTTAACCGATAATTTCCAAAGTTGTCGAATGACATCGCCGTTGATTAGGCGCTCGATTTCCCCTGACGTTGTTGCTTGCTTACGCTTCAACTCAGATAATACCAAGCGGTATTCAGTATTCTCTATCTTAGTTTCTTCAATTAATTCAGCGCGAGGAAAAGCCTGTGCCTGAGATAGTGACAACAGTAATAATAAACCACTTATAAAAGCCCTGTAATAACCGCTAAAGCGGCTATTTAAAAGCTTTGTTAGCATCAAAAACTGTTTCAGTACTTGCGTATAGGAACTCATAACCGATAATTGCATCTTATTAACTCTTACCTATGATATTTATAACTATTTAATCTAACCGAGGTTACCATGGCCGAACCAAAATGCCCTAATTGCAACATCGAAGGTATTGAACATTTTAAATCCAAAGATAGCCTAGAACGAGCAAAAAATGGTACCCCTTGGTTCATAATAGTCTATTGCGATGGTTGCGGTCACGTTCACCAAACCTTAACTAAGCACGTATTCACCACATCGACGGCATCTCCTTTTGTCATGCCAAAACTCAGCTAGGGTATTAGGTTAAGATTAAATGCTCAGTTTATTATCACCTTTTTATTGCGCTCATTGCATTCACTGCCGATTGCCGACAAGCCACTGCGTCTGCGAACAGATTCAATCTATCGACATGCCATTTCCGGTGATGATTTGCAGCCATCCAAAAGAGTGGCAAAAAAACGATAATACCGCGCAATGGGCGACCTTGAGCAGCCCGCAAATAAGCCGTATTAAATGGCATAGAAAAGTAGAGCTTATCGACAGTGAGATAGCCTTTGATAGTGTAAGCACAGAAGAAGGCCAATACCTACTTTACCCCTCAGAAGAGGCCGAAGATATTAAAGATGTTCACCCTAACATCAAAAAACTCTGGGTGATTGACGGCACCTGGCAAGAAAGCCAAAAAATGTTGCGCCAAAGCCCATGGTTAAAAAAATTAGCGAAAGTGAAGATTAATACTGAGCATGATACTCAGCTAATAAGTCAATTTAAGTTACGCCGCAATCAACGCGGTCTTTCCACTATGGAAGCGATCGCCTGCGCGAGTGCAGGACACTCTAAAATAGCGGCGGCAGGGCTGAATAATAACTTCAACCTCTTTCAAAATACATTGCTAAAGCTAATCAAATAAATCTGATTATCACTACTGGTTGCGCCCTTCAGCCCCTGCTATTATGAGGGCCAACTTAAGACTATGCGCTCAACCAATAAGAAGCCTCATGAAATTAGACCGTCAAATACTCAAATTCTCCAGTCCTCTAATCTTAAGATTAATCGTCATTTTTTGTACCCTAGGCTCCCTAACGGCTTGTCAATTTAATCCATTACGATCCGTCACTGAAGTACCAGAGCCCACATTCAACCAACTTCAAATTGAGCAAAATCACGCTCTAGCCGACGCCATTTTTCAGCAATATTATCAGTACTTATTAGACTCCAGCCCAGTATTACGCAGCACCTTAGCAATGGAAGGGCAATTTGAATGGGATGATATCTCGTCATTAGCCGAGCAAGAATACACACAGCAAATGCAAAGCTTTCGTCAGCAACTGCTGGCGCTTGAACACGGGGCCTTAAGCCCTGAGTATCGTTTATCCTATGAACTATTATTACAGCATATCGAAGAAGCTTTATTATTTACGCCGTTTACCCACCACGGCTATATACTGACCCAAATGGGCGGCTGGCATACCCGAGTCCCCAATATTTTAATCAACTACCAAGGGATTAATAATATCCAAGCGGCTCATGATTATATCGAGCGTATCAAGGGCGTTCGCCACCTATTTGGTGAATTAATTGTCCGTTTAGAAGAAGCAGAAGCGGCCGGCATCATGGCACCAAAATTCGTTTACCCTTATGTCATCAATGCCGCACAAAAGGTTATTGAAGGCGCCCCTTTTAATGACCAAGGCAATAGCCCCATTTGGCAAGACTTCAAACACAAGGTTGAAGCGTTAGAGCTATTTTCTAAAAGTGAAAAAGTATTATTAAAAAAAGCCCAAAAGGCCCTGCAGCGCTCGTTATTACCGGCTTATAAAGATCTAATAAAATTCCTCCAGCAGCAGCAAGGCCGCGCTGCAGAATTTCAAGTCGCAAGTGATTTACCTGATGGCCAAGAATATTATCAACTACTGCTAAAAAGTCATACCACTACCGATCTGTCAGTGGATCAAATCCACCAATTAGGTCTAGCCGAAGTCGCCCGTATTCAAGCAAAGATTCGCCACCTTATTAAACCTCTTGGTTATCCTAATATGGATACTGAAAATACTGACCTAGCCAGCATAGATCTAACTGATTTCTTCCGCTGGATGGAAGATAATGCCGAACGCTTTAATCAAGATAGCCAAGGTGAAAAAGACTTTATTGCTTATCAAAGAGACAAGGTTGCCGCCATGTCTATGCGCTTACACTTGAGTTTTTCTAAGCTACCCAAAACCCCTATTGTGGTAAAACCTGTGGCTGAGTATCGCCAAAAAAGTGCCCCTATTGCCTTTTATGAACAACCCCCATTAGATGCTTCGCAACCAGGTTATTATTATGTTAATCCGGCTCGCCAATACGACCTACCTAAGTATCGCTTAGCCGCTTTGGCCTATCACGAAGCATTGCCAGGGCATCACTTACAAGTAGCACTAGCACGAGAAAATGAAGAGCTTGCCAGCTTTCGCCGCTTATTAAGTTTCACGGCTTTTAGTGAAGGTTGGGCCCTATATGCGGAAAAACTAGCGGATGAGATGGGGGGTTATACGTCTAACGAAGAGCGTTATGGGCAATTAATTATGGAGCTTTGGCGGGCGACTCGCTTGGTTATTGATACCGGCTTACACGCCAAAGGCTGGACCCTAGAGCAAGCGCTGGCCTACCGTTTAGCCAATACCCCATTTTCTAAGCAGGATTCCATTCATGCTATTGAGCGCTATATCGTCATGCCAGGTCAAGCCACCAGTTACAAGATTGGCGCCATGGAAATCGAACGCTTACGGGCAAAAAGCGAAGAAGCCTTAGGCAAGCGATTCTCACTTGCCAAGTTTCATCAGGTCATATTAGGGCAAGGCGCCTTACCACTGGATCTGTTAGAACAGCACATTGATCTATGGATTAAGAGATCTATGGATTAAGAGATCTTTGGATTAAGAGATCTATGAATTAAGAGATCAGTGGATTAAGGCTATAAAATCCGTTAA
>CAXIBC010000131.1:0-6668 GCA_964022115.1 uncultured Oleispira sp. | reverse complement strand
TTGATGGCCAGCTTCCATTTTGATCCTTTACCCGCCCTCGCCCGCGGTGATCTAGACCTAGTAGTCACTGCCGATCCGAGCCCAATTGCCGGCATTCACTATCAACCACTGTTTCGCTACCAAGCTTTATTAGCCATTGCCAATCAGCACTCCCTTAGCGAAAGTAAGTACATAGAAGCGATCGACTTAGCAGCAGAAACCTTAATCCATTACCCAGTAGAGCGTAAGCGCTTGGACATATTCACTCAATTCCTAGAGCCTTCAGGTATAGAGCCGAATAATACGCGTCAAGCGGATCTAACATTGATGATAGTGCAATTGGTCGCGAGTGGCCGCGGTGTCGCTTGCTTGCCTAACTGGGCACTGCAGCCGTATTTGAATGCCGGTCTGATCAGCTCAAGACCCCTAGGAAAAAAGGGCATCTGGCCGACTCTGTATGCCGCTATTCGACAAGAGCAACAAGATACTAGCTATATGAAGGATTTTTTACAGCAATCCCTGCAAGCCTGCCATGAGAATCTTATCGGTATCGAACCGGTTTAATATTGAGGGAAATAATTTCGATAAATTTTAGGCAAAAAAAAGGAGCCCAATAAAGAGCCCCAAAAAGCGAATATTTTCGCTACATTCTCACCACGTGTCCAAAGGATACGTGAGTTAAATACTGCCTGTAATATTTCGCCTTGTCTGTATTCTAAAGGTAGCTAAACGTTACTATTTGTTAACGCAACCTGGAATTTAACGACTTACTCTAACGTATTAATTTATTTCTTGATGCCGCTTTGGCCAAACTAGGCTGAATTTAGCGCCACCCAAACGCTCGTCTCGACTGACCATGGCTCGCCCACCATGCCAGTAAGTAATGCGTCGAACAATGGATAAACCTAAGCCATAACCGCCGGAGCTACGTGTACGACTATCATCTAAACGAGCAAAGGGTGTAAAAACTCGGTTCCATTCTGCTTCTGGAATTCCTGGTCCATCGTCTGCCACATCAACTCGACAGGTATCTGCCCCTACAGAAAACGTCACGATCACTTGCGATTTCGCATATCGACAGGCATTACCAATCAAGTTTTGAATGGCTCTATGCATGTAACGGTATTCGACCTCCGCCTCATGTTGAGAACCGATAGCCCCACCATATTCCACTGCGACATGTTCTGGAGGCCTTGCTTCATCAATCAATTGTAAAATTAAATCTTGAATATTGGTCAATTCAAAATCTAATAACGGCCCACCTTCTTCCAAGCGAGCATAAGTTAAAATCTCATCGATCAGCTCATCTAACTCTTGGATATCTGAGTCCATACCTGCAAGCTGCTTAGCGACATAAGGGTTATCACCCACACTATCTTCAATAATCTGCACACCAAATCGAATTCTCGCAACCGGTGTTCTTAACTCATGAGATACCGCGCGTACCATTTCTCGCTGTACACTAATCAAGCGCTGAATATGGTCCGCCATTTTATTAAAGGCCTGACCTAAACGGCTAACAGGGTCTGAACCATTTATGCCCACACGGGCATTGAGATGCCCTTGTGATAAACGACTGGTCGCTTGCTCTAGCTTGCGTAAACGCATTTCAAACGAGCTAACAACCCAATAAACCCCTAACCCCAGCAACATAAAGCCTATCAATACGATAATAACGATACCGGTCGGGGTATAGCGTTTAAAAGAATGAATAGGCCCCATGCGGATAATTTTATTTTTCCCTGGCACCTTGATTAAGGCATCGGCGCTTTCCCCATCAATCGCAATACGCATTAATACATCACCGTATTGCATTCGCCCAAGATCGCCTTTACTCAATTTGACGGCTTGCAAAGGAATTAAACTGAGTGGATAACCAAACTGATGGGCAATATTATCCAAAAAGGTTTCAATCGCTAATCCACTTCGCTGCCAGTCTTCTAATAATAACTGCCCTGTCGCCTGCGCCTGCACCTCGGTAACATTTCTCAGGGTTGTCTTAATTAAGGTTTCATCATCTAAGATAGAAATGAGCTTAGCCTCACTGGCAATATCATCGGATAAAATTAATACCTTATTACGCTCTAATCGGCTTAATTGGTATTCATCTAGATTCGCCAACTCTTTGCTGACAATATCAATTTTGGCATCAAAGCGTGCTTCTAAATCTCCCTGTTCCGTTAAATCGTATTGCAATCGCGAAGTGATTAAATGCAGACTGCCCCGCACCATATCTTGGTTAAACTGAGCACCACGAATATGATCGACTAATTGCAGCGCTAGCATACATAATAAAACCACCATAATAAGCGCGGCTAATAAACCAGAATACACTCGAATAAAAATGCTCTTTCTCCCTAAATTATTCAAGCTGAAATAAAATACCACTCAAAAGAGTGGTATTTAAAGAATGGTGCTTAGAGGATTAAATTTCTTTGACGAACAAATAACCTTTACTGCGCACCGTTTTGATACGCCTTGGGTTAATCGGATCATCACCAACCTTAGGACGAATACGCGAAACACGCACATCAATGGAGCGATCTTGACCATCATATTCAATTCCACGTAATTGGTGGAATATCTCTTCCCGCGTTAGGACATGGCCAGCACTGCTAGACAATAGCCATAACAAGTCAAACTCCGCACTGGTTAAATCAATGCTATTACCATCCAACCAAGCTTCGCGCATTGAACTATCAACCACGAGATTGCCAAAGGTTAAACGCTTAGCGGAAGACTCATCTGGGCTTGCTTCATTTTCGGCTTTATCTTTCATACGACGTAATAAGGCACGAATACGGGCAAGCAATACCCGCGGTCGAACCGGCTTAGCCACATAATCATCGGCCCCCATTTCCAGGCCTAAAACCTGATCTAGGTCTTCGGTGCGCGCCGTTAGCATCAGAATCGGCCCAGAATAATGTGGGCGTACAATACGACATACCGCTAAGCCATCTTCTCCTGGAAGCATTAAATCGAGCACAACTAAATCAGGTTGCTCAGATTTAATTCGCTCAATAGCACGACTTCCATCCCCTTCAACGGATACTTGAAGGCCATTGCTCTCCAAGTAGTCCTTGGTCAGGGTTGCTAAGCGCTCATCATCTTCAACGATTAAGATGCGCCAACTTTCATCCTGACTGCTACCATGTTTTAATTCCACGCTGTTTCCCTATCCGATTTTGAACTGCCGTTACGTTATATTGAAAGGCTTATATATAACTTAGACGCTAAATCAGTGCTTTGCACTGAGTTCCGTTTTTTTCTGTTACAAATGTGAAAAATGCAACCTTTTCTGCGTATATTATAGCGTATTTTTGAGATATTTTGTGTCCACGCAATTTCCACAAGTTATCCACAGGCAAACACTACATGAGGGGTTGAAATCAACTCCCAACCGCAATATCCTGTGTCTCTGTTTAGAAATTACATCTACGGCTCAATGACTTACACGTCATTTGGAATAAGATCAAGCAGAGCGTCAACTCTAAACAACTTTCCTGCTCACATTAGCTGAGCAATACAAGTATTACAGGATTTTTACAGGCACCTAAATATATGAACAGCGCGCTTTATGTCACCAAACGAGATGGTCGCCAAGAAACGATTGATTTAGAAAAAATCCATAAGGTGGTCCATTGGGCTGCTGAAGGATTAGATAAAGTTTCTGTTTCTGAAGTTGAGTTAAAAGCTCATTTACAGTTTTTTGATGGCATCACTACATCAGAAATTCATGAGACCCTGATCAAAGCGGCAGCGGACTTAATTTCTGAAGAAGTACCCGACTACCAATATTTGGCAGCGCGCCTGAACATCTTCCATTTGCGTAAAAAAGCCTATGGTCAATTTGAGCCACCTAAGTTATTCGATCACGTACAAAAAATGGTGGCTGAAAATCGCTACGATGGCGATTTATTAAAGGACTATACGGCCGAAGAATTTGCCGCAATGGACGCCTTCTTAGATCATGCTCGCGACATGAACTTCAGTTATGCTGCGGTGAAGCAATTAGAAGGCAAATATCTAGTACAAAACCGAGTGAGCGGTGACATTTATGAAAGCGCTCAATTTTTGTACGTTTTAATCGCTGCTTGTTTGTTTGCTCAATACGATAAAGAGCGTCGCTTAGATTTCATCAAGCGCTTTTATGATGCTGCGTCCAGCTTTAAGATTTCATTACCAACTCCAATTATGGCGGGTGTTCGTACCCCAACACGTCAGTTCAGTTCTTGTGTTTTGATTGAAGCGGGCGATAGCTTGGATTCTATTAACGCTGCCTCGAGTGCCATCGTTAAGTACGTATCTCAGCGCGCAGGGATCGGCATTAATGGCGGACGTATTCGTGCTTTAGGTAGCCCAATCCGTGGCGGTGAAGCTTTCCATACCGGTTGTATTCCATTCTATAAGCACTTCCAGACTGCGGTTAAGTCTTGCTCTCAAGGTGGTGTACGTGGTGGCGCTGCTACCTTGTTCTATCCTCTATGGCACTTGGAAGTTGAATCACTGCTGGTATTGAAAAATAACCGTGGTGTTGAAGAGAACCGTGTACGCCACCTAGATTATGGCGTGCAACTAAACAAAGTGATGTATGAGCGCTTATTAAAGAACCAAGACATCACGTTATTCTCTCCTTCTGATGTCCCTGGTTTGTACGATGCATTCTTTGCTGACCAAGAGAAATTTGAGCGTTTATACGCCCAGTATGAACAAGATGCTTCTATTCGTAAGACAACGGTTAAAGCCGTTGATCTGTTCTCTACCTTAATGCAAGAACGCGCGGGTACTGGTCGAATTTACATTCAAAACGTTGACCACTGTAATACTCACAGCCCGTTTAACCCTGAAGTTGCGCCGGTTCGCCAATCTAACCTATGCTTAGAAATCGCATTACCCACCAAGCCACTTCAAGATGTAAACGACGAAGAAGGTGAAATCGCTCTTTGTACACTGGCTGCGTTTAACCTAGGTAGCCTTAAAAACCTTGATGAGCTAGAAGAATTATCTGATTTAGTGGTACGAGCACTTGATAGCCTATTGTCTTATCAAGACTACCCCATGATCGCTGCTCAAAAAGCCAGTTTAAATCGTCGTACATTAGGTGTTGGTGTTATTAACTATGCATACTACTTGGCGAAAAATGGCGTTAAGTATTCTGACGGCAGTGCCAACGGTTTAACTCATCGCACGTTTGAAGCGATTCAGTATTACTTATTGCGCGCGTCGAATAAATTGGCTCAAGAGCAAGGCCCTTGTGAAGCCTTTGGCGAAACCACTTATGCCCAAGGTATCTTACCGATTGATACCTATAAGAAAGATGTAGATAAGTTCTGTGAAGAACCTTTGGCTTATGACTGGGAAGCATTACGTACCGAGATCCAAAAAACAGGTCTACGCAATTCAACACTCACCGCACTTATGCCTTCTGAAACCTCATCTCAGATCAGTAACGCGACCAACGGTATTGAGCCACCTCGTGGTTATATCAGCGTTAAGCAATCAAAAGACGGTATTCTTAAGCAGGTTGTGCCTGAGTTTGATCGTTTACGCAAAAACTATGAGCTGCTTTGGCAGATTCCAAATAACCAAGGTTATTTGCAGCTTGTGGGTATTATGCAGAAGTTTGTCGACCAAGCGATTTCAGCCAATACCAACTATGACCCTTCACGTTTTGAAGGCAATAAGGTGCCAATGCAAGTGCTATTAAAAGACTTGTTAAGTGCTTATAAGAACGGACTTAAGACCTTGTACTACCACAATACCCGTGATGGTATGTCGGATCCGCAAGCGCCAGAAGTTGAAGACGATGGCTGTGAAGGTGGTGCGTGTAAGATTTAATCTTATACCACTGGCTTGATCCCTCTGGTTTTACATCAGGGGGATTTAACAATACGCTGACTTAAATACTCATCACTCAGCGTATTTTTTATCAGCCGAATTAATTTAAAATTATCTTTTAAACCTTTTATATTTTTATAGTTGTAGCCACTTATGTCCTATACCACGTTCAACCAAAAAACTTTTGATACGTTGAAGCAACCTATGTTCTTTGGCGAAACCGTTAACGTTGCGCGCTACGACATTCAAAAGCATAAAATTTTTGAAAACCTAATTGAAAAGCAACTATCTTTCTTTTGGCGTCCAGAAGAAGTCGATCTTGCTAACGACCGCAAAGACTTTATTGATCTACCTGATCATGAACAGCACATCTTTTTAAGTAACCTGAAATACCAAACATTATTGGATTCCGTTCAAGGGCGCTCTCCGAACGTTGCTTTTTTGCCGATTGTATCGCTACCGGAATTAGAAACGTGGATCGAAACCTGGTCTTTCAGTGAAACGATTCATAGCCGCAGTTATACGCATATTATGCGTAACGTTGTACCCAATCCTGGTGAAGTATTTGACGACATCACTCGTAACGACTTTATTACGCGCCGTGCGGTTAGCGTTACCAAATACTACGATGAGCTTATCGAAAAATGCAGCTATTACTCACAACTAGGTGAAGGGACGCATACTATCAACGGTAAGGTAGTTGATATCAATTTACGCGATTTAAAGCGTACTCTGTATCTCACCATGGTATCGGTAAACGTATTAGAAGCGATTCGCTTTTACGTCAGCTTTGCTTGCTCTTTCGCTTTTGCCGAACGTGCAAAAATGGAAGGCAACGCCAAAATCATTAA
>CAXIBC010000130.1:0-6788 GCA_964022115.1 uncultured Oleispira sp. | reverse complement strand
CCAATGATAAAGGGATTATAGGATGAGCAAAACAGTTCGTTACCTAATTACTGCGTTTTTTCTAGTACTGAGTACTATTAGTCATGGATTAGCGTTAAAAGAAGGTGCACCAGAGCGTTATACGGTGAAAAAAGGCGATACCTTATGGGATATCTCTGAACGTTATACCGATGATGCTTGGCAATGGCCTAATATCTGGTATCAAAACCCACAGATTGCTGACCCGCATCTGATTTATCCTGGGGATATCATTGGTTTAATGGCCATTGGCGGTGAAATGAAAGTCGCTATTGTTGAACGTGGCCTTGAAAGTCGGACGGTGAAGATGACTCCGACCGCTCGTATTGAACCCATTGAATCTGCTATCCCGACTATTCCCATGGACGCTATGATGCCGTTCATTGTTAATAACCGTATTGTCGAACCTGGTGAGCTTGAAGCGGCTCCGTATATACTTTCTGCCGGAGGTGGTCGTATCATGAACGGTGCTGGTGGCGTCGTTTATGGCCGTGGCGACTTTAGCGAAGGGGTTGCTAATGCGTATGGCATTTTCCGTGCGAGCAAGGTTTATCGTGATCCTGAGACAGAGGAAGTTCTCGGCTTAGAAGCGATGGATATTGGCCTAGGCAACGTTATGAGCCACGAAAAAGACGTGGTTAAATTGAACTTAGTGAAAACCAGTCAGCAGGTAAAAGAAGGCGATCGCCTATTAACCACTGAAAATCGCAAAATTATCGCTCGCTTCCAACCTAAAGCACCGGATGAATACGTGGATGGATTTATTATTTCTGTTCCAGGTGGCGTCACTCAGATTGGTCAATACAGCATGATAGTGATCAATAAGGGGACTCGTGATGGTCTAAGTGCAGGCTCGGTTTTAGATATTATGAAGCGAGGCGAAGTCGTTCGTGATCGTACTCGTGAAGAACAAGTACGCTTGCCGTCTGAGAAAGCGGGTCAGCTGATGGTTTTCCGCGCGTATGAAAAATTATCTTATGCGCTAGTGGTAAAAGCGACGCAAGCACTTAATGTCGGTGACCAGGTACGCAGTCCTTTTTAGGACGTTTACAGCGGACACCAGATTAGAGCGTTTACAAGCGACCCTAGACGAAAGCTTTTATAAGAAGGAGTCAGCATGCTCAAGGATGAGGTGCTTTTCGCTTGGTGGTCTCTATCAAGCACCCCAGGCATTGGCAGTATTGCGCTTAACAAAATCCGAGAGCAGCTGCCAAGCTGTTCTACTTTACTTGAGTATTCTGCTCAAGACCTCATTCGATTAGGCCTAAAAGCTGAGAGAGCTTATACATGGGCCGACAATAACCGCTTAGATAATAGCCATAATCCCTTTCTGCTTGCCGGTTGGCAACAGATACAAGCTTGGTGCGAGCAGCCAAGTTGTGGTGTATTAATGCCGGATGACGAAGAATACCCTGTGGCTTTGAAAGGCTTACGAGATGCTCCGATATTTTTATTCTATTGCGGTAACCCTCAATTATTACAGCAAGCGAGTATCGCGATTGTAGGCAGTCGCAATCCTAGTCATTATGGGCGTGAACAGGCTTTTGCCATCGCTCAGCAGTTGGTTATTGCGGATTGGCATGTGATCAGTGGCTTGGCCATAGGGATTGATGGTGCAGCGCATCAAGGTGCATTAAATAATACGAACAGTCTAGGTAAAGGCAAAGCCATTGCGGTACTCGGCTCTGGTTTGGCACAAATCTATCCCAAAAAGCATCAAGATTTAGCTCGGCAGATTGTTAATAGTGGGGGGTTATTAGTCTCGGAATATCTACCGAATGAGAAAGCGTTAGCGCAAAACTTCCCCCGGCGTAATCGCCTTGTCAGTGGAATTAGTCAAGGCACACTGGTTATTGAAGCAGCGTTAAAAAGTGGCTCACTGATCACTGCGCGGTTAGCGGCAGAGCAAGGTCGAGAAGTCTTTGCTTTACCCGGTGCGGTATCCAACCCACTCAGTCGAGGTTGTCACAAGTTGATAAAAGAAGGGGCTAGCTTAGTCGAAAGTGCTGCCGATATTATCGGTTTATTAAATTCAGAGTTATCCCTCAGTAATGACGAGTTAGATTTTTCAGCTCAGCAAGGATTATTTGATCAGCCTAAAACCCCAGTATTAGAGGGGGTTGCACAACAGGTTTATGATGCCCTTGATGTGGTGCCGACGGCCATTGATGGCTTAGTGAACCGCACCGGGTTATCGGTGGCAGACATTGCCCAGCAGTTGATCTTGATGGAACTTAAGGGGCAAGTGAGCCAAGTCCCTGGAGGCTATATTCGCTTGTAAGCTTATGCAAGGGCACTTTATTTTAGCCAAGGTGTTCCTCTATAATCGAACTATTCTCATCCCACTCATTTTGTCTTCTTTTATGGGAGCACCTAGTATTGGATAGCCCAGAAAATTTTCATCTACAGCAAGCCATTATCAAGCTTAAATCCGGTGGCGTGATCGCTTACCCTACCGAAGGGGTTTGGGGTCTTGGCTGTTTATGGACGGATGAAGAAGCGATTGCAGAAATTCTTCGCCTTAAACAGCGGCCATTAGAAAAAGGCATGATTATATTATGTAGCCAGCTGTCTGATATAAAGCATCATTTATTACCTTTAAGCCCTGAGCATATTCAGCAGATTGAACAAGATTATCCCCACCCAGTAACCTGGATTTTGCCCTGTAAATTGACGGTTCCAGAGTCGGTTCGTGGCCAGCATACCAGCATTGCAGTGCGTTTTAGTCGTCATCCACAAGTGCAGGCCTTATGTGCGAACGTGGGCCCTATTATTTCTACTTCGGCCAACCCTTCCGGGCAAGCTGCAGCCATGTCAGTATTGGATGTACGCCATTACTTTCAAGACCAACTCAGTTATATCTTGCCAGGGGAATTAGGGGGTTATTCAAAACCTTCAGAAATTCGTACTCTTGATGGTCAAAGGGTAAGATAGGCATCGATATTAGATTAGTTAAAAGAGTCATAGCGAAATGAGCCAAGATCAGGCCAAGACCGTAAAGGTTACGCATAGAGAAATTGAAGCGGTCAAAAGCTTCTTATTAGATTTACAAGATCGTATTTGCACAGCCTTAGAAGCGCAAGATGGTGATGGCAAGTTTATTGAAGAATCTTGGCTGCGGGAAGAAGGTGGTGGTGGTCGTAGCCGCGTTTTAGAGCAAGGTACGGTTATTGAGAAAGGCGGCGTTAACTTTTCTCACGTGATGGGTGCTCAGTTACCAGCATCCGCTACGGCGGTTCGCCCTGAACTTGCTGGACGTAGCTTTCAGGCCATGGGAGTCTCTTTAGTTATTCACCCTCGCAACCCTTATGTTCCAACCTCTCATGCTAACGTACGTATGTTTGTCGCCGAAAAAGAAGGTGAAGAGCCGGTTTGGTGGTTTGGAGGTGGCTTTGACCTTACTCCATACTACGGCTTTGAAGAAGATGTTATTTTTTGGCATCAGACGGCAAAGAATGCTTGTGCGCCCTTTGGTGAAGACGTCTATCCTAAGTACAAAAAATGGTGTGATGAATACTTTTATTTGAAACATCGTGATGAAAACCGCGGTGTCGGTGGTTTATTCTTTGATGACTTAAATAGCTGGCATGGAAGCATCGACTTTGATCAGTCATTTGCTTTTATGCAGGCAGTAGCCAACGCTTACATTGATGCTTATTGCCCAATTGTTGCCAAACGCAAAGATACCGAGTTTGGTGAGCGTGAGCGCAAGTTCCAATGCTACCGTCGTGGCCGTTATGTTGAATTTAACCTAGTCTATGACAGAGGCACAATCTTTGGTCTGCAGTCTAATGGCCGTACAGAATCTATCTTGATGTCGTTACCCCCTGTGACCCACTGGGATTACAACTGGCACCCTGAAGAAGGCAGTGCAGAAGCAAAATTGTATACCGACTTTTTACCCCATAAGGATTGGGTATAACCATGAGCGATTTATACGCCGTGATGGGGAACCCCATCAACCATAGTAAAAGCCCACAAATCCACAGTGCTTTTGCTGAGCAAACCGAGCAAGATCTGATCTATTCAGCGATTCTGGTGCCGCTAGAAAAATTTAAAGACGAAGCGGATAACTTCTTCCGCACAGGCATGGGGCTGAATATCACAGTGCCGTTTAAAGAAGATGCTTGGCAGTATGCTGATACCTACTCTTCTCGCGCGTTACGTGCTGGGGCCGTAAATACCCTCATTAAGAAAGAAGATGGGTCTATCCATGCCGATAATACCGATGGCATTGGTATGGTGCGTGATATCACGGTGAATCACGACTGCGCCATTAAAGGCAAGCGAGTGCTTGTGTTAGGTGCAGGTGGTGCGGTACGCGGAATTTTAGAACCGGTATTAGAAGAGCAGCCATTAGAAGTGATTGTAGCCAATCGCACTGTCTCTAAAGCCCAAGCCTTAGCCGCTGATTTTGCCGATGTGGGCAAGATATCCGGTTGTGGTTTTGAGCAGATAGAAGGTCAGTTCGATCTGATCATTAATGGCACATCTGCTAGTTTGAGTGGTAAATTACCACCGATTCCTGAAACCGTGATTCATCAGCAGACAGTCTGTTACGACATGATGTATGGCCCTGAGCCAACGGTATTTAATCAGTGGGCCGAGAGTCTGAATGCGGCGGCAACTCTAGATGGTTTAGGCATGCTGGTGGAGCAAGCGGCGGAGTCTTTTCAAGCTTGGCGTGGGGTGCGCCCTGAGTCGGCCCCTGTGATCGCCAGTATACGGGAAAGCCTTAGTCTAGCTAAAGCTTGACACTTTTTGACTATTTTTATCCATAAAGGGCCTTTTAAGCATCAATTATCTGTTGAAAATACAGCGAATAGGCGGCATATATATAGCCATTGCAATAAGCCTTATTAAACAAAATGTAAGAAAAAACGTAATCCCCAAAAATCAGCGCTAAAACGCTTAATTATTAGATAGTTCATTGTTAGGAGCATTCTCTCATGATGAGAATCGTATTATTTTTATTAACCAACTTAGCGGTGATTGCTGTAGCCAGCATTACCTTAAGTCTACTGGGTATTGGCAGTTATTTAGAGCAAGGTAATAACCTCAACCTGAATAACCTACTCGCTTTCTGTTTGGTCTTTGGTATGGCGGGATCCTTTGTCTCTTTGCTTATCTCTAAGTGGATGGCCAAGCGCAGTATGGGTGTGCAAATTATTGATCAGCCGCAAAATGCCTCTGAGCAGTGGTTATATAGCACAGTCCAAGAGTTGGCGGGCAAAGCGGGTATTGGTATGCCAGAAGTCGGTATTTTCAACTCAGCGGCCCCGAACGCTTTTGCCACAGGCTGGAACAAGAATAATGCCCTAGTCGCAGTTTCGACGGGTTTATTGCAGCGTATGAATAAAGAAGAAGTGAAGGCTGTGCTAGGCCACGAAATTGGTCACGTTGCTAACGGTGACATGGTGACCCTAGCCTTGATCCAAGGGGTGGTGAACGCCTTTGTGATGTTCTTTGCTCGCATCATAGGTAACTTTGTCGATAAAGCCGTATTCAAAAATGAAGAGGGCCCAGGCATCGCATTTTATGTGACAACCTTTGTGGCAGAAATGGTATTAGGTATTCTGGCCTCAACCATTGTTGCTTGGTTTAGCCGTCGTCGTGAATATCGCGCCGATGAAGCGGGTGCAGCCTTGACCAGTAATGCCGCTATGGCCAGCGCTTTGATGCGGTTAAAAGAAACCTATGATCAGCCGAGTGAATTAAGTGGTGAGCTAGTTGCTTTTGGTATTCGTGGTGAAGGTAAGCTGTCAGCACTATTCTCTAGCCATCCTCCATTGGATGATCGTATCGCTGCTTTGCAAAACCGTAAAGATTAAGCGTAAAGCGAGATTATAATACTCTGGTCGAGACAGTATGATCGAAACAGAGTAAGCAAAGGGCGAGTGATACCTAGAGTATCCTTGCCCTTTTTTCTGATTATTTAATCTGCTCTTCTACTTGCTGGCTGATGGAATTAGCCCATAATTCGGCCCCAACTTCGTTCGGGTGGTAACCATCAATAGCGATATATTCCGCCGCGAGTGTCGCCGAGAAGGCAATAACCTTAGCGTTGTTTTCACGACATACCTTGTGCAAAATATTATTTAATATATTGGCTCTGTGGCCCATCACCCAATTTAATGGGGCGGGTAAAAGAGGGAATTTGTGTAATGGTGGCACTGCGGTAAAAAAGATATGCTTACTGCCCCGTTGCCTTAATTCTAGGATCAACTCATTTACTTGCTGTTGCCACTCCCTACTAGGGGTTAAACCCGTGCAATCATTCACTCCTAAGGTGATGATGCTGATATCTGGTTGCTGGGTTTCAGTTTCTTTTAATCGTATGAGCAATTGCTTAATTTTAATGCCGTTCTGTGCCAATAGCTGCCATTCGACTTTCTGAGTTTTGGCTAGCTTATAGGCAACTTGTGCTGAGACCGCATTTTTGATTTCCGTAATGCCTACTCCAGCCGCCGGTGATTCACCTAGATATAATAGCTTGATAGCCGTTTTTTGTTCGTCTCCAAACGACATGTTCCGTGGCCCTTCTGCCTCAGGCATGCGTAGCGCATGTTTTTTTATCCACAGCCCTTGTGGTAGCGCGATAAAATAAAGTGGCGAAATGCATACGTGTATAAGGTGTAGCAGAATGGTTTTCATAATAACCTACGATCAAAAAATCTATTATGATATGGCGTGAAACGAAAGTAATGTTAAACCTATTAGACTCTTTCAGTTTAGTGTATTAACTCACCTTTAACCTCACTTTAACCTCA
>CAXIBC010000129.1:0-6807 GCA_964022115.1 uncultured Oleispira sp. | reverse complement strand
GTTGCACCAGAACAGGCTAAGCTAGCCCGCGCCTGTACTGAAAGCCAGAAGCCAGTGGTTGTAACGGTTTTAGAATCTGATATCCAGTCTACTTCTACCCCAGAAGTGTATTTGAAGCTGCACTTATTATCGCACCGTTTAGTTAAGCCACACGGTATTAACCTAGATGGTATGTTTGGTCTATTACCAAACGTTGCTTGGACCAACCTAGGAGCGATCGATTTAGAAGAGCTACCAGAAGCTCAGCTACAAGCGCGTTTAAAAGGTGAGTTATTAAGCGTTAACTGCGTAGATAAATTCCCACGCATGACCGACTACGTTGTACCAAGCGGCGTTCGTATTGCTCATACCGCTCGTGTTCGTTTAGGCGCACACATTGGTGAAGGTACCACCGTAATGCACGAAGGTTTTGTTAACTTTAACGCCGGTACCTTAGGTGTTTCTATGATTGAAGGCCGCATATCCGCGGGCGTTGTGGTAGGCAATGGTTCTGATCTAGGTGGTGGTTGTTCTACTATGGGCACGCTTTCTGGTGGTGGTAATATCATCATTTCTGTTGGTGAAAACTGCCTATTAGGCGCGAACGCCGGTACCGGCATCCCAATGGGCGATCGTTGCACTATCGAGTCTGGTTTGTACATCACTGCCGGTACTAAGATTCAGGTTCTAGACGATGCTAAAAATGTTGTAGAAACTGTGAAAGGCCGTGATTTAGCGGGTAAGTCGGATCTTCTTTTCCGTCGTAACTCGATCTCTGGTGCGGTTGAATGTGTGACGAACAAGTCTGCTATTCAGTTGAACGAAGAGCTGCACGCGAATAACTAATATTTGCTAATAGATGTGGGTCGGGCTAAAGCCACGACCTACCTCTTATTTTTATCTTCATTCACATTTTACTTAATCAAGTTAACCAACTGCTTAAAGACTTCTCCTTCGGCTTTTTGCTGCAATTCAAATAATACCATCTCGGTACTGGTTAAATACGCTCCCGCCCTTTGCATCACTTGCAGACCTAAGTTTTTATTCTCAACCTTTCTTGAACTCACTGCATCACTGACCACATGAACGTTATAATGCATATTTAATAAGTCACGAACCGACTGATAGACACAAACATGACTCTCGATGCCCGCCACTATCCAGTGACGGCGATTGAGGTTTTCTATTGCTGAGCGCACGCCTTCATCACCCCAAGCGCTAAAAGTCGATTTAGCATGAGGCGTACCCGGTAGGTATTTAATAATATCAGCATGTGTTGGGCCTAGCTTTTGCGGTAGTTGCTCGACCCAGACAATGGGAATAGATAATAACTGTGCCCCTTGAATGAGCACGGATAGATTATGAAATAAGGCTGAATGTCCTACCATTTGCTCCGCTAACTTGCCTTGTACATCTACGATCAATAAAGCACTGTCTGCTATCGTTATCATACATTCCCCACCATAATTCGTTAGCTTTATCGCTACAGCTTTCTTGATATTCCTCTATCTTATAGCGTAGACGAATTATTGCGCTTACTGGCCATCCTTCATCTGTTAACCCGCTTTATTTTCCAGTGGTTAAAAAATAACAAGGTTCTTCTTTGACCGCTAATATTTCACGACGAATTAGATCCATCCCCGCATTCGCAATGAAGCGCTGAAAATTTACTCGATTAGTCGGATACAATAAGCGTTTAGTTTTAAGATTATCCTGCTTACCCCAGCATAACCATACCGTGCCAACTGGCTTTTCTTCACTGCCACCTCCTGGGCCCGCAATACCCGATACTGCGATAACCCAATTAGCCGAAGAAGCCTCTAATGCGCCTTTTGCCATCTCAATAACCACAGCTTCACTCACGGCTCCATGGTCTTCTAAAGTCTGCGGATCAACGTTCAATAAGGCGGTTTTTATACGATTTGAATAACTCACATAACCCGCTTCAAAGATTTCTGAAGAACCGGATATACGAGTAATATTGGCTGCAATCAAACCACCCGTGCAAGACTCTGCGGTGGTAATAGTCTGTTTATGGCTAACCAACAGATCTAATAAACACTGAGCAACCGAGCTGGTTTGATCGGCTGCAGTGGTCGTTAACACATGAGCCCCGAGTACTTCCTGTAACTTGCTCTGCCATAGTGGCAAACATTTTTCGGCTTGCTCACTGCGAGTAGTCAATTTTAACTCTACCAAAGGTGATGCTGCCCGATAGCCAACCTCAATGGCTTTTGGCCAATCCCTTAACTGGCTATCAAATAAATTTTGAATCGCCGATTCACCAATACCAAAGGTATGCAGCTTGATCGTTTTTACTTTATCACTCTGGGGCAGTTTGGGTTTTAATAGCGGTAATATTTCTTGCTGCCACATTTGCTTTAATTCTATTGGCACCCCAGGCGTACAGATTATTTGACAGTTATTATGGATAATAGAAAAACCGACAGCACTACCTATGGGGTTGGCTACGACCTGAACTCCTTTGGGTAATAATACCTGTTTGCGATTCGCACCGGCTAAGCGAAAACCGCGCTTTTCACACCAAGCTTGTAAATGTTCTAATGCCTCAGCATTCTCTTCTAATGGCTGGCCAATTACTTTAGCCAAAGCCTCTGCGGTTAAATCATCTTTTGTTGGCCCTAGCCCACCGTTAATCAAAAGCACATCGGCTTGAAGGCTGATATGCTCAATTTCAGCAACTAGACTATCAAAGTCATCACCAAGAGTTACTTTTCGAGCCAGCTCTGCACCTTGTGCTTTTAAGCTCTGAGCCAGCATGACCGAATTTGTATCCACAATATCGCCGACCATGAGCTCTGTACCGGTTAATAAAAACTGAATATTAAGGGCCGCTGCCTGAGCGCCTGATGGGGTCATGGTTCATTACCTATAAAATCTATTGAAACTGATACAGTTTTTGCCAAATTAAAGTATCTGCTTTTATTGATGATATGTGTATCCTTGTACAATTACTACGATATTAGCTGTGTGACATACTATGTTTTCTTTTTTTGAAAAGTTAATAAAACCCTTCCCTATTCAAGAACCTAAGCAGCCACCTAAAGGTGTCTTTGCATTTTGTCGCCACTACAGCCGCGGCATAGAAATTCCTTTAATCTTGATGACAGTTCTTACCGCAGCTCTTGCCATACTGGAGGTTTCACTGTTTAGTTTTATGGGGGATCTGGTTGATTGGTTAGCTACCGAAGATAGAGAAACATTTTGGCTTGAAAAACGTGAAGCTCTACTGACTATGGCGGTTATTGTTTTAATCGTCTTACCCGTCTTAGTTTTGTTACACGCTGCTATCGTACACCAAACTCTGCTAGGCAATTACCCTATGGTCATTCGCTGGCTGGCTCACCGTTATTTGTTAAAACAGAGCCTAGGGTTTTATCAAGATGAGTTTGCGGGTCGCATTGCAACGAAAGTGATGCAGACGTCTCTTGCAGTACGCGAAACCGTGACTAAGTTATTGGATGTTATGGTCTACGTCTTCGTCTACTTTTTATCTATGCTAGCCATTGTTGCATACGCGGATATTCGCCTTATGCTACCACTGTTAATTTGGCTCGTACTCTACATAGCCTTGCAATATTATTTTATCCCCAAACTAAAATCTGTTTCTACCGCCCAAGCCGATGCACGCTCAACCATGACAGGGCGTATCGTTGATTCCTATAGCAATATATCGACGGTTAAACTCTTTTCTCATACGCAAAAAGAAGCCAACTATGCTCAGCAAGGCATGCAAGGTTTCTTAACCACTGTGTACCAACAGATGCGTTTGGCAACGGGGTTAAATGCCAGCATTCATGCTTTAAATTATTTATTGGTATTTATTATCTCAGCCTTATCCATTTACCTATGGCAAGAAAATGCCATCGGTATTGGGGCCATTACCATAGCGATTAGTTTAGCTTTGCGCCTAAACGGTATGGCTCAATGGATCATGTGGGAAGTGAGTGCACTATTTGAAAATATCGGCACTGTGATTGATGGTATGGGCACCTTATCACAACCCCTCATGATCACGGATGATAAAGGCGCCAAGCCATTAGTGGTCAAGCAAGGTGATATTGAATTTAACAATGTGAGTTTTAGCTACGCCATTAATACCGAAGAAGGTGAAATCAGCCAACGCCGAATTATTGATGATTTAAACCTACATATCAAAGCGGGGGAAAAGGTCGGTTTAGTGGGTCGCTCTGGCGCAGGAAAATCCACTCTTGTGAACGCCTTGATGCGCTTTTATGACTTAGAGTCTGGGCAGATTCAGATCGATGGCCAAGATATTTCTAAAGTCCAGCAAGAGTCTTTGCGCTCGCACATTGCGATGGTGACGCAAGATACCTCCCTTTTACACCGTTCGGTAAGAGAAAATATCTTGTATGGTCGCCCCAATGCCAGTGAAGAAGAATTACAGCAAGCCATTATTCAATCTGAAGCGCATAAATTTATTAATGAGCTCGTTGACCATAATGGTCATACGGGGTTAGACGCCCAAGTTGGTGAGCGTGGGGTAAAACTTTCTGGAGGTCAGCGTCAACGTATTGCCATTGCTCGGGTATTATTAAAAGATGCGCCTATTTTAATATTAGACGAAGCCACTTCTGCTTTAGATTCAGAAGTCGAGGCTGCTATTCAGCAAAGTCTTTATCAATTAATGGAAGGTAAAACTGTGATCGCCATTGCGCACCGCTTATCAACCATAGCCGCAATGGACCGTTTAATTGTTTTAGATGAAGGTAAAATTGTCGAGCAAGGCAGTCATCAGCAGCTCATCGAGCAGCAAGGCATTTATGCACAGCTTTGGGCGCTTCAAAGTGGAGGCTTTATTGCTGATGATTTAACCTAGCGAGCTCGCTATAGAAGGTTAATCCTGCTTCACAAACTGCCCTAGCGTCCGGTTTTTCTTCACCTCACGGTAATCAAATACCTGGCCGTTCATTGTGATATAGATACCCGCAGGTAAAACTTGCACCGCCGACATAGCACAGCCTAAGTTAAATAACGCATCGGACCCTTTAAACTGATAAGGCACCATGGCCCCGAGTAATACCACGGTTTTATTAGCCGCTAATGTTGCAGCGATTACTTGCGCTGATTCCACCATAGTATCTGTGCCATGGGTAATCACGATTTGGCTATCGCTACAGTCATTACAGGCTTGGGATATCAGCTGCCTGTCTTCATCCGTCATATCTAAACTGTCTTTTAACATCAGTGGAACGAGTTCTGCTGCTACCGTGCTTCTAGATTGCACTAGCATGTCTGAGACAGAAGATTGACTAAAAATAAGTTCTCCATTAATGGGATTATATTGCTTATCAAGGGTCCCACCGGTAATTAAAATTTTCATAATTCCCACTTATTTTCCAATAGCCATCAATTAGGTCCTGATTATACCCAAATAATCTTATTATTTTCCCTGAATGACGACCTTGATCAAGTTATATACGTTGATTTGAAGAGGCGACTCTCTATAATCCACAGCGCATTACCCATCATATTGATAGGAGAGACAATGAGATTCCTAATATCCTGTTTAACCCCCCTAGTATTGTTACTGTTTCCTAGCTTTGCTTTCGCCTCTGGCGATGAGCAAGAGTGGATTGATTTAACTACGCACTGGGTTGGTTATAGCGCCATAGCCGTTTTTGTTATCGGTTACATCTTTGTGATTTTTGAAGAACAAATTCACATGCGTAAATCTAAGCCTGTCATGCTAGCAGCCGGTATTATCTGGATCATGATCGCTGCAGTCTATATCAATAATGGCTTCCCCCATGCTGCCGAAATAGCCATTCGTCATAACTTCCTCGAATATGCCGAGCTATTCTTCTTTCTATTGGTCGCTATGACCTATATTAATGCCATGTTAGAACGGGGGGTATTTGATGCTTTACGTAGCTGGTTAGTAGCAAAAGGCTTCAGTTATAGAGCACTATTTTGGTTAACGGGTATTCTCGCTTTCTTTATCTCGCCCGTTGCCGATAACCTAACGACCGCATTAATCATGTGTGCCGTAGTGATGGCCGTAGGTGCTGATAAACCCGCATTCATAGGTATTGCTTGTATTAACATTGTGGTTGCGGCAAACGCCGGTGGTGCTTTCAGCCCCTTTGGTGATATCACGACCTTAATGGTTTGGCAGAAAGGACTGGTTAATTTCGCGACCTTCTTTGATTTGTTCATTCCTTCCGTGATCAACTTCTTAATTCCAGCGACTATCATGAGCTTTGCACTACCTTCTGGCATACCAACCCCTAGCAATGATGAATCGGTGAGTATTAAACCAGGCGGCCTGCAAATTGTTGCCCTTTTCTTGATCACCATTGCCACTGCGGTGAGTTTTCACAACTTTCTACACCTGCCTCCTGTTTACGGAATGATGTTTGGTTTAGCCTATTTAAAACTGTATGGGTTTTATATCCGTCGCTTTAAAGAGAGTACTCCAGCCATGGGCGATTTAGATCTGCCCCCAAGCAGTGAAGCCAAACACGATGGCTTCGATATTTTCGATAAGGTTGCAAAATCAGAGTGGGATACATTATTTTTCTTCTACGGCGTTATTCTTTCGGTAGGTGGTTTAGGCTTTATCGGCTACCTAAGCATGTCATCGGCTTATATCTACGGCGAATTAGGCCCTGATGTTGCCAACATATTAGTCGGCATTATGTCAGCGATCGTTGATAACATTCCCGTAATGTTTGCCGTACTCACCATGAACCCAGATATGTCAGAATTCCATTGGTTATTGGTTACCTTAACCGCAGGTGTCGGTGGTAGTATGCTATCGGTTGGCTCTGCCGCTGGGGTTGC
>CAXIBC010000128.1:0-6824 GCA_964022115.1 uncultured Oleispira sp. | reverse complement strand
CTACACAAGGTAGTGTTAATACCGAGTCATCTTGACTAGTCTATACCTTAAGAAAACTTCCGCTTAATGGTACTCATCAATGCTCAAGC
The DNA here is from genome assembly GCA_964022115.1 of uncultured Oleispira sp. GTDB lineage: Bacteria > Pseudomonadota > Gammaproteobacteria > Pseudomonadales > Oceanobacteraceae > Oleispira. Next base: position 6,735 of record CAXIBC010000128.1, on the reverse strand, counting down.
AAGCGCTTATAACCTGTTTATTCATCTTGACCCCATTATTGGGTTATAGCGCAAATATTGTCATCAATCCCATCCAAGGATTCTCAGATACGACGAGTACTAGCCCTATTGGTGGTAACCCTGGGACAACACTAGGAGCTCAACGCCTAAATACCTTCCAAAAAGCGGCTGAGATACTAGAAAGTTATTTAGCCATAAACATTGATATCATAGTCGATGCGGAATTTAGCCCCTTATCCTGCAACGCTAACTCAGCCATTTTAGGCAGTGCTGGGGCAACGTCTGGCCATATTAATTTTACCAACGCGCCACTAGCCAATACCATTTATCCTGTCGCTCTAGCCAATAACCTATCCAATACAGATATGAATGACAATAGTGCTGAAATTAGTGCGACCTTTAATAGCGCTATCGATAATAATGATAACTGTTTAAATGGCGTCAATTGGTATTACGGGTATGACGACCCTGCATTGGCGGCTGCTCAATACGTTAACGATTCCTCTTTTTTGTCTGTGGTGCTGCACGAATTATTACATGGCTTAGGAGTATCCTCTTGGGTGCTTCAAAATGGGGCTTTAAATTCTGATTTAATGGATGCCTTCAGTGCTAATCTCTATGATCATTCAACCAATAAAAGCTGGTTGAACATGAATGATAGTGAACGCCAAACCTCTATGAGCAATAGCAATAACTTGGTTTGGGCAGGCGCAGAGGTTAATAACTCTGCCGCGGCTCTTGCACTAACTGATGGTATTAATTCGGGTAGGGTGGAAATGTATGCGCCTAATCCTTATGAAAAAGGCAGCTCAGTTTCTCATTTTAGTAACGACGCTAGTCCCAACGAAATAATGGAGCCACGCTATACCGACTTTTTAATCATCCCTGGGATGGCGACCGAATTATTAAATGATATGGGTTGGTCACTACCCTCTGCAAATAGCGCCCCGACGTTTGATCTCGAAAGTGCTTATAGCAGCCTCTATTCTTCACTACTCAGCATTGATATTACGGCTAGGGATGCTGACAATGATACTCTCGTATATTCATTAATAAGCGCCGACAATTCTCAAATAAGTGCTTCACTTGAGGGTTCAACATTGAGCATTCGAGGCACGAATAACTATTTAGGCCACTCTACCCTGTCTGTTAGTGTCAGTGATGGCCAAGAAACAGTGACGCAGCAAATTGAGATTATAATGCTCGAAGACTTCTCTCTCTCCGCGTCGAACATTGACCTAAGCGACGGCCAAGAAACCAGCATAGCATTAGAGACTTTTAGCTTTTCTTTAGCCGGTGGTAATAATAACCATGATGTGAGCATTTTGTTTAATGGCCAAGCCCTAGCGCCAAATCTATTAAGCGAAAGTAACGGCAACTATCAGCTAGCCATGCCTAGTAGCGGAGCTTTTGCAGGTTATTACCAAGTCAATGTATCCGATAGCAGCGGAGAAACCGCACGCTTTACCCTTAAGCGCCCATTACGTCTAGCGACCAATATTGATCAGCTCATTCCCAGCTCTGATCAGCAACAGCTGTATATCGAAGGTGCCCCTGCGGGTAGCATCATTGATGTATATGTTACGCCCAGCAATAACGGTTTGACTCTGCGGCAAAACAATCAGATCATCAACCAGGTAGAAAGCCCAGATAATAGCAGCCAATTTAATCGGGCAAGCATTCAACTTAAAGTAGATCAGATCACCTCTATAAGCCTATCAACCCTGAGTGCGGATGCGGTAAATTTACCCTTAGCTAGTCACAGTGTTGAGTTAATTCCTCTCAAGTCAATATCATTAAACATTACTGATAGTGCCTTAAACCCGATTACTGCAGATATATTGATTAATGATAATCGCTTCACCCCTTGGGGGCTCAACCAACAACAAGAAAGTGATAATAGTGGAAAAGCTATATTCGATGTACCAGCGGATAGAGAAACTCATTTCACCATTAGTGCACAAAACTATCAGCTGAAAAATAAAACCGCCGCGACGGCAGCAACGCAATTGGATATAGAACTCATACTGCAGGAAAATCCTCTGTCTGTTTCTGGCAAGATAACAACCACAACACTCAATTTTATGAATGAGATTCCTACTGTGTATTTGCTTGCAACAGATGGATCTATGGCACAAGCCGCGATAACAAATAGACTTTCAACGTCTGTTAATTATGCAGTCATTGTGAACAAGTTTAACTTCCATGCTGAACGGCTTTTAATAACACATAGTGATATCGAACAAGAGATTGATTTAGTAACCTCTGATAGTGATTCGATTATAAACATTCAACTAAATCAGCTGCCTAAAGCCGATACCGAATCAGGCACAGGGAACAGTTTTCTCTTACTGCCCATCGCTTTGCTTCTGTTACGACAACGAAAGCGAAAAACTTTTTCATAATCTCCTTATATATTGATATTAACTAAGGCAATTTGTTATTGATCATTTATACTATTAGCATCATTACTTATTAGATATGATTTAATGCCGCCTTTATCTACCCGCTCAATACATATCCTATTAGCTAGTTTGCTAATGTTATTCAGCCTAACTGGCTTAGCATCTATTAACCCCATTATTTTAGATCATAATAGTAAGCATATCGCCTTAGGGGGTCATGCTTATTACTTAGAAGATATTAATGCGACTTATTCCCTTAGCGATATCGCTGAGCTTGATAATTCTAATTTTGAACGCTTAACCGAAGAAAGCTTAAATAAGGGCTTTACCCATTCAACCTATTGGTTAAAGTTCTCTATCATCGATAATACTGAGGATAAAAAAACCCAAAGCTGGAAGCTTGAAATAACTTACCCTCTGCTTGATTATATTGATCTTTATTTAGTCGATGATAATAAAGATGTAGAACACATCAAGATGGGAGATACCTATCCCTACAATCAACGTCCCGTAAACCACAGAAACTTCATTGCACCTATCAGCCTCAATGACAATGAAAGAAAAGATATTTATGTCAGAGTAACAACCTCAAGCTCAATGCAAATTCCAATATTTATCTGGCATCCTGATTATTTTTTTGAAGCACGAAGCGGAGAACAATATGGGCTCGGCTTGTATTACGGCATGATGCTAGTCATGTTCTTCTATAACTTCTTTCTCTGGTTCAGTATTCGAGATGCTAACTACCTTTGGTATATTGGTTACCTAGCAGCGTTTGCGACTCTGCAAGCGACAACCAGTGGCTTAGGATATCAATATCTATGGCCAAATTCGCCTTGGATTGAAAGTTTAGCCCCACCGGTTTTAATCGCCCTTGTCGGTATTTTTGGCATTGCTTTTACTCGTCGTTTTTTACATACACGTCAATATCACGTGGTTGCAGACAACCTATTAAAGATAGTTTTAGGCCTATCTTTTATTTCTTTAGGACTCAGTTTTATTGCAGATACAGCAACCTCCATGGCACTTGCTAAGATTGTTGTTGTCGCCTTTTTGTTCTTTATTTTATACGCTTCAGTGGCCATGCTGCTGCGCGGACACAGACAAGCTCGATTCTTTTTAGCCGCATGGGTTTCATTAATACTCGGTGGTTTTTTTACCATTGGCATGATGCTCGGTATTTTCCCTAATACCTTTTTAATGACTCATGCCAGTAAAATAGGCAGTGTTATAGAAATCATTCTATTATCTTTTGCTCTCGCCGATCGCATTAAAGTTATTGAAAAAGAAAAGAAAGTTATCGAAAATCGAGCTCAAAAAGAGTTACAGCGCACCAATATAAAACTGCAAGAAAACAATCAATTAAAAGATGAATTTTTAGCCACGATCAGTCATGAATTCAGAACACCTCTTAATGGTATTTTAGGTTCGTTAGAGCTGGCTCAGCAAGAAAATAATAGCCCTAACATAAAAACGGCGAAAGGCAGCGCCGATGAAATGCTTAACTTAGTTGATCAAGTTCTAAGTTATACCGAGCTACAGTCGGGTAATTTCATTATTAAGGCAGCGGCCGTTAATCTTAATCAATTACTTGAAGAAATAAACAGCAATATAAAACCCCTGTGTGTCGATAAGCAAATAGACTTCACCATTGAAAACAGCCCTAGAAATCCTCAAGTTATTATTACCGATAAAAAACGGATTTTCCAAGCACTTAATCCAATTCTAGACAACGCAATAAAGTTCACCGATCAAGGCCATATCAATCTATCAGTGCAAATCAAATACAGTAATAATCAGTATCTTTTAATACTTAAAGTTGAAGATACAGGTACTGGCATTCCTGAAGATAAGCGCGATAACATCCTAGAAGCCTTTACCCAAGGAGATGGTTCTTTTTCAAGGCAGTTTGGAGGTTTAGGTATAGGCCTCTCTTTAGTGAATGCGCTTTGCACTAAGCTAGGAGGCAGCATTCATATTTCGAGCGAAGAAGATTATGGCACTTTAGTCGAACTGATACTCCCTATCGAAGTCCCTCATCAAATACCTAACAATGAGGATGATAACGCTACCAACGAGCCTAAGCGCCTGAAGGAACAAGCTCGAATCTTAATTGTTGAAGACAACCATATAAATCAGGTGGTATTGAAGACCATGCTGCAAAAATTGAATCTAATCACCTATACCGCAGATCATGGTGCTAAGGCCCTCGCCTTATTAAACCAGCTAGATGCCGAGGGTAAAGAAATTGACCTAATTCTTATGGACTGCCAAATGCCTATAATGGATGGCTTTGAAGCTACTCGCCATATTCGCTGCTCTGACAAATCTTACGCCAACGTACCCATTATCGCCGTCACAGCCAATGCGCTTTCTAGTGATAAAGAACGCTGCTTACAATGTGGGATGAATGATTATTTAAGTAAGCCTTTTTTACTTGAAGATATCCGTGGGAAATTACAAAGCTGGTTAGCCGACTAATAACTTAATCCCCACAATAAAGGTTACTAGCTCATAACAGCGTTTAATCCAAACATTTCCCGCTATGATGGAACTGTGCGCCCCTAAGTATCCCCCCACTAAAGACCCCAACAGCAAAGCTGGCAGCCAATCCCACTTCACCTCGGTCAACAAGGTCATGGTAATAGCTCCGGATGCATTCCACCCTAAGCCAACCGCGATTAAAGTATGCGCGACCGCCAAACGATAATCTAGACCAAACCATAAGACCAACCACAAGGTGACAAATAAGCCGCTACCCGCCGATAGCGCACCGTTGGCTAAGCCTATAATGAATAATCCTAAGGCCCCCAGCAATATGCCCTTCATATCTCGGTGTAAAGGGTTCCCTGCTAGTCCTAAATTAGGTTTCATGACTGAATACGCCGCGAGGCACAGGGTTAATATCCCTAATACAAGCTCCGCGATACGATCTGCCACATCGATTATGCAATAAGCGCCTAAGATAACCCCGGGGATGCCAGCAATTAAGATCAAGGCAATTAACCGTACTGAACTATGCTTTTCTTTTAAATGCCTTACCGTAGCCCCTAAACCTAAAGCCACAGTCGCAACCTTGTGGGTCGCTAAGGCGAGGGAAAATGGTAACCCCATAAAGATCAAGATGGGCAGCTGAATCAAGCCAGCACCACCACCGGCTAAAGCAGAAAACCAATTAGCGATAACAGCAATCACAAATAACAGTAAATGTTGGGTATAATCCATAAATTAGTTTATATACTTCAGGTAAGAAAACATTATGAGTAAAAATCAATCAGTTCAGTATTCACTCTATTATTACGATTCATGCCCTTTTTGCGTACGTGTATTACGCACCCTGCAAGGGCTGGATATCGAGGTTGAGCTGTGCGATATTTTATCCGATAGCCGTCATAGAACCACGCTTCAAAAAGCGACAGGACGCACGACTGTGCCATGCTTGCGCATTGAAAAAGGAAATGACAGCCAATGGATGTTTGAATCTATGGATATTATTCGCTTTTTACAGACTCTATAAGCTCTGCTAATTGACCCGATGCCAACAACTCTTTAATGGTATCAACCGTTGCTTGGGTGCTAGGATCAATTTCTAAATTGACCTTACTCCCAACCTTGATATCAGCAAAAGTTGTTACATCCCGCGTTTCTGGTATCAAGTACACCGTAAATGACTCTTGGTTTACTTCGGCAATCGTTAAGCTACAACCATTTAATGCGACAAAGCCTTTATTTAATAAATAAGGCCTTAACTGCGTAGGCCTTTCAAAGACGACCGTCATATTCAACGCATCTTGCTCAACGGCTAATACCTGAACACAGCCAAATACATGCCCCGATACCACATGACCGCCAATTTCATCCCCAAAGCGGGCTGCGCGTTCGATATTGACCGCATCTCCGGCGCTTAAGTCGGCTAGATTGGTCAGCTTCAAGGTTTGTGCAATGGCATCAAAACTTACTTGATAACTACCATCCGAATTCTCTTCTAAGGTACGAACAGTCAAACAAACGCCATTTTGTGCTACTGATGCCCCAAGCATCAAACCTTCAGCAAACTGACGTGGGAACTGATAGATCAAGCTAGCAAAATCTGTCTGTTTATTAACCTGTTGAACTTTTAATGTCGTTTGTACGATACCGCTAAACATCTATAAACCTTGACTGTTATTCTCATTGGCTATCATTATGCTCTATACTGATGGCCAATAACATATTATAAGAACAGTTCTCACATGATAGGGACAGACATAAAAAAAATCGGCCTCATTTTATCAGGAGGTGGTGCTCGAGCAGCATATCAAGTAGGTGTGCTGAAAGCCATTCATAAGAT
>CAXIBC010000127.1:0-6858 GCA_964022115.1 uncultured Oleispira sp. | reverse complement strand
CACCTTTACTCAAGTCATTACGTCTAGCCGGGCCTCAATCGACTGGCACAGCCCTAGGGGTATGTGCTCATGCAGTCGGCACCAGCAGAGCCATTGAGCTCGGCCAAGAATATGCAGCTTACTCTGCCATGGCCATGACACTCACCGCCAGTCTGCACGCGTTAATATTACCCTGGCTGCTATAAGCCTTAGGGTTCTTTAAGCTGCTTTATGATATCGTTATAATTAATGATACTTTGGTAGATTCACACTCTATCTGATTCGCACTATACTCAAAACTACCGTGCGATGAACTTCCCGCATATTAAAGTATTAATTATTGATATCAGTTTGGCTGGAACTCGATTCCTCCGCCCCAAATTCAAGGATGTAAAATAATGGGCAAGCGTTCCACGATTGTCAGCCTATTTGCCTTTAGCGCAATAATTATTGCCAGTGCCTTTGCTTGGCATATAGGACTGCAGCAAGCTTATGCACAACAAAAGGTCGCGCTTGAGAACTTTATTGAATTACTCCAGCTTGCTGAACACAAGATCAGCCAAGAACAGCAGCAACAACTAGCCTTACAGCAAGATTTTAACCTCTATCGAATTTTGAGAAATCAAGATAACTTAATCAGCGTCATACCTAACGAGCATCTATTACCCCAAAGCTTAATTTTGCAGACACTAAAGCAAAAAAAAGGTTTTCTACCCCAAACTCTAACCCCTAAAGGCTCAGTTTTTTATAAACAGCAGGTCAATGAAAGCATCACTTTATTGGCTTCTGCCTCATTAGATGCAATGAGAAAAAACTATATCCAAGCAACAAAACAACCCATGCTTTTCATCTTCATAGCTGCACTACTGTTTGTGGTTGCTTATTTGACTTGGGTATCCAAAGGCCAGCAAATAAAGCAAAAAAGAAAACATTCTCTTAATAAAGATAAACAGAGCTTAGGCATTTATTTTAAACTGGATTCAAACTTCCAAATTGTTGAATGCAATGATGAATTTCTTGAGATGTTTCCAGGCAGCATGCAACAGAATATTCGTCACCTAATCAAACACAGTGAACGCGAGAAGACTGAGCAATATTTAAGTCAGGTGATTAGCAGTAAAACCCTCATCGATTTTGAATGCACCTTAGTACACCAACAAACAAGCAAAAAGAATGCAGATCAGCAAGAATACGAAAGCCGCTGGGCGTTAAGAGCCAAACCACTCGATACCGGCAAAGAATTTTTTATCATTATTTCTGCCGATGACATCAGCAAGCGTCATCATATGGAATTAGAATTGCGCCGTGAGCGTAATCGTATGCACACTTACTTAAATACCATGCACACCTTGTTAGTAATCACTGATCGTCAAGGCAAGATCATCGAAGCGAATCGGCAGTTTGTAGAATTGATTGGCAATAATGAAAAGCAGGTATTAAATAAATCCATTAGCCACTTCTGCCCTAATAGAGCTCATCACCAAATTAATAATTATTTACGCAACCTCACTCCCGAACCTAATAATACAGTTTCCGCAGAATTTCCTTTAGTTGCTAATACGGGCAAAGAATTTACCATTGATTGGCGCATCACTTCGCTTCCCAATGATGATAATAGCGAAGAAATATTATTAACTGGCCTAGACATCACCGAGTCGGTCGCGAATAACCAAGCATTAAAATCAGCCAACCTCCAGATTAGAGAAGCCTTACGCAGTGCCGAAAATGCCAACCAAAGTAAAAGTGTCTTCTTAGCGAACATGAGTCATGAAATCCGCACCCCAATGAACGGGATATTAGGGGCAACCGAGCTCATGCTGGATCAATCCATTGATGAAGAGCAAAAACAATACATCGACATTATTCACTCTTCATCCCATGCCTTATTAAACATAATAAACGATATTCTCGATCTATCTAAAATTGAATCAGGAAGCTTTGAACTAGAACAAATTAACTTTGATCTACATCAGTTATGCAACGATGTTTATCAATTATTTTCCAGCACCGCTAAACAGAAAGGTATTCAAGTACTCTATTTTTATGGCGCCGACTTACCACAATTCTGGATTGGTGACCCCAACAGAATTCGTCAAATTCTGAACAACTTGTTCAGTAACGCACTTAAATTTACCCACCAAGGTCGTATCGATATTCGAGTGCAAGGTGTGCGCTTAGCCAATCACCAGTTTGATTTAAAAATCCAAATAAAAGACAGTGGTATTGGCATCGCGGAGAAAAAAATCGAGCAGATTTTCTCTGCTTTTCAACAGGCCGATACCAGTACCAGCCGTAAATATGGAGGCACAGGGTTAGGCCTCACCATTAGCCAACACTTAGCCAATGCAATGCAAGGCAAGATAGAGGTGGAAAGTGAGCTCGGTTTAGGCAGCACCTTCACCCTCAACCTGCCGCTCAAGCCTGGAACCATAGAAGTAAAAACTAAACGCAGCGGTCTGATTCGCAACTACCAAGCAAAAGTATTATTGGCCGAAGATAATGCGGTGAACTCAAAAATTGCCAGTAAAATCCTTAACAAGCTCGGAATCGAAGCAACCATAGTAGAGAATGGTGAACTAGCACTACAAGAGACCATCGATAATACTTTCGATCTGATTCTTATGGATATCAACATGCCCATCATGGACGGCATTACCGCGGCTGAAAAAATTCGCGAGTTAAGCTTCCCGAAAAACCAAGTCCCGATTCTAGCCTTAACGGCCAACGCCATGATGGAAGATAAAGAACGCTGCCTAAATGCAGGCATGAATGGTTTCATCAGTAAACCGATTAAACTAGCACGCTTAATCGAAGAACTAGATGCCATTCTCAGTAATCTCGATTAATACCAATCACTGAGAAAAGCGCTAATAGCCAACCCTATATTGAAGCGCTCTTGGCTAAATAATCTCGGGCCAAATACAAGGCCGCAATCGCACGCCCTTCCGTACAGTCATCTCGCATCACCAGTTCATGCAAATTCGCTAATGGCCACTTTACCAATTCCAACGGCTCTGGCTCATCACCTTCAAGCTGTGATGGATAAAGATCTTCCGCCAGGAAGATATCAATGCCACTTTTCATATAACTAGGTGACAAACTCATATGTTTCAAAAAAGTTATTTTATTCGCTGCAAAACCTATCTCTTCTTGCAACTCACGATTAGCCGCTTGCTCTAGGGTTTCACCCAAATCAACGGCCCCTTTGGGTAGGGTTAACGTATATTCTTCAATACCACCACCAAATTCTCTGATCAAGGCAACATGCTCAGCATCCAACATAGCTACCATCATCACTGCACCTGCACCACCCGATACAAGACGCTCATAAGTACGCTCAACCCCATTACTAAATTTATAATCCACGGCTTCGACCGTAAATAAGCGACTTTTAGATACAATTGACTGGTGTAAGATTTGTGGTTTTTCAGACATAATAAACAGAACCCTAGCTCTTTTTTTATATTAACAGCGCAATTTTTCAGTATACCTGACAGCCAATATGACAGACAGCAAAGCACAAGATTCAACCCAAAAAGCTTCACTTCAGCAAGCATATAATGTGGAAGAGTGGTCTAAAATAAATACCGTTCTACTCGATATGGACGGCACCCTACTCGACCTGCATTTCGATAATTATTTTTGGCTACAACTGATGCCAACCCGATATGCTGAGCTGTATGGCATCGATGATAAAGAAGCGCACAAGGTATTAAAGCAAGCGTCTGATGAAACGTACGGCACGTTAAATTGGTACTGTCTTGATTATTGGAGTGAGCGCTTAAACATGCCCGTCGCGGCGTTAAAGCAAGACATCGTTGAAAAAATCCAATACCGCCCCTATGTTAAAGACTTCCTTGCCCTGTTAAAGCAACAAGGTAAAAGGGCCGTTATCGTCACTAACGCGCATCGTGATAGTGTCAATTTAAAAATGGCTCAAACCGGTTTAGACCAGCTAGTCGATCGCATTATCAGCTCCCATGACTATCAAGAGCCTAAAGAAAGCCAAGCATTCTGGCAGCACTTGCAGCAAGATGAGCCTTTTGATATCGAAAGCACCTTATTAATCGATGATAGCCAAGCCGTATTAACCTCGGCCAAGACATGGGGTTTTAAGCACTTATTGACCATCTTTCATCCAGACAGTCAAAAAGCACCCAATACCCAGAGTAAGCACCCTGGTATACATCATTTCGATGAACTATTGCCTAAAGACGACCAACAATAATGAACAAACAGCCAAGCAGCGACAGTAAAAAGATACGCCTAGATAAGTGGCTTTGGGCTGCGCGTTTCTATAAAACTCGTGCCATTGCCAAAGCGGCCATCGAAGGAGGCAAGGTGCATTATGATGGCCAGCGCTGCAAGGTCAGTAAAACCGTTGACCTTAATGCCAAGCTCACTATTCGCCAAGGGTTCGAAGAAAAAACCATCGTTATTAAAGCATTATCCGACCAACGCCGTGGCGCTCCCGAAGCGCAAGGCTTATATGAAGAAACAACGGCCAGCATCAAGGCGCGGATGGACGAAACAGAACGTCGCCGCATCATGAAGCACGCAACCAACGCCCCTGATCAGCGCCCGAATAAAAAACAGCGTCGACAGATCCACCAATTTAAGCACCAAAGTGAAATAGAGTAAGATATGAGTAATCTAGACAGCATGCAACGCTTTACCTTCGACAATACCGATGTGCGAGGAGAGCTGGTTGGCCTGCACAAAAGCTTACAAGCCGTATTATCTAAGCACGATTACCCAGAAGCTTTAAGAATCGAATTAGGCAAACTGATGGTCGCTAGTGCATTAATGGGCGCAACGCTTAAATACGAAGGTCGTTTATGTTTGCAAGTAAGGCTGCCTGGGGTTGTTAGCTTAATCCAAGCAGAAACCACCAATAGCGGTGACATCCGAGCTATTGCACGCTATGACGAAAGCAAAAGGGATGAGATAGAGAGCGTAGAACTACAAGGTGGCCAACTAGTGATCACCCTAGAGCCGGCGATTGGCAAGCCTTACCAAGGTGTTGTCCCGCTAGATAGCAACCATCTCAATGAAGCGTTTGAATACTACTTTAAGCAATCTGAACAGTTAGGATCTCGCTTTTGGTTAGTCAGTGATGGCACCTTAGCATGTGGTTTTATGCTTCAGGAATTACCCGCTAGCGAACAAGCAGACCCTGATGCCTGGGATCGTTTAAGTCACTTAGCCAGCACTTTAAAAGACGATGAGCTGCTTAGCCTAAATAATGAAACCATCTTGCATCGCCTCTACCACGAAGAAGAAGTGCGCCTGTACGAAGAAACGCCACTACGTTTTGCTTGCACCTGCTCGAAAGAACGTATTGCTAACGCCATCGGCCAAGTAGGTTATGAAGGCTTGATGGAAGTGATCGCTGAGCAAGGTAAGGTATCCGTAGATTGCCAGTTTTGCTTGCAGCATTATTCATTTAATAGCGCACAAATCGGCGAATTATTTCCTGAAAAAAAACTACATTAATTTACTGAAAAATAGCATGAATCAGCACTTCCTTACTGATTCATGCCCTAACAACGATCAAAATTGGCGAAAATGTGGTTTGATCTATTCCTACTGAAAAAAAACTACAAGAATTCCTTAAAATCCGCCCTAAATATCAACTATCACTCCCACTTATACTCGCCATATTTCCCATCTCGGTTTTGTTAAGCCAAAATTTCTGGCATAATTCGCAACCTCAAAATATGGGTTCGTCCAATTATCATCTGGACGGTAATTACGATTCATTTGTGTATGGCCAAAAGCGATACAGACATAACGAGGCCCCCTGGGCACAATTATGACCACATTTTATACTGATTTATCTGCACCTTTATTGGTTGAAAAAGCACTTGAACGTGGCGAAGGCCGCCTACAAGACAACGGCGCATTCGTTGTTACGACAGGTGTTCGTACTGGCCGTTCTCCAATGGATCGTTTCATTGTTGAAGAACCAAGCACGAAAGATGCAATCGACTGGGGCAACGTCAACCGTCCTTTCAATGCTGAAAAATTCGATGCCCTTTGGGATCGTGTTGAAGAGCACTTTGCAAATACTGGCGGCTTCATCTCCAACCTACACGTAGGATCTGATTCTGCGCACTACTTGCCAGTAAAATGCCAAACTGAAACAGCGTGGCAAAACCTGTTCGGTCGTAACCTATTTATCCGCCCTGAAACGTTTAACCCAGCTGACAAAGAAGAATGGACTATTCTGAACTGCGCTAACTTTAAATGTGTTCCTGAGCGTGACGGCACCAACTCTGATGGTGCTGTGATTATCAACTTCGCACAGCGTAAAGTACTACTTGCGGGTATGCGTTACGCAGGCGAAATGAAGAAAGCGATGTTCTCTGTACAGAACTTCCTTCTGCCTGAAAAAGACGTATTACCCATGCACTGCTCTGCCAACGTGGGCGAAGAAGGCGATACTTGCTTATTCTTCGGTTTGTCTGGTACGGGTAAAACAACCCTTTCTGCTGACCCAGAACGCTACCTAATTGGTGACGACGAGCACGGTTGGGGCAAAGGTACAGTATTCAATATCGAAGGGGGTTGTTACGCAAAAACCATCGACCTTTCGCAAAAGAACGAGCCAATCATTTGGGATGCCATCCGTTTCGGCGCTATCGTTGAAAACGTAATGATGGACGATGAAAATCGTGTCGCTGATTACGCCGATACTAGCCTGACTGAAAATGGCCGTTGTGCTTATCCTCTAGAGCATGTTGAAAAGCGTGTGCTAGAAAATAAAGGTGGCGAGCCAAAAGCGGTTATCTTCCTGACTTGTGATATGACAGGTGTTCTTCCTCCAGTTTCTGTTCTTACTAAAGAACAAGCGGCTTACCACTTCCTAAGTGGTTA
>CAXIBC010000126.1:0-6915 GCA_964022115.1 uncultured Oleispira sp. | reverse complement strand
ATAGGTATTAATCATGCAGTGGGAAGGAATTAGCGAATTTGTCTATGTGGCCGAAAACGAGAGCTTTACCCTAGCCGCAAAAAAAATGGACATATCCACAGCGCAAGTCAGCCGCCAGATTAGCGCCCTTGAAAAGCGCCTCAATATAAAACTATTTTACCGCACGACGCGTAAAGTCTCGCTCACCGAAGAAGGCCGTATTTTTTATCAACACTGCCGTGGCGTATTAGATGGTTTAGAAGCCGCCGAACTTGCAGTGACTAACTTACAATCCAAGCCACAAGGTAAAATAAAACTCACAGCGCCCGTCACTTATGGTGAACAGCAAATATTGCCTTTAGTGAATGATTTTATGCAGCAACATAGCGACATTGAAGTAGCGGCCTTTTTAAGCAACCAACAAGTTAGCTTAGTAGAAGAGGGTTATGACCTAGCGATACGAATAGGTAAGTTAAGCGATTCTTCTTTAATCGCGAAAAAACTGGGGAGTAGAACCAATTACCTGTGTGCATCACCCGACTACCTTAGTCGCCAAGGCTTACCCCACTCGTTATCGGAATTAAGCCAACATAGCTGTTTATTAGGTACCTTGGATTATTGGCACTTTAAAGAAGCAGGCCGAGAGAAGAATATCCGCGTCAAAGGTCGAGTACGTTATAATAGTGGTTATGGCCTAGTAGATGCTGCTTTAAAAGGGTTAGGAATCGTACAGCTGCCAGATTATTATGTGCAGCCGTATATTGATAGCGGCGAGCTTATAACCTTACTCGATAATTTTAGAGAGCCGGAAGAAGGAGTATGGGCCCTCTACCCGCAAAACCGACACTTATCTCCCAAAATACGCTTATTTGTCGATTATTTGGCCGAGCATCTAGCTTGATACTGCTGCTCTGTAATAGCCAGCTTTCAACATCAGGCTAGAGCCATTTTTTTCTCTTAAAAAAGATCAATAAAACAATCGGGATAATAATAAATACCCCCCAAATAGTCGGATAAGCCCATGGCCATTTCAATTCTGGCATATGCTCAAAGTTCATTCCGTATATGCTAGAAATAAAGGTCAAAGGAATAAAAATAGAGGTGAAAACCGTCAAGACTTTCATCACCTCGTTCATTTTTTTACTGACGCTAGAAATATAGATATCCAAAAGACCGGTTAATATATCGCGGTAAGATTCAATAGACTCTATGACTCGCATGACATGATCAGAAACATCGCGCAAAAATATATGGGTATTGGCATTAATTAATTCCGACTCACTGCGTAGCATATTGGCCAATAATTCTCTTACCGGAGAGGTATATCTGCGGATACTAATGATCTCCCGCTTAAGCCGCTGAATTCTATACAGCATGTCTTGGGTTGGCTCACCGGTTAATAAGCCATCTTCAAGAGAAGTAATCGCCTCGTCCAAAGAATCTAAAAGAAAAAAGTTTTGATCGACGATAAAATCTAAAATAGCATAGGTAAGAAAATCGGAACCTAAACTTCTAAGTTTGCCATTACTCGTTCTAATTCGCTGCAAAAGTGGGTGAAAGAGCTCGTCTTTCTTTTCTTTAAACATGATGACAAAGTTGTTCAGCACCAGCAGGCTAATTTGCTCATAATTAACCGAGAATTGCGTTCCCCCTGACATCAGGCATTTAAGGACAATATAAAGGTGATCATCATACTCTTCGAACTTAGGCCTTTGATTAGTATTTAAAATATCCTCCAGTACCAGCTGGTGAATACCAAATATATCTCCAATACGCTCTACAACATCAACATCTGTTAAGCCCTCGATAATCACCCAAGTGATCGATTCGCTTTCTTTATATTTTAGAATTTCATCAATCGACTGAATCTGCTTTTCTTCAACATTACCTTTGCTGTAATCAATAACCGACATACTGCCTGCTGATTCTAAAACCTCACCCACATGAACTAGAGAGCCTGGTGGTAAACCCGTTTTTCCTGAAGACGTACTTAAAGATTCAGTCATCTATTCCTACTCATTGATGGATTTTCAATTTGTGATTCCAGTAAGGTAATGAAAACTTATAATCGACGCTAGGCCGCCGTCCACTTATCCAGAATATCGATAAGGCTCTGTTTGTTCACTGGCTTGGCTAAATAGTCATCCATCCCAGCTTCGATAAAGCGATCTTGATCACCCTGCATGGCATTAGCAGTAAGCGCAATGATAGGAACATGTGGAATATTGCTATCGGCTCTTGCTTGTTGAGTTGCGGTGATACCATCCATTTCAGGCATATAAATGTCCATTAATACCGCATCAAATTCATGGCTCTTAAGTGCTGAAAGAGCTTCTTTACCATCATTAACGATATGCAATTGATAAGCGCTAGCATTGAGCATGGCCTGGAAAACAATCTGGTTCGATAAGCTATCTTCCGCTAATAAAATATTAAAAGCTTGGGTCGCTACAGTTGGGCTATTGTGCTCTGTAATGTCTTTTACAAGCCGAACAGGAGTCTGGTTACTCAAGTGAAACGGAATATAAAAACTAAATACAGCACCTTCTCCTGGCTGGCCTTGAGCGGTAATCTCTCCGCCCATAAGCTCGACTAATTGCTTACAAATAGCCAGCCCAAGTCCAGTGCCTTCATGCTTTCTACGAGAAGAATTATCTATTTGGCTAAAGTGATTAAATAGAAGGTCCCGCTGCTCATCAGAAAAACCTATTCCGGTATCACTAACGCTAAAGTGAACTTCAACTTTTTCTTCACTGATAACGCGGCTTGATACTTTAACCTCGATAGTGCCGGAATCAGTAAATTTAATCGCGTTAGAAATAAGGTTAATTAATATCTGTTGCAACCGACTCTGATCACCACAAACCATTTTTTCAGGCAGTTGGGTGATATTTTTAATAATGCTCAAGTTCTTATCTTTGGCCGTATTATCCGTCAGCGTAAGAACATTTTCGATGACAGTTTCGACATTGAAACTCACTTCATCAAGTTGAAGTTTATTCGCTTCCATTTTGCTAATGTCGAGTATTTCATTAAGCAGATGTAGCAATTGCTGAGCGGATTTATAAGCCGTATCGAGGTAATTTTTTTGCTCCTTCGGCAAGGAATCGATTTCGTTGACCACCTCAAGTAAACCCAGTATCACATTCATCGGCGTGCGCACTTCATGACTCATGGTGGCTAAAAATGCACTTTTTGACTTGTTCGCAGACTCCGCTTTGTCTCTGGACTTAGCCAATTCAATTTCATTTTCCTTCAGCTCGGTAATATCCACTAAGAACCCCACACTACCACCACCACGAATTGGTCGCTCCACAACCCGTACCCAATGTCCTGAGGCCAGCTGCTCTTCCATTGCAGGCCCATTAGGTTGCAGGTGCCTCTCTAGTCGCTGTGCAATAAGGGCCTCGATATCATCCTGCTTGTTGACACAAAACTGGCCTTTATTAAAAGCATAGCGAATGATCTCCTCAAACGAGCGACCTTGCTGAAGGTAGTCTCTGCTCAACTCATACAGGCTTCTATAGCGGTCATTGCAAGTAATGAGTCGATCATTGCTATCAAAAATAACAAAACCATCAGGCAAAGCATCAATAGCGTCACGAAAACGCACTTCACTTTGCTCAAGAGCGGTTTTGGCTTCTTCAACAGCAATCTGAAAGCGACTAGGAAGTCTAAGTAATAAATAAAGAAGCAGAGGAACAAAAATACAGATAATCCCACTAATGAGCCAAAATAGAAGATCATACTTTGGCTCATCAAACGCCGGAAAAGCTTTGATACTCAGCTCCCATGAGCCAGCGGGAAGTGATACCTGAGCGGTTGCAACAGCTTGCAAGCTGGTTGACTGATGACCATAAAAAATCTCGCCATCGCCCCCCGAACTATCCGAGCCATGAATCGCAATCAGCTCTCTCAGTGAAGCGTCGTTAAGGCCAACCTCCTGAAGAAACGCGGGCATGTCAATCAAGATGGTCGCAAAGCCCCAGAAAGAGTCTGTAGTCTCACCCTCTGAACTTAAATAGATGGGTAGCCGGCCAATAAGGGCTTGCCCACCCTGCAATAATGTATGAGGCCCAGCTATCCAAATACTTCGATTCATCAGTGCTTGTTCTGCAGCGGCTCTTCGCGCGGGATCTTTTAATAAATTATGACCAATAGCCGCTTTGTTCGGCGCTAGAGGCCAGACGTATTGCACTATGCCGTTAGGAGCTAATTGTAAACTTCGAATCGCTGAGCTTGAGCCCCCTAACGATTCGGCAAACGTTTGAAATTGCGCATAGGAAATATCTGGATTAGCTTTCACTAAACCCGCTAGGCCTTTGGTCAGGAAAAGACGTGAATTTAATTCAGTTTCTATCTTTCCACGAATATTCGTCAGTACCTCAGTCGCTCTTTTAGTATTATTAAGCACTGAAGTCTCTTGCTTCTGCTGGTACCAGCTAACACAACTGGCAATAAGAATTGCAGCGATCAAAGCGGTGATCAAGGTGGCAAAAGGTCGGCTACTAAGGCGCATAACAAGCTCATTAGGCACCCGATTAAAGGGCATCTTAGGGCTGTACTTAGCCTGTATCTTGCCCATGCCCGGTTGTGATATCTCAAGTTCTACCCACCTTGCTAGATCAGCAAGTTTCTTTTGCTCAGTGGCGTTTAATGTGCGAGCTTTGGTATCGATAATCGCCAGCGTACCGATAACCAGCCCATCAGAGGTTTTAAGTTGCTGCCCAGCATAAAAGCGAATATTGGGGTTATCTTGCACCAATGGATTATCATGAAAGCGATTATCGTTGTGAGTATCCTCAACGATAAACATCTCATCCTGACAAATTGCATGACCACAAAAAGATAAATCTCGAGGCGTTTCAGTTGCGGCTAACCCTAGAACAGACTTAAACCATTGTCGATCCTTGTCGAGTAGAGTGATTACAACAATAGGAACATCAAATAACTGTTGTGCTAAACGAGTGATACGATCGAAGCGCTCTTCTGGCTGTGTATCAAGCAGCCCCAAAGAATATAAACGCCGTAACCGTTGGCGTTCATTATTGGGAATAGGTGCTTCAATCATTATATCAGTCCATATTTAAAGGTTTTTGGGTATCGCATTCATTCCCAATCACAACAGTATCGGATGTTCTGGCACGGGAGGCAAGTCGACTAAAGCCAGTATAAAGCCAGTGCCCTAGGCTAATCCTAGGCAGTAGCACTTGCCACTTAACATGAAATAAAGCCCTCTGTTTGTCAATATCCACCCTAATAAAGCAGTATTGACAAATTAATGTACCCGGTTTTTTTTGCATTTTTCCAAACAAGCTGATATCCATAGCAGGTATATACGTTAATAAACCTAATGCTTTGATGAGTCGATAGTATGAATATCATTTCCCAAGATGTGATTGACCAGTTAGTTCTTGATACCTCCTTAGGGTTATTGCCAACCTTACTTACTAGCTTTGTCCAAGAACTGGATACGAGAAGAGATGCGCTAGAAACCGCAATAATACAATTTAATAAAGGAGACTGGACAGGGATTATAGAAGCGGCACATGCGCTAAAAAGTAGCTCAGGAACCTTTGGAGCAACGTTACTTTATCAATCTGCTAAACAACTTGAAGACGCAGCAAGAGAAAAAGACCAGACTAATATCACTACACTGATAGAAGCAGCAAAGTCAGCGGCTGACCAGACCTACCAGGCTTATTGCGATTACCTGTTAAAACTTAAAAGTGCATAGCGGATAGCCCAAAGCGAATCAAGCACCGGCAATTATTGTATCACTCAGAACGGCATCAATAGCCTCAAGCAATTTTGCCTTATTAATCGGTTTGGATAAATAAGCGTTCATCCCAACATTCAAGCAGTTTTCAACATCTTCTGTTTGCGCATTGGCCGTTAACGCAATGATCGGTAGGCTTTCATTCTCCGTATTATCTCGAATCAAGCGAGTCGCACTTAAGCCATCCATACCCGGCATCCGCATGTCCATCAATACAAGATCATAGTGGGCCGAGGCAACAGCATCAACCGCTTCTTGCCCATTATTAGCAACGTCAACAATAAAACCAGATTGCCTTAACATACTCGTGGCGACCAATTGGTTTGCCGTACTATCTTCTGCTAATAAAATACGTATACCATGATATTTTGTGCAATCAACCGTCTTGCTGCTGACCTGAGATACCCTCTCTTCATTGCAGCGAAACCCTAACAGAGTCAGGAGCTTTACTCGCGATAATGGCTTAAGCATGAATAGGTCGATATTACCGTCGAGTTTCGAAGTGGTATTGAGTTCTGCTGTTAATAAAACCAGTTTCCCTGATTTTTTAAGCTGCTCTTTTTTTATCTTTTCGATGAAGGTCAGCGGTTTATTATTTACATGTTGCTCATCCAATAAAATCACATCATTAAGGTCACTTCGGCCTTGACTCAGCAATTCATCGATACCCTGATAGACCTTGCAGTCAATATCATACATGGCCAACTGAGACTGAACCGATAACCTATAAGTTGCGTCTGAATGAACCACAGCAATACGAATTCGCTCTGACTGCTTGGTAATTATAATTTTTTCGGCCTCGGGCTTTGCTAATACAACATCAAACAAAAATTGGCTGCCTTGTTGCCGATTCATGTCGATGCTTATCTCCCCACCCATCAACTCAACAATACGTCGACAAATAGCCAACCCAAGCCCAGTACCTCCATATTTAGTAGAATGCGAGGCATCGACCTGGGCAAACTCTTCAAATAGCTTTCTCCGTGCCTCTAAAGGTACACCGATGCCCGGATCATTTATCTCAACCTGCAAGCGCACACCAGAGTCTTCTGTTTTCTTGGCGGATACTAAAATTTGAACCGTGCCATGCTCAGTAAACTTAATAGCGTTATCAACTAGATTAATAATAACTTGACGTAAGCGAACGACATCGCCTA
>CAXIBC010000125.1:0-6918 GCA_964022115.1 uncultured Oleispira sp. | reverse complement strand
TCATGTAACCACCAATAAAACGACCATCTTGCAATACGATAGCAGGAGTACCACTAACACCTACCTCATAACCTAAAGCGATATGCTCAGCAATGGGGGCATCACAATCTAGGTTATCCTTGATGGTGCGGTTTTGCTTCGCGGCTGTCATGGCTTCAGCGCGGTTATCATCACACCATACCGATTTGATCTTCTTGAAAGAACCCGTTAGCTGGCCCGTACGGCGATCGGTGACCCCAGAACGAGGGTAAGCTAGATAGCGCACACTGATACCTAAGTCATTTAGACGCCCAACTTCATCGTGCAGCTTACGGCAATAACCACAATCGATATCCGTGAAGACATTAATCACTGTTTTTTCTTCGCCTTTGGCTTTAAAAACGACTAGGTCTTTATCATCTAAAGCCGCCATTAAGCCTTCGCGCTTAATATTATTACGGTTCTTAGTAATGTTATTCGGGTTCATCGGTAATAATTCATACAACTCACCGCGATAAATCATGTGGCTTAAGTCAGGGGTCAGGTGAACTAATGAACCATCCGCTAATACCGCTTCGACAATTTGCTGATTAGCCAGACTAATGACTTCTTTCACCTTTACAGGCTGACCAAAAGACTGTGAGATCTGATTTTCTACCTTAAGCGTTAGCTGCTTATTTTGCTCAGCTGCATTTAACTCGGTAATAGCAACTTCTTCGGCAAAACTGGTACTTGCGACCGTCAAAACGGTCAACAGGGCGGCTAATATTCTCATTCTATCTCCATGCTGCTTTGAACAGACAATCTTAATTATTGCTTGGGGTATTTATTTTTAAAGCGCTCTTCTATGAATGAGCTCACCCTAATAAGTTCCTGTAGTTTACAGAATTCCAGGCATAAAAAAACGGGCCAGAGGCCCGTTCTTTTAGATTTGGATGAAAATAAGTCGCCTAAGCTCTTATTTTTTACCCAACTTCTCTTTAATACGTGCAGATTTACCGCTACGCTCGCGTAGGTAGTAAAGTTTAGCCTGACGTACATCACCGCGACGTTTAACTTCGATAGAATCGATTAAACGGCTGTGAGTTTGGAAAGTACGCTCAACGCCCACACCGTGAGAGATTTTACGTACTGTAAACGCAGAGTTAACACCGCGGTTACGCTTACCAATTACAACACCTTCGAACGCCTGTAGACGCTCACGGCTGCCTTCTTTTACTTTAACTTGAACGACTAAAGTATCACCAGGGCCAAATGCTGGCACTTCTTGCTTAAGCTGTTCTGCTTCAAGTTGCTGAATGATTACGTTTTTGTTGCTCATTGCTCGCTCCCTAATCCTCGTGAGGCTCTTCTGACTCACGCTTAAAATCTTCTAATAACGAAACTTGTTCGTCGTTTAAGTCCAGCTTATCAAGTAGGTCTGGTCGTCGTTGCCAGGTGCGTCCTAAAGACTGTTTTAGGCGCCATTGTTGAATGAGCTTATGATTGCCACTCAACAAAACGCTGGGTACCGCTTGCCCTTCAAATTCTTCCGGGCGGGTATAATGTGGGCAGTCGAGTAAACCATCCGCAAAAGAGTCTTGTACGGCCGATAATTCGTGCCCTAAAACTCCCGCTACTTGTCTACTTACTGCATCTAATAACGTCATAGCCGGTAATTCACCACCGCTGAGTACGAAATCGCCGATAGACCACTCTTCGTCAATTTCTGCCTCGATCAAACGTTCATCGATGCCTTCGTATCGCCCTGCGACTAAAATAAGCTTGTCATGCTGAGCTAATTCATTAACTCCTGCTTGATCTAGCTTGCGTCCTTGAGGTGACATGTAAATAACTTTTACAGCATCCCCTTCAACAACACCGGCTGCTTCTTTAGCGGCATTGATCGCGTCCCGTAACGGTTGAATTTTCATCAACATGCCTGGGCCACCACCGTATGGACGATCATCCACTGTTTGGTGTTTATCGTGCGTGAAATCACGAGGATTCCAAATACTTAAACTCAATAGACCCTGTCTCACCGATCGACCTATTACACCCAATTGGGTCATAGGTTGAATCATTTCAGGAAACAGTGTTACTACTCCAAACCACATGGTTTCACCACACTAACAGGCTTAATTAAAAGTCTGCTTCCCAATCAACCTGCATTTCACCAGCATCCAGGTCAACCTTCTCAACCACCGCATCAACATAAGGAATCAAGCGCTCTTGCTGGTCAAGACTGCCTTCATATCCCTTTACACACATCACATCGTGAGGCGCGCCAGAGTTGAATAAATGATCGATTTTACCTAACAACTCGCCGCTTTTATTAACGACGATCAAACCAACAAGCTGAGACCAATAAAATTCGTCATCTGCTAGTTGTGGCAAATCGGAGGTGCGAACGGCAATCTCGACCTGGCTTAACGCCAAGGCTAAATCACGATCATCAATACCTTCGAACTTTGCAACTATGCCTTTACCTTGGGGCTTGCCTTCTTTCACTTTATAAGGCTGCCACTGACCTTTTACCTTCAGGTACCAGTTCTTATAATCCAGAATGCCTTTCATAGGATCGGTAAAAGAATAAATCTTTACCCAACCCTTAATACCAAATGCAGTGGTCACCTTTCCGACGATAGTTACGTCAGAATCGCTAATCATTTTGGATTGCTGTGATGATGCCATGATATTCCCCGGTGAAAGCCAAGATTACGCTTGTGCTTTTGCGTTATCTTTTAATAACTTAGCAACACGGGCAGAAGGCTGTGCGCCTTTGCTCATCCAGTATTCAACGCGGTCAGCGTCAACACGTAAACGTTCTTCAGAACCACGTGCTACAGGATTGAAGAAACCAACGCGCTCGATAAAGCGACCGTCACGTGGGTTACGTTCGTCTGCAACAGAAAGATGATAAAAAGGACGCTTTTTTGAGCCGCTACGGCTTAAACGGATAACTACCATAAAGTATTTCGCTCCGATCGTTTATCTGTGGGTAGGTTTTGATATTGCCTACCGTGATTGTTTAGCCCATGAAATTTCACGGGTCGCGCATTCTACACCAATTCCATCGCCATTCCAATAGCTTGCAGCGGCTAGTTTGACGGGGTAATGTGAGCGCATAAATACAATAACTTCCTAGCAGAATGGACATTGATCATGTTTCAAACCTTAACCCAGGTGGCCTTACCTATTGCCATCATCCTTATTATGACTGGGGTTGGCTTGAGCTTAGTGCCCGCCGACTTTAAGCGTGTTTTTCTCCAACCAAAAGCCTTTGTCCTAGGCATTGCCTGTCAAATGCTAATCTTGCCAGTGATTGCTATTGCTGTGATTGCTATAACAGGCTTAGAAGGGGAGCTCGCGATTGGCCTATTCATTCTTTCACTTTGCCCTGGTGGGGCGACGTCGAATCTATACAGTTATTTAGCCAAAGCCGATGTTGGCCTTTCGGTATCCCTAACCGCAGTGATTGGTTTCATCACTCCCTTTACAATTCCTTTATTAGCCGTATGGGCAATCAATTTTTATGGCATGGAAGGCAATCAATTTCAGCTGCCGATTATTAGTACTTGGCTTAAGCTAATGGTCGTGACCGTTATTCCGGTACTAATCGGCATGGGGATTCGTGCTAAGTGGTCTGACTTTGCTAAAAGATCCGAAACGAGTGTCAGCATCTTCTCTATGGTTGTTTTAGCGCTCGTCATTATCAGCATCTGCATCAACCTAGGTGAAAAACTACTCACTTTTGCTATCGCCACGGGCCCAGCGGTAATCAGTTTGAACCTCATCACTATGACACTAGGTTATGTTGCCGGCCGTTTTTTATTACACCAAGAAGCTCAATCTCGTACCATTACCCTTGAAGTGGGTATGCAAAACGGCACCCTAGCCTTGCTAATTACCTCTGGCATATTACAAAGCAGCTCTATGTCGGTAGCCCCTAGTATCTACAGCTTATTTATGTTCATTAGTGCCACAGCATTTACTTACCTAGTATTACAAACCGACAAGTCTAAGGCTTAATCCTTTCCAGCCAGCAACTGCCATGAGTATTTATCTGCGCCATGGCAATCCTTGCAATCTAGTCCTACACCTGACACAGCGCTTAACATAGCTAAATATATTCCACTTTAGTCTAATAGTTCTGCATTAATTAATACTTAATTACCCACTGTTAACTAAACTTTAATAGCTTGCTTGAATAAATGTTAACTGGGTGCTCCTGATGCTGTATGAAATAAACGCTCAATACATGAAGATGATTCGGCCTTGGCATGAAATGGCAACTATTAGCCGTCAATGCCTAAACTCGACCCTCAATCCTTTTGCAGACCATGTTTACGTTCGCACCGCCTCGGCGTCAATCGAGTTATTTGAACGCCTTACCGCCGATTATGAAGAACCGGAATGGGGCATAACGAGTACCACTATCAACAATAAAAAAGTTAATATCAAACAACAGGTTGTCTACCAGAGACCTTATTGCAACCTATTACATTTTAAGCGTGAGAGAAAAAAAACGGGCCAAACTAAAGTCTTATTATTAGCTCCGCTATCAGGACACTTCGCTACTTTATTACGCTCAACGGTCAAAGAGTTTTTACCCGACCATGAAACCTACATAACCGATTGGCGTAACGTCCGTGACGTCCCAGTATCCGCAGGGACTTTTACCTTTGACGATTATGTAAGCTATTTAATGGAGTTTTTAACCTTCCTTGGCCCTGATACTCACATTATCGCCGTCTGCCAGCCCTGCGTTCCTGCTATGGTCGCAACCGCGGTTATGCATCAAGAAAAAGATAATAACTTGCCCAAATCCCTAACCCTTATGGGAGGGCCCATCGACGTCCGCATTAACCCTACAGAGGTCAATGATTATGCCGGTGGCAAAGACTTGGAGTGGTTTGAGAAAAATGTAATTTGTCCTGTGCCAGCGGGCTTTGAAGGACAAGGGCAGATGGTCTACCCTGGCTTCATTCAGCTTTCAGGTTTTTTAAGCATGAATATGGATAGTCACATCAATAAACACTTTAAGTTCTTCCATGATTTAATTCAGGGTGATGGGGATAGCGCGGAAGATCATCGACAGTTTTATAATGAATACCTTGCGGTAATGGATATGCCTGCGGATTATTATTTAGATACCATTCGCAAAGTGTTTTTAGAGCACAAACTGCCCAACGGTACCATTGAGTATCAGGGTAAAAAAATTGATCTAGGCAGCATTACCGAGACGGCTTTATTAACCATTGAAGGTGAAAAAGATGACATCACAGGCAGAGGGCAAACGTCTGCGGCATTAGGCTTATGTAAAAACTTAAGCGCGACAAAGAAAAAGCACTATGAACAGCAAGGGGTTGGTCACTACGGCATTTTCAATGGCAGAAGATATCGAGAACATATTGCCCCAACCATTAAAGCTTTTATTAAACAGCACGGCTAACTTAATAAGACAAATAGTCTGCTTAACTGCAGACTTTCCACCTAGTATTGATATATTACTCTGCTGCTTTAATCATGAGCTATTAATCACTTTTCGATTAAAAATTTCAATAGGTTTCACGTAAAGTACGTTTCTGTAATTTACTCACCGTATCTATGGTTGCAATATCACAGGTATCGAACCAAGTCTGACCAAACTGATCTTCAATAAAACAATCGGCTTCATCTGTTTATGACCTTAATGGCTAGCCGCATACTCTAATAAATCAGATATCATCACCGCTGCTAGGCTATTTTATGATTGATTAGCCTTATTACTAATTACGAATAACACACCCTGCATACAATCAAAGAATATAAAAAAGCCTATAAATACGGCAGATATAATAGCAATCCTATCCTAGGCTTAACTTGCTGTCTCAGAAATTAATTTAAGTTTATTAAATACGTAGGGGTTTCACATGCAAGATGATTTTATCAAGACTTATTCCGACCAGTTTGCAAAGCAATATGAATCGATTATGCAGTTAAACTCCATATTATTAAGCAACTTAGAAAAAGGCATCGACTTTCAATTTGATGCGCTTAATCGCTATACTCAGATTAGCCTTGAGCACGCTAATAATATCGCTCATTTTGAAGGCTTGGATGACTTACAAAAATTCTCAGATGAATCATCACGCATCCATGAATCTTTTAATAATCAAATTTTAAAAGACAGTAAAAAAGCAGCGGATTTATCTCAGGATTTTATTACTAATTCGGATGCCATCTGGCAAATACTTTAGCTAACTAAGGTCTTTATTTAAAGTGCCTATTACCCGAATAACGGACCAAAACCAAGGACGGTTATATATTAGTTTTAAACCGCTCAATAGCTCAAACAACTACAGCTCAGATAAAAGCTCAGTATGATAATCCGCAGTACTAATACTCATCCCCAAAGCAGCCAACCTTTCATCAAGTAGACGAATTTTCTCATTCAACTCATCTAGAGTTAAGGTATTATTATCCAGTTCATAAACTTGTTTAGAAGCGTGCAAATTGAAATAGCTAATAATCAATGCGGCTTTATTATCTTGCTCAAGCGCTGCTTGCACTTTTTTAGAGCTGCGATAAATCCTGTTCATTTCTTGCTTAAGGCTGCGCACATAATTAATCTCCGCCATAAAGGGTTTATCAACCAGAAGCTTAAACATTCCAAGTATGACCAATAAACCTGCGAGCACTCCCGTAACATTCCACCAGAAGTTTTCTCCCTCCACCTCGCTACCAAGATATGCGATCAAAATATTCGATACGGTTAATGATACGGCTAACAAGACAATAATATTAACCGCTATCAGAATATTTAAACGTTTACGGTAAAGCGCTTTGTCGATCGTTTTCAACTGCATAGATGCCCCAATAAAGGTCTAACAAAAAGAATCAATTAAGATTGAATATTGTACATTGAATACGGAGCAAAGATGAATACTATTATGAGTGCCAAATATGAGTGGCAAG
>CAXIBC010000124.1:0-6964 GCA_964022115.1 uncultured Oleispira sp. | reverse complement strand
CTCGAAAGTTATATGGATGGTGGCACTATGGCGGCGAGTCATTTTCATATTGATATTGCGGGCCATCCGCATCACTCTGGCATGAGAAATGCGCTGGATGAGTTGAACTTTTTTGCTAAAGATATTCGTATCCTTGGTACGTATCCGGCGCATAAATATCGCCGTAAATCGGAATTTGTTTAAGTTAAGGATTGGCGAAAAATGATGAATTGGACAAAATTATTACAGCCCCTGCGAATCGGTGAAACGACCAGTCATTATGAAGATGGCCGTTCGCCTTTTCATAAAGACCAAGATCGTATTGTATTTTCCAGTGCTTTTCGCCGTCTTGATCGCAAAACTCAGGTTCACCCTTTATCGGAAAACGATCATGTTCATAGTCGCTTAACCCATAGTTTAGAAGTGAGCTGTGTGGGTCGCAGTTTAGGCTTTCGCGTGGGGGAAGGATTAAAAGCAAAAGGCAAAGATCATTTTCCCGAGGATATCAGTGCCGCCGATGTGGGGGCGATTTTACAAGCGGCTTGCTTAGCTCACGATATTGGTAACCCGCCTTATGGTCATACCGGCGAGGATGCCATTCGTCACTGGTTTCAAGATCCGCAAAATGCCTTTTTGTTAGAGGGACTAGCACCGTTAGAAAAAGCGGATTTACAAACCTTTGAGGGTAATGCCCAAGGTTTTAGAATCGTAACGCAAGTGGAGTATCATCGTTTTCGCGGTGGGATGCGATTAACCGAAGCGACCTTAGGCACCTTTTTAAAATACCCCTGGACCGTGGAACATGCTGCGGGCAGTGGTAATAAAGCGCATAAATTTGGCTGTTTTCAAAGCGAGCTGCCAATATTAACCGGCATTGCGGATGATTTGGGGTTGATCTCTAAGGGGCAAAATAAATGGTGTCGTCATCCCTTAGTCTATTTGATGGAGATAGCCGATGATATTTGTTATGGCTTGATCGATCTCGAAGACGGTATTGAAATGGGGATTTTAAATTACGCCGAAGTTGAGGCAATTTTAAAACCGTTATTGATCGATGACTGGCATGAGTATCAGCAGGAGTTTAACCAAGCGGATGCTCGTAGACGGTTATCTATGTTGCGTGGTAAAGCGATGGAGAAGCTGGTGGCCGCCGCGAGTGATGCATTTTTAGAGCACGAAGAGCAGCTTTTGGCTGGCACATTAGTCGGCGAGTTGGCGGATCATTGCCCAACGGTTGTTCGTGATGCGATTAATGGGGCTAAGCGGTTGGCGCGGGAGCGTATTTTTAAAGACCCGCGCAAAACGGCGATTGAGGTTGGAGCGTATTCGACCTTGGCTAATTTATTGTCGGCATTTTTAATGGCGGCGAAAGAATTAATTGATACCGGCCACTCTACGTTTCGTAATAGTCGTGTTTTGGAAATGATGGGGCCTAGTGCCCCTCAAGCTGATTGGAGTTTATATCAAGCTTATATGCGGGTATTGGATTATGTCGCAGGCATGACAGATAACTATGCGGCTGATATTGCCCAGCAATTTTCCGGTTATAGTCCACCAGGACGCTAGCCTTGCTGCTTAGGTGTGGTTACAATGCCTGAGCAATTTTTTTCTTAAATAATGTGATATTGAATAATAAATTATGGATATTGATTTTCCTCTGATATTGATGGTGCTAACCGTCGCCACAGGCCTAATAGCATTGGCTGATAAATTTGTGTTTTTACCTAAGCGCTTAGCGGAGGTTGAATACCAGGATGGGCTCGGTGCCGACAAGGAAATACTAGAAGCTGCCGCGAAAGAACCCGTATGGATTGAACAATCAAAATCCTTTTTTCCAGTTTTGGTTGTGGTTTTTGTATTGCGCTCGTTTGTAGCAGAGCCTTTTCAAATTCCTTCGGGTTCGATGGAGTCAACTTTAGTGAAAGGTGATTTCATCCTTGTGAGCAAGTTCCATTATGGTCTACGCATGCCGGTTTTTCGTAACTTGCTCGTGGCCAATAATGAGCCTCAGCGTGGTGACGTTATGGTCTTTTTCCCACCTCATGATAAACGCTATTTTATTAAACGTGTGATTGGTCTACCCGGTGATCATGTTGTCTATCAAGGTGGCCAGTTAGTTATTAATGGTGAAGCGAAAAATATTGAAGTGCTATCGGCCCAGCCTGAGCACCGTCCGGTTAAGTATTTGTTAGAAGAAACATTGGATACCGGTAAACATCAGGTGCAATGGACACCGGGCGCTAATATTGGCCCAGAAGGTGAGTGGACTGTGCCTGAGGGGCATTATTTTATGATGGGTGATAACCGTGGTCGCAGCTCTGATAGCCGTTTATGGCGTAACTCAGCAACCGGCGAAGCGATGTCGTTTGTACCTGAAGAAAATATTGTTGGTAAAGCCGAAGCTATCTGGTTGCATTGGGATAATTTTGCCAGCTTACCTTCGTTTTCACGCAATCAAACCATTGAATAATAAATCCCTCAAAAAAATGCTAGATTTTTGAGATTTTGGTCGTAGAATAGCGCGCCAATTATCGCTATTGATTTGTTGGGTTTAGTTCATGTCTGTATTGCACCGCATGCAGGGTATCTGTTTTATGTTCGCGGATAACTGGTTTAAAGTTAAACCGTTGGAACGAAGTAGTGAAGAGCAGGCCATTCTGGATCGAGAGTCTCGTCGTTTGCAGTTGTATTTCTGCAAAACGTGCCCGACCTCGATTAAAATCAAGCGTCGCTGTGAACGCCTAGGTTTGAAGGTGGTTGAAAAAGATGTGCAGCGGGTCAACGCCTACTGTAATGAATTGATTCACGGCGGAGGGGAGGTCAGAGTCCCCTGCTTACGTGTTGAAGCGCGGCGCGGTAATGAGAGTCGCTGGTTATATAATGGTAATACTATTTTAGACTATTTGGAGCGACGATTTCAGCCTAGATAAGGGCTGGCCGCTCTGTTAATCTAAGCCTTCATTCTTGAGGGCTCCATCATGCCTGTTGTCGATTGTCATTATACCCCTCCTTTTTTACTTTCTAATGGTTACTTGCAAAGTATCTTGCCCTCTTTAGTGCGGCGCATTGATTGCAGTCATTTTCAGCGCGAGCGTTTGACTACCGACGATGGGGATTTTTTGGATCTCGATTGGAGTCGGGTTGATCATAGTGTGGATGTTGCTGGCAAAACCTTATTGGTGATATCTCATGGCTTAGAGGGTCATTCTCGCAGGCCTTATGTGGCTGGTATTGCCCGGGAGGCGAATAAGCAAGGCTGGGATGTGCTGGCTTGGAATTTTCGCTCCTGTTCAGGAGAGATGAATAAAACCTTACGCTTTTATCACAGTGGTGCGACCGATGACCTTAAGCGAGTATTGGAGTTTGCCCATGGTTTGGGGTATCAGTCTATTCACCTCGTAGGATTCAGTATGGGGGGCAATTTAAGTCTGCTATATGCTGGTAGGCAAGGCCGGAATATACCGGGGTATGTTAAGTCGGTAAGTGCTTTTTCGGTTCCTTGTGACTTGTCGAGCAGTGCTGAGAGGCTGGCTAAGCCAAAGAATAAGATTTTTATGTGGCGTTTTTTAAAAGACCTTAGGGTGAAGATAGAAGCTAAAGCCGAGGCTTTTCCGGATCTTATTAGTACTGATGAATATCATACGATTAAATCCTTTCGCCATTTTGATGATCGTTATACGGCGCCGATTCATGGTTTTAAAGATGCTGAAGATTATTGGCAGCAAAGCAGTTGTCGCCCGGTATTAAAGGATATTCGAATTCCGGCCTTATTAGTGAATGCGAAAAACGATCCATTTTTAGCGCCATCCTGCTTCCCCTTTGATGAAGCGAATGACAGTGCTTGGTTGCAGCTAGAAGTGCCTGAGTCGGGTGGTCATGTAGGATTCATTGAAGTTAATTGCCAGCATGCTTATTGGATGGAAAGGCGCGTCATTGAGTTCGTCACTAAAGTTGACGATTAAACACTTGTTTATTGTCAATATATTGCTGTGTGGTTTTGATTTGTAATTCTTACTGTCTAAAGAACGAATGTTTCCTAGATTGAATGTATAGCATTTAATCTTTAGGAAAAGCATGTCTTTATTGCTGCGTTCTTCATTCATCTATGTCGCTCTCGTATTAGCCGCTTATGTGAACGCGACGACTCCGGCTATTGAGCTGGATCAGGATGAATTCAAACAGGCCGTTGAGCCTAGTTTTTATCAAACTTCCTCTTCTTACTCTAGAAGTTCGACGGCTACGGCCTCCGCAGCCACCGCTAAGCGTAAGCAAGCCGTATTATTAATTCGTATTTCGTTTAATGATCAAGCTTTTACCTACTCCCGTGATGATTTTCGCCGTTTGATGTTTTCTACTGCGCTGGGGGATGCCAGTGTGGCTAATTATTATTTAGAAAATTCTTATCAAGATTATTTGATTCAACCGGCGCAAGAGCAGCAGGGGGAAGCTAATGATGGAATTATTGATGTGCATCTTCCTTATGATCATCCTGATTTTGGTGCAAATTATGGCTCTGCTAGTAGTAATCTAGTAGGTGATGCTTTGGCTCAAGCCAATGATTATATTAATTTTAAGCAATATGACCGCAATAACGATGGTCACTTGCAGTCTACTGAGCTGGGCTTAGTCGTGATGGTTGCAGGTTATGAAAATGCCTATGGTGGGGCTTCTGCTCCTAAGCCTAATGTTTGGGCGCATAAGGGTGAGGTGGTTGCTAGCTTGGATGCTGTGAGTTTTACCAGCTATGCCATGTTTGGGGAGCGCCATCAAAATCATTTGGCGACCATTGGCATTATCAGTCATGAATTGGGGCATTTATTATTTTCTTTGCCCGATTTGTATGACCGCCAATGGGACTCTAATGGCATTGGTCGCTGGGGCTTGATGGGTTTAGGGAGTTGGAATAGTCACGGTGGTTATGCAGGCAGTTCTCCTGCTCATATGATGGCGTGGTCGAAGGTGAAAGCGGGATTTTTGCTACCTAAAGATGTTACTGGTGATGAGGTGAGTTTTAGCTTATCCAGTACTACTCAAGGTTCGGATGTTATGCGTATCTGGTTAGATCCTTTTCGCCACGGTGAGCACTTCTTATTAGAATTTCGTAGCAAAACAAGCCTAGATCAAGGGTTGCCGGGGCATGGTTTATTAATCTCTCATGTAGATGACTGGGTGGGTTACGGCCATAGTGGGGCGCAAAATGATGTCGCAGAACATAAGTTGGTGGATATTGAAGAAGCCGATGGTCGTCAAGATTTGGATTATCGGCAAAATTTAGGGGATCGTTTGGATGTTTATAACGATGCTTACGGTCAGGATTATTTTGGCTCAACCTCCTTGCCTACCAGCTCTGATTATCATGGTAATTCGAGTGGCATAGAAATTTCTAATATCAAGGTGGCGGATGAGGTTTCTGGTCTAGTCACTTTACCTTATCAAAATTTAGGAGATAACCTAGGGCACGATGAGGGTGGTATTGGTGTTGCATGGGGGCAGCATTCCGCTAAGGCAACGAGTTTGATTGCTTTAGAAATTGGCGCTTTAAACTGGATTCATGGTATTGATGTATACAGTCATGGTTATGGTCATGTTGATGTGACCTTGTTTGAGAGTTTTGATTCTGGCCAAGTTGATAATCCGCTATTTAGTCTGCCGCAGCAGGAGGTGATACCCGGTTGGAATCGGATAGCGTTTGCGAATGCGGTGCAGGCGGAAAGCTTAGAGTGGGTATTTTTGCAGTTAGAATCCTCTATGGTTATTGGCCGTGCATTTAGTATTGATGTGGTCGGTGAGGCCAGTGGTCGTAGTTATAACAAGGTTGGCTCCACTTTTGAACAGGTTAATTTTGATTTTAATCAGCGTTTGCTGGTGGCAGGTCAGCAGCAGGGTTTCAGCTATCAGATACCCCAAAAAGGCGATTATGCTATTTCTAAAACATCTAAAAATTCAGCGGGCAGTATTGTTGCTGGAAATTCGCTAACCCTATTTTTGCTGATGATTATTTTGGCATTAGGCTTTAATACTAGAGCGAAGGTAAGACACTAGCTTATACTGTGTCAATTTTAGGAGCGCGGGATGCGCGATTATTTAATCTACGGCTTATTGCTATTCATTGTTTTAATTTTATCTTGCTTTGAACCCCTTAGCTCTCATTGGTTAATGTATGACCGAGAACTCATTGAGTCGGGGCAGGTATGGCGTTTATTTAGTGCTCACTTTGTACATTTGTCGACTACTCATATGCTAGGAAACGCTATGGGGGTTGTTTTATTTGGGTATATTTCAGGTAAATACCTTAATAATCTCCTTGGTTTAATGCTGGTTATTTGGTGTGTCTGTGTCGTCGGTTTAGGACTTTATGGATATGCCGGCTACTTGCAACGCTATGTGGGCTTATCTGGGGTGCTGCATGGGCTCTTATTGGTCGCACCTTTCGTTTCGCAATATTACAGTACTCGTATTGCGAGTATTTTTTTAGTCATTGTGTTGGTTAAAGTGATTTGGGAGCAAACACCTTTTTATGATGATATGGCGCTCGTCGGGGCGATAGGGGGCCGAGTTGAAGCGAACGCTCATTTATTGGGTGTCATTGCCGGGCTGGTGTTTTTATCCGGCTATTTTATTGTTTGTTATATGACGAAGGCGCAACGCATGAGAGAGGAATTAGAAATTGAAAAATAATCCTTGGCAGACCCTTTCTATTGATTTGAAATACGATAATCCTTGGATTCGTATTGAAGAGCATCAGGTCATCAACCCCGCTGGAAATCCAGGGATTTATGGTACTGTGACCTTTAAAAATCGTGCGGTTGCTATCTTACCTATTTTTAATAATGGGGATACCTTGTTAGTCGGGCAGTTTCGTTATCCCTTGCAGCAATATCATTGGGAATTGCCAATGGGCGGAGCTCCTGAGCATGAGTCCTTATTGGTTTGTGCTCAGCGGGAGTTAAAAGAAGAGACGGGGTTTAAGGCGCAGCAGTGGCAG
>CAXIBC010000123.1:0-6987 GCA_964022115.1 uncultured Oleispira sp. | reverse complement strand
TAAATGATCCGCAACGCAACGCCGTTGCCGCTAATAGCAAGCATCAAATGGTTCTAGCCGGGGCCGGAAGTGGTAAGACCCGAGTGCTAGTGCACCGTATCGCCTGGCTTTTGCAGGTAGAGAACGTCTCGCCGTTTTCGATCATGGCCGTGACCTTTACCAACAAAGCGGCGAAAGAAATGCGCGCGCGTCTGGAGAACCTGATCCAGGTGCCGGTCAACGGTCTGTGGGTAGGAACCTTCCACGGTTTGGCTCATCGATTCTTGAAGCAGCACTGGCGTGAAGCGGGTCTACCGCAGAACTTCCAAATATTAGATAGTGATGATCAGTTACGTCTAGTGAAGCGTATCTTAAAAGCGACGGGGGTCGATGAATCTAAATACCCTCCTAAGCAAATCCAGTGGTATATCAATGGTCAGAAAGATGAAGGTCGTCGCGCCGCGCACGTTGTGCCATCCGCCGATCCTTTTAGCCGTACCCAGCATCAGATCTATCAGGCTTATGAGCAAGCCTGCCAGCAAGGTGGCATGGTCGATTTTGGTGAGATTTTATTACGCGCTCACGAGTTATGGTTAAACAACCCTGATCTATTAGCCCATTATCAAAGCCGTTTCAGTAATATTTTAGTCGACGAGTTTCAGGATACCAACGACATTCAATATGCTTGGATTCGTATGCTAGCCGGTGATCGTATTTCGGTTATGGCGGTAGGGGATGATGACCAGTCGATTTATGGCTGGCGTGGGGCAAAGATTGCCAATATTCGTAATTTCCAAAATGATTACCCTGGGGCAGAGTTAATCAAGCTCGAGCAAAACTATCGCTCAACGGCGACTATTTTGGCTGCGGCGAATGCGGTGATCGAAAACAATACCGGTCGCATGGGGAAAGAGTTAAAAACCGATGGTGGCTTAGGGGAAAAAATCTCGGTCTATTCTGCTTTTAATGAGCAAGATGAAGCGCGTTATATTGCCGACCAAATTGAAGATTTTGCTAAAACTGGCCGTGCGCGCAAAGATAGCGCAATTTTATATCGCTCTAATGCCCAGTCGCGAACCTTAGAAGAATCATTGATTCGCCAAGGAATTCCGTATCGTATTTATGGTGGGCAGAGATTCTACGATCGTTTAGAAATCAAAAATGCCTTGGCTTATTTACGCTTATTATTAAATCGTCACGACGATGCGGCCGTAGAGCGAGTCATTAATGTGCCTGCCCGTGCGTTAGGGGATAAAACTGTTGGGGTTATCCGTGCCCATGCCAGAGAGCAAGGTTGCTCTATGTGGCAGGCGGTTTGTGAAGCCGCCCAGCTCGGCATCTTGCCTAAACGCGCGAGCAGCGCCGCCCAAGGTTTTGTCGACTTGATTGAAGGTATGTCGACAGGGGCTAATGACTTAGAGCTGCATGAAATTGTCGATCAGGTTATTCAGCAATCAGGCCTGATCGATCATCATAAAAAAGAGAAGGGTGAAAAAGCCCAAGCGCGCTTAGATAACCTAGATGAATTAATTAACGCCGCCCGTCAGTTTGAGACCGAAGATGGTGTTGATATGACTATGATGGCGCAAGAGGCCGCCGCAGAATCGGGTATTGATCCAGAAAGCTTAATGGCAGATGCCGCTGATAGTCTCTATGATCTTGCGGTTTTTCTGGATACCGCCGCCTTAGACGCTGGTGATACCCAAGCGAGTGAGCATGATGATGCCGTGCAGTTAATGACGCTGCACTCGGCTAAAGGTTTGGAATTTCCACTGGTCTTTTTGGCCGGTTTGGAAGAAGGTTTATTTCCGCATAAAATGTCCATGGATGATGCTGATGGCTTAGAAGAGGAGCGTCGTTTGGCTTATGTGGGCATTACCCGCGCCATGGAGCGCTTGGTGATTACCTATGCCGAGAATAGACGTTTACACGGACAAGAACACTTCAGTACGCCATCGCGCTTTATTCGTGAGATCCCCTCTGATTACATACAAGAAGTACGACTTAAAAATACGGTTAGTCGTCCTCTTACCGCCACGGCGAATAACCCCTTAGGCTTTAGTGATAATGACGACGAAGATTACCCGTTTAAAGTGGGTGAACGCGTTTTCCATGCTAAGTTTGGTGAAGGTCAGGTCTTGCAGTTTGAAGGCTCTGGGGCGAGTGCGAGAATTCAAGTGAGTTTTGATTGGGAAGATACTAAGTGGCTGGTCGTGGCCTATGCCAAGCTGCAGTCATTAGAAGAAGATTTTTAAAAATTAAAATAACAACGGAGATAAACCATGTTGGCAAAGAGTGCCTTTTCAGCGATTAAGCTGGGATTAATCAGTTTAGTTGCGACGGCCTTAATCGCGTGTGGTCCTGAAAAACCAACTAATTCAACCGCTGAATCAGCGCCTCAGCAGGTATTTAAGTGGAAGATGGTCACCTCTTGGCCAAAGAACTTTCCTGGTTTAGGAACGGCGCCAGAGCGTTTCTCAACTATGGTGGATGAAATGTCAGCGGGTCGTTTGAAAATTAAAGTATATGGTGCCGGTGAGCTGGTGCCAGCATTGCAAGTTTTTGATGCGGTTTCTCAAGGTACCGCAGAAATGGGCCATAGTGGCGCGTATTATTGGAAGGGTAAAACTCCGGCTACCCAGTTCTTTACGACGGTACCCTTTGGCTTAACCGCGCAAGAAATGAACGGCTGGATTTATCACGGTGGGGGTCTTGAATTGTGGCAAGAATTGTATGCCCCGTTTAACTTAATACCGTTAGCAGCCGGCAATACCGGGGTGCAAATGGCGGGTTGGTTCAATAAAGAAATCAACTCAGTTGAAGACCTTAAAGGCTTGAAAATGCGCATCCCGGGTTTAGGGGGTGAAGTCTTAAAACGCGCGGGTGGAACCCCTGTGACACTGCCGGGTGGTGAACTATTTACCTCATTACAAACAGGGGCTATCGATGCGACTGAATGGGTAGGCCCATACAATGATTTGGCTTTTGGTCTTTATAAAGCGGCTAAGCATTATTATTACCCAGGCTGGCATGAGCCAGGTTCTATGATGGAGCTAACGGTGAATAAACCCGCTTTTGAAGCTTTACCTAAAGATCTACAAGCCATAGTCACGACCGCCGCGCGAGCCATTAATGCCGATATGTTGGCGGAGTATACCGCACGCAATAATGACGCTCTAACTGAGCTAGTCGAAAAACACGGAGTAGATCTGCGCGCCTTGCCAGCGGATGTATTAATTAAGCTGCGTGAATTATCTGAGCAGGTTGTCGCCGAAGTCGCTGCTACTGATCCTGCTGCTCAAAAAGTATACGATTCTTATATCAAGTATCGTGATGGGGTCGTTAAGTACCACGCCATTAGTGAACAATCTTTTATTAACGCACGCTAGGTGCTGGCTTAAATATAAGCCTAGGTTAACGTTCAACCTAGGCTTATATTTTGTACCTTATCTTTAAGCATAACTTCAAAGTAATTCAGATGTTAACCAATATAGAATACCCAATCGCCACCGATAAGTTGGTCGCGACTCGCGCTTATAGGATGATCATCGCTTTGTTGGTGGTTATGTTTATAGCATTGCAAATCTTGGGCTTAAATCAGAGCCTATTTCTTGCTATCAATGTCGCCTCGAAAGAGCTCGTCTCAGATGCCTTAGCGGCGCACTTAACCGAACTCGGTAATGGCTCTATCGTAGGTATGCTGGCCTTGGCTTTAACAGTTAAATACCCTGCCATCGCTAAACGTTTTTTATTGATTACCTTATTCGCCGGTATCTTGATTGCTGGCTTTAAGCAATTCTTTGCCGATCCTCGCCCAGCGGCGGTTTTAGCGCAAGCAGACTTTCATATCATTGGTGATGTCCTGAAGAAATACAGTTTTCCATCGGGTCATACCACCACGGCATTTGCGATGGCGGGTTTTATCATACTGACCTTCGCTAGCCTGCCGTTACGCTTATGTGTATTGTTTTTGGCAGTGCTTGCTGGGCTATCACGAATTTCTGTAGGGGCGCACTGGCCTG
Organism: uncultured Oleispira sp.; assembly: GCA_964022115.1. Classification (GTDB taxonomy): domain Bacteria; phylum Pseudomonadota; class Gammaproteobacteria; order Pseudomonadales; family Oceanobacteraceae; genus Oleispira. Next base: position 2,986 of record CAXIBC010000123.1, on the reverse strand, counting down.
AAGATATATTAGCCGGGGCAGCGCTTGGGTTAATGATTGCTTATGTCGGCAGTGTATTGAGCCTAAAACCTTTCTCATTAATAGGCAGCTACTGCGCGGCGGCATTTTTAGCCTTGGCGGCCTTAATAGGTAATCTTACAAGCCCTGCAGATTTCCCTGAAATTGACAGTATTGCTGCCGTCAGAATCCTCTGTGCAGGGTTAGCCATAGTGGCATTAATCTATTATGCCTGGCGTCTTATTACACTATGGCGTGCTCGTTAACCATTAGCACTCATACCGCATTAGCGCGGTACGTTACGAATGCGACCGTGTTCGTCGATGGCCACATAGACGAAGGTCGCATCAACGACCTTGCGTCTAACCTGCTCTCCTAAATTCCGCGTCCATACTTCCACATTGATCTTGATAGAGGATTTACCTATATCGACTAGCTGGGTATATACGCATACCGCAGCACCCACTCGAATCGGTGACATGAAAACCATAGAGTCCATGGAAACATTAGCAACGCGCCCTTGAGCGATTTTACTCGCCACACTTTCAGCGGCTTCATCCATACGAGCCGTTACCCAGCCACCAGAAATTCCACCATGAATATTGGTATCTTGGCGCCCTGGAATTAAGCGTAGGCTTAATTCGCCGTTAGGTATGGGTTCTTGATCTTCAGTACCTTGCTCATCGGCGAGTACATCTTTTTTATTACTTGAGCTATTGGAGAAAATGTTCATTATTATTTTTGTCCTGTAAAGTCATCCTTAATATGTATGAATTTACCCATAAAGTTTATCGGGTAGCCAGGTGGCTAGTTCGGGTATCCAGCTTAATAAAATTAGCATACCTACTTGAATCGCAATAAAGGGAGCAACTCCGCGATAGATAGCGCTGGTTGGTAACTCTTTTGGTGCAACACCCCGTAAATAGAAGAGAGCAAAACCAAAAGGAGGGGTTAAAAAAGACGTTTGCAGATTGATGGCAATCATAATGCCGAGCCAAACTGGGTCTATGCCCATAGCTAATAAAATAGGTGCAACAATGGGTACCACGACAAAAGTGATTTCAATGAAATCAAGAATGAAACCCAATAAAAAGATCACCAGCATCACGACGAGCATAGCGCCCATTTTTCCACCAGGCATAGCTTCAAAGAGTGCCTGTACCTGCTCGTCACCACCAAAGCCACGGAAGACTAAAGAAAATACCGCAGCGCCAATAAAAATCATGAAGATCATACTAGTGACCTTCAAGGTGCCATCAGTCACTTCTTTTAAGCGGCTTAGATCGAGCTGGCCATAAATCAATGCCAGTAGGGTAGCCCCCGTCGCGCCGACCGCAGCGGCTTCAGTTGGGGTTGCGATGCCACTTAAGATGGAGCCCAGCACTGCAAGAATAAGCGCCAATGGTGGTAGTAGGCCTGCTAATAACTGCTTAGCAAAGTCGCGGTCGATTGCTGGGCGGTCAATAACCGCGGGTGCTGCGTAGGGTCTTAACCAAGCCGTAAAGCCCATATAAAGCATGTAAAATACTACCAGCATTAAGCCTGGAATTAAGGCACCAACAAATAAGTCGGCGACGGAGACGGTATCTGGACTAAAAATACCCATGCTTAACTGGGCTTGTTGATAGGCGCTGGAAAGGACGTCACCTAAAATAATTAAGGCTGTAGAAGGTGGAATAATTTGTCCTAGGGTACCGGTTGCGCAGATATTGCCAGCGGCTAGAGATGGGCTATAACCATTTTTAAGCATCGCCGGTAATGAAATCAGCCCCATAGTCACAACGGTAGCCCCAATAATTCCGGTACTGGCTGCCATTAGCATACCGACGAGAATGACGGATATCCCGAGCCCTCCGCGAAGGGGCCCAAATAATAATGCCATATTATGCAATAAGCGCTCTGCGATGCGTGATTTCTCTAGCATCAACCCCATAAAGACGAAGAGGGGTACGGCAATTAATATTTGGTTACTTAAAATACCAAAAATACGATTGGGTAATGCGCTTAAAAAGGCACCATCAAAATTGCCCATCAGATAACCAAATGCGGCCACTATGAGTGAGGTACCCGCAAGAGAGAATGCGACGGGAAAACCGAGCATTAATACCAAGCAGACTAGAACAAAGAGAATTAAAGGCATCCATTCCATCATGAGCTTGATCCTCCCGCTGGTATTTTAGGCAGGGGGATTAGCGGAATATTAAATACGGTAGCCAGTACATTCGTGACAGCCTGTATTAGAAGTAATATGGGTAAAACTAAAATCAGTGATTTCAGTAAATAGACGAGAGGTAAACCACCGGCCTCGTGGGATTTCTCGCCATTAGCCCAAGCGATCATTACGTAATCCCAGCTGATATAAATTAAAAATAAACACGTCGGTAATAATAAAAAGAGGGTGCCAAATAAATCGATGCGCCGTTGCAGTGCTACTGGCCAGTTGTGATAAAGAACGTCGACGCGCACATGGCCTTGCTGTTGCCAAGTATAAGCCGCACCCAACATAAAAAGAGAGGCATGGAGATACATGACGACTTCTTGCATGGCAATCGACGAATAATCAAAGGCATAGCGTAATAATACGACTAAAAAGGTCACAATGACCATGGCGAGCGAGAGCCAGCGGCAAGCTTTACCGATAAAGGTCGTGAATGCTTGCAAGGCAGAAACAAAAGAATGCATAGACAGGGACATAGCGAGTCGTAATTAAATCTTATTATTGAATGGGCGCGATTATACCTAAGCTGGCCTTGTATCCCAGTAATAACGCGACTTTAACCGATAATTTATTCACTAATAACGAGAACAAGAATGGAATCAATAAGTTAGCGAATAAATTAAAAAACAAATATTATTTAAAATATTACAAAAAGACGTTGACGGCTGCGGGCTAGCTCTATATTATCTCGCACCAGTTAGCCGACATAGCTCAGTTGGTAGAGCAACTGACTTGTAATCAGTAGGTCCCGAGTTCGACTCTTGGTGTCGG
>CAXIBC010000122.1:0-7113 GCA_964022115.1 uncultured Oleispira sp. | reverse complement strand
AAAGACCAACCTACAAAAATCCTATACACTCGTGCTGTAGGTCGTGCTTTAGCGCGACACGTGTTGTAGGTCGTGCTTTAGATCGACAATGCCTCTTCTATTTTTTATACATCTTGGTGATTTATGATCCGCTCCCTGACACCGATTGCCGCGCTGTTAATTTCAGATGCCCTAGTCTTATTAGGCCACGGTTTATTACTTACCTTGCTGCCTGTTTCTGCCAATCTATTAGGGTTTTCTGATTTTCAAGTCGGCTTAACCGCTTCCAGCTATTTTATTGGTTTTGTTGCGGGTTGCTTAGCCACCCCTTTCGTTTTAAAGCGGGTAGGGCATATTCGTACCTTTGCGGTACTAGCGTCAGCCTATACTGTGATCATTTTATTATTCGTCTGGAGCCAAAGTTTCATTGGCTGGATGTTCCTTCGCTTTATGATCGGTATTATGGTCGCGGGGATTTATATGATTATTGAAAGCTGGTTGAACGAGAGAGCTGATGCCAGTAATCGTGGGGCTATCTTGTCGTTTTATTCAATGTTAAACCTAGCGATGATCACCCTAGCTCAACAACTATTAAACTTAGGTGGCATTAATACCGTACTATTATTTACCTTAGCGGGAATTTTCTTATCACTTTCAATTGTGCCCGTCTCATTAACGTTAACACTTGCACCAACTCCGGTTCATAAAGTCAGCGTCGACTTTGCTAAGGTATGGCGACACTCTCACATTGGCATAATCGGTTCTATTTTCTCTGGCCTCATCACCGGCTCTTTTTGGGCACTAGCCCCACTCTATGCAAACGACAGTGGGTTCTCAACCTTTGAAATGGCGAACTTTATGTCCGCTGTGGTATTAGGCGGAGCATTATTTCAGATTCCACTAGGGCGCTTTTCGGATAAATTTGATCGCCGTTTAATTTTAATTTTTATTGCTTTAGCCGGCGCTATTATTTCGTTTTCGACCTTTGTGACTTCGTTTCAAGGCTATTATCCGGGCACCATTTCGACCGTATTAGGCTTTCTTTGGGGCGCATTTGGTATGACCATGTACGCTATCTGTTTAGCCCACGCCAACGATAACGCTGATAGTTGCGATTTTGTCGATATTGGTAGCGCCATGCTGATTACTTATGGCTTAAGTTCAGCCATAGGTGCGCCCATTGCGTCTACCTTTATGAGCCTACTAGGCCATCAGTTCTTATTTGTTTTTATGGGCATAAGCTTTATTTTATTTTGCCTCATCTTGATCGTTCGCCGTCAATCCCATGAACTACCGGCCATGACAGAAGATAATGAAGAATTTCACGTGATCGCGGGCATGACAACCCCAGAGATTTATAACCTAGATCCGCGCGCAGAAGACTCAGGTATAGACTTAAAAGAAGAGAAGCGATTAGATCAATAATGAAAACCTTTAACTCAGCCATTCAATCTTATCTGAGTGTGTCTGAGTTAAAGGGGGTTAATACTGTACTGATAGTTAATGAAGATCTGTAGTCGCAATAAGTTCTTTAAACAAGTCGTGCTCGACTAAAGGCTTTAACGCAGGATCGGCTTTAATATCGTCTAGGTAACTATCACGACTTAACGCTTCTCTCAGATAACGAATGGCTTCGTCCATCTGGTTCATAGCAGTATGTGCGCAGGCTAGTTGGTAGAAAGCATGGCTATTTTCAGCGTCGATTTTTAATGCTTGATGACATAGGCTTGCAGCCCATTGCGGCTCATCCAGCTCCAATACCGCATCGGCTTTATAGGTCAGCGCTTCACAGTCGTTACCTTTAAGCCTTAAAATGTCGTCGTAAATAGATATTTTATTGGTGGCTGAAGTCTCTTGTTGCGCGCGTAACCAATGGGACTGCAGCTCTTGGGTTAATTCAATTTCTTCTCTGTTTTCTTCGATGTCTTGTGTCTTTTGCTTCATCAAAGATTCCATCGCCAATAATCGAGTTTCATACTCATTAATCAAGCGTGATATCTCCGCATCGGCTAATGAGTGAACACGATCTTTCATATCCCGTATCGAAGTCCAGCCGACTAAAACTAATAATGAAGAGGCGGCCGCAATAATGTAGAAAAAGTAGGTTACCGTATTAGTCGCATACTCTACCCCTCGGTCTACCGAGCGATGCTCGCGATCGAGTATTTGCTGCATCAAATCAACTTTAGTCGCCGCTTGTTCAGCTCTTAATTGCTTAAGCTCATCCAGTACGTAGCGTTCCACAAAGGGGTTATAAAGTGGCGCGGTTAAGGAATCAATTTTTGTCTCGGTTTTAGCATCCAGAGCCGAGTTATCGACTGAGGGTTTTTCTACTCTAGATTCTTCTACTTTAGATGCTTCTACGGCACCCTCTTCTGTCATAGTTTCATCCGCCGCATTGACTTGCAAAGCAAGCAATGCAGCGCAAAAAAAGCATGTCAGTTTCGTTATAATGCGAGACATATAGCTCTTCCATGGTCATGCACTTCTACTAAAGAGGCATGAAGACTTTTAACGGTTTCTTCGTAGTCGGATTCGCTAACAATAAACTGCATATCCACTTGGCGCATGGTTTGATGCAGCGCAAGCACACTAACGGTTTTAGCGGCCACGGCTTTAACCGCTTTAGCAAGAATACCGGGTATTTTCATATCACTACCAATCGCAGAAACAATAGCCACTTTCTGCTGATCAACTTCGGCCGTTGGGTACAGCTCTTCAACAGCGGCGCGAATACGTTTCACTGTTTTTAGACTAGCAGATAAATAATGAGTAATGGTATTGGCGTTAATATCCTTAGAAACGATATGGGCTTTAAAGCGAGTAATAATCGCTAATACGTCTCTATCGTAGTTGTGCAAGCTACCCGACATATCTTGGTCGAAAACTTGTAATGCGAATATACCTTTACAGCCCGCAATAATTTCTACACAAGGAGAATCGCTAACATAATCACCGGTAATTAAAGTACCCGTATGCTCTGGCTCAAACGTATTCTTTACCCGTAAAGGAATATTATTTTGGCGCAGGCCTTTCGCCGCTTTCGGGTGAATCGCTTCCATTCCCAAGCTGGCTAACTGATCGGCAACATCGTAGTTAGTACGGCCAATTGGCACCGCATTTTCTTCTCCGACTAAGCGAGGATCGGCGCTGCTTAAGTGAAATTCTTTATGAATAACCGCTTCTTTAGCGTCGGTAAGTACCGCCAAGCGACTAAAGGTCATTTCGCTATAACCACGATCAAACGATGACATCAAACCGCTATCACTATGAGCATAACCGGTTACGATAGGCAGCTGTGTATCAAGGTCGATATTATCGAAGGCCAAGCGAATACGCTCATCTAATGAGATGTGCTTATTTGTGCGCCAACCCGTCAAATCGACGAAGCAGGCATTAATACCATCACGGCGTAATAATTCAGTAGTATTCCAAGCACTGTGCGCCTCACCAAGGCTGGCTAGCATTTCGCGCACTGTGTCTAAATGAGACCTTAATTCAAAGTGGCCGTGCTGACATAAACTTTGTAAATCCAGCAGACATTGCTTAGCATCGGTTAAACGCTCTTCTAAAAACTTATTCGCTTTTACAAGTAAAGGGCCTTCACCAAATAGGTCTTGGTTGATGGCATAAAGCTTTTGTCTTAGGTCATCAAATTTTTGCAACCAAGCATCGTCTTCAATGCCGTTGGCAAACAGTTCAAAAACCCCTGGCTGGCCACTTTTTTTATGCTCAAGCAGCTCATTAGTAATACCGCCGTAAGCGGATACAACAAAAACGCGCTGAAATAAAGTTTTTCGATTACCACCTAAAACAATGTTATTACGAACAGATTCGTAATCAGACATTGAGGTACCACCAATTTTTTCAATGGTATGTGTATTTTGTTCACTCATGTATCAATCCAACCTAATAATAATTATAGAAAATTTTTTTTATTAAGAGATTGTCAGATTGTTTCGGCGTCTAATTCGTAAGCGCCTTCTTTATTGTGAACTTCTTTACCATTAAGTGGTGGATTAAATACACAAGCCATTTTCATTTCTTCTGTGGCACGAAGAATGTGTTTATCGTGCTTATCCAAAATATAAAGTGTGCCCGGCTCAATAGGATGAACGGAACCGTCTTCTAGGCTTTCAACTTCACCACGACCCGACATACAATAAACAGATTCTAGGTGATTCTGATAATGCATCTGAAAATCAGCACCTTTATAAATGGTGGTAATATGGAATGAGAAACCCATATTATCATCTTTCAGTAGCATTCGCGTGCTGTCCCAGTTTCCATCTGGTGAAACTATCTTACGGTTGGTTTCACTGGCTTCAGCTAACGTTCTAACAATCATGCGGTACCTCTATAAATCTTGTAATAAATTCAGCAATAACTACTGACAAAAATAACGATCAACTAATATTTCTAATAATCTTGCGATCATACTGACTAAATACTGCAGTAGCAGTGCACAAGCGCATCTTATAAACGGGTGCTTTATAAGATGCTGCCGTATTCACTATTTAACTATTAGTCTTGAAAATACATTTTTTCTTCTGGGATAGCATCTTCTTTTGAGCAGATTTCTTTAATAGACGCTCGAATGATATCAATACCTTTTTCTAGGTTTTCTTGTGTGATCGTTAGTGGGCAGAACAACTTAACGATTTGATCATCAGCGCCACTGGTTTCAATGATCAGACCTTTCTGGAAAGCATGAGAAGTAATTTTGGCAGCGATCTCACCGTTTACACAGTTAATACCCTGAAACATGCCACGACCTTTAATGGTGAAGTTACCTTCGCCATACTGAGCCACAATATCGGTTAGCTGTGCTTTAACATAATCGCCTTTGGCTTTAATTTCGTTAGAGAACTTATCGTCGCTCCAATAATGATCAATCGCATGCTTAGCGGTTACGAAGGCTAGGTTATTACCACGGAAAGTACCATTGTGCTCACCTGGCTTCCATTGATCTAGCTCTGGTTTCATTAATACAACGGCAAATGGCAAGCCATAACCACTTAATGATTTAGACATGGTAATAATGTCTGGTTTAATACCGGCTTCTTCAAAACTAAAGAAGGTACCCGTACGACCACAACCCGCTTGAATATCATCAACTATTAATAATAAACCGTGCTTGCGACATACTTTTTCTAAGTTTTGTAACCATTCGATGCTAGCAACGTTAACGCCACCTTCACCTTGAACCGTTTCAAGCAGTACCGCCGCTGGCGAATTAATACCACTACTTGAATCCGACAAAACCTTGTCTAAATATTCCGTAGTATCAATGCCATCACCCAAATAACCATCGAATGGCATACGGTGAATACCGTTTAAGCTAACGCCAGCCGCATCACGGTGATGAGAGTTACCCGTTGCCGATAAGGCACCCAAGCTTACGCCGTGGAAGCCGTTAGTAAAGGTTACAATATTTTGCTGCCCCGTTACGTTACGCGCCAATTTCATTGCTGCTTCAACAGCGTTGGTTCCTGTTGGGCCAGTAAACTGAACCATGTATTCCATATCACGAGGCTTTAGAATTTTTTCGTTAAAGGTATTTAAGAAATCACCTTTAGCTTTCGTATGCATGTCTAGGCCGTGAGTAATACCGTCGTCCATAATGTACTGAACAAGGCTATCTTTAAAATGGTCGTTATTGTGGCCGTAGTTCAAGGTGCCTGCACCGGCTAAAAAATCTAAATATTTGTTGCCGGCTTCATCCCACATAAATTCGTCTTTCGCGCGGTTAAATACGCATGGGAAAGAACGTGAATAACTTTGTACTTCTGATTCGATTTCTTTAAAAATTTTCATAATTAACCTTTATATTGTTGAAGAGTAAATGGCCCAACACATACGAGGGCTTCTGATTCATGCTGACCATCAAAATGCTTTTGCTTTTCTAGCCAGATTGATGATTGCAGATCGGTTGATAATGTTTTTGCTAGGCGATTAAACAATGCCCAGGAACCTTCATTATCTTCGGTAATGGTGGTCTCTAAATGAGACACATCCTGACAATTTGGCCGCTGTAAAATATGCATCAACATTTTTGATGCCAAGCCTAAGCCTCGGGCTTTTTCATCGACGGCTACCTGCCAAACAAACAAGGTATTAGCTTGCTCTGGTTTTTGATAAGCCGAGATAAAGCCAACTAATTCGCCGTTTAGTTCGGCGGCGACGGAAGTTTGGGCAAAATGCCCACACTGTAAAATATTGCAGTAGCTGGAATTCGCATCCAGTGGCGGACAACGCTCGACGAGCCGGTAAACCGCCATGCCATCGCTAAGGGTAGGAATTCTTAATTCGATATTTTTCGACAAGTTAAAGGGACTCCACTATAACTCTAATTATTAGTACTCTAATATATTTTTTGTAAGATTTAGGCATGATGGATGTAAATACAAGCTATTAAAGCCAAATTCACGCCTTAAGCTTACAAATCTACTCAGATGCCGAAGCATAGTACACTAAACATTATTATTTTTCCAGTACAGTTTTCAACCAATAACATTGAGAACCTTAATAGAAAAACATAGAGATCAATGGATTTATTAAGTAGAAACGTTGATAATGGTGATCTCATTCATTTTCAGAGATTCACAATTGAATAGCATTGAATCCGTATTAGTCGCCTTGCGTCGCGTCATTCGCGCTACCGACCTTCACTCGAAACACCTTGCCAAAACGACCGGCTTAACTTCGCCACAGATTTTGTTATTGCAGACCATTCGCGACCAAGGTGAAGTAACTATCGGTGAAATTGCCCATGAGATGAGCTTGAGCCAAGCAACGGTGACCACGATTATTGATCGCTTAGAAAAGCGGGGGTTGGTTTATCGTGAGCGCTCAAAAGAAGATAAGCGTAAAGTGCACGCCCATCTAACCGAAGAAGCGATTGAAACGCTGAAAAGTGCACCTATCCCACTGCAAGATCAATTTGCTCGCCAATATGCAGACCTACAAGATTGGGAACAATCCATGATCATTGCTTCTTTACAGCGGGTTGCTGAAATGATGGATGCCCAACATATCGATGCCTCACCAGTGCTGGATTTAGGTACGCTAGATAGACAAGATAACGCTGAAGTTAAAACAGCGACTTCCTCTAAAAACTAATTCAGCCCATGC
>CAXIBC010000121.1:0-7195 GCA_964022115.1 uncultured Oleispira sp. | reverse complement strand
GCAAGTTAACCTAAAGCTTTCAGCGCCGCTTCGTAATTAGGTTCATCGACGGTCTCAGCCACTTGCTCTGAATGCACTACGTTACCAGCAACATCGATCACCACGACAGAGCGTGATAATAGTCCTGCTAATGGGCCGGTTTTAAAACTCACTCCGTAATCACGACCAAAATCGGCACGAAAGCTTGAACCGACTAATACGTTGTCTATGCCTTCAGCGCCACAGAAACGGCCTAAGGCAAACGGTAAATCTGCCGATACGCACAATACCACCGCATTATCTAACCCTGCTGCTTGCTGGTTAAATTTACGCACCGAAGTAGCACAGGTGCCAGTATCAACAGACGGAAAAATATTCAAGATCACTCGCTTACCGGCCAGTGAAGCAAGGGAGACTTCTGATAAATCGGCTTGCACCAAAGAAAAGTCAGGGGCTTTTGCTCCTACCTTAGGTAATTCACCAACGGTTTCAAATGCATTGCCTTGTAACGATACCTTAGCCATTTTTTCTTCCTTATCAGTTTAAGAGACGACTTATCAAGCTAAGCCATCAAAATATTCGTTTTCGCTCTAATTAATCAAAGTTTAGACACGCTAAATTAAATTGTGCCGGATTTAAATAGATTTATATTAAATAACACGGCTCTTTCGCTTAATACATTTACTCTACCTAGCTGCAACCCGTAAACTGGCAATAAAATAATTCAAAAGCGTCTTATGAACTCTTCACTTACCTACACAACTCTGGCCGCATGGCCACTGGCCATATGCCAAGCTCTTGAAGCCATAGGTATCAACCCAGACCCTTTATTAACGTCAGCTCAATTAAACCGAGCTGACTTTATAGATAAGCCCGATGGCCGAATTGATATAAGACTAATGACCTTGTTTTGGCAGGCCGTTGAAGATACTACTCAAGACCCAGCATTTGCGCTCTCTGTCGCCAATTATGTGCAACCTATGCACTTTAGGGCATTAGGGCTATTAATGTTGACCACTGAAGACTTAGAAACCGCTATATTAAAGCTAGGCCATTACTCTGAGTTAGTCAGTAATTCAGTAACGACCCGAATTGAAACCACATCCAAGTTAATTGGCTTATGTATTGACCCTGTTGCTAGTATCACAGTCCACCCCATGTCGATCGACAGTTTTTATGCCTCGCTACTCGCTTTTACCTCGCAGCTGGGCGCTCTGCCTGACCCGATTGATCATGTTGAGTTATTACGCCCTAAACCTAATAATAGCAATAAATGGCAGCAATACTTCAAGGCCCCAATAGAATTCTCAGCCAAACAAAACTGTTTATGGTTCAAGCGCAGCAGTTTGATTCGCTCAAGAGTAATGGGCGATGCAAAACTGGCAGTTTTTAATGAAACCGTAGTCAAAGAATACATAACCCATATGAACTCCAGTTTGGTGCAGCTGAAGGTAAAAAGCATCATCGTTACTATGTTAGAAAAGGGTGAGCCCAATATTCAGGCCATTGCCAATCAACTTCACATGAGTGAACGCAGCTTACGCAGACGCTTAAATGAAGAAAACGTCAACTACCGAGACCTACTGCAAGAAACGCGCATGGAACTTGCCAAAGACTATTTACTACAAACACAGCTGCCTATTACCACAATATCCCTGCGTTTAGGCTTTACCGATAACAGTAATTTTTCTCGCGCCTTTTCACGCAGGTTTAAGATGTCACCAACCCAGTTTCGAGCCGTAAATAAAACTGATTAACCTGGATGGTTAAATTGTCCTGTCAGGACTTATGGTTGTCCGTAACAGACAGGCTTTCATATGAACTATATTTATAATGATACTCCTCAATATAAATATAAAAGGGTCAAACTATGCGCATCTCCTTTATCATCTTATTTTTCATTGCAGGCATGACCTCTGTCTTAACAGCCTGCGACAGCAAGCCAGAACTCGAACAAAATGCCGATGCACAAGGCCATACGGCGCCTAGTCCTATTACCCTCAAAGCCAATAAAGCGATAATACAGCAGCGCCCATTTGCCAATCGTGACGATTTTGCAAACGCTACTAAGGGCTTAATTGCCAGCGCAGACGAATTAGCTATTCAACACCTCGAAGGCGGTAATATATGGGATATGTCAGATTTTGATTTTATCGATAAAAATGGTGAGAACGCTCCTGCCTCAGTAAACCCTAGCCTTTGGCGCCAAGAGGCTCTGAATAACATTAATGGCTTGTTTAAAGTAACTACTGGTATTTATCAGGTACGTGGTTACGACCTGTCAAACATGAGTATTATTGAATCGGATAACGGTTGGATTCTGGTAGACCCGTTAACAGCCCGTGAAACCGCCAGCCAAGCGTTATTATTTGCCCAAAAGCACCTAGGTAAAAAGCCCATTAAGGCCATCTTATTCACCCATAGCCATATTGACCACTTTGGGGGAGTACAAGGCATTCTTCAACACTTAAACGATGATGAACGAACAGAATTACGCATCATTGCACCAGAAGGCTTTGCAGAAGAAGCCACGAGTGAAAATATCATTGCAGGTACCGCCATGAGCCGCCGCGCCATGTACATGTACGGTAAAAATTTGGCCAAAACAGAACGTGGTCACATAGGTACAGGTTTAGGTAAAGGTGCTGCCTTTGGAACATTTGGCATAGCAGTACCGACCGAACTCATTAACGAAAAGAACAAAAATATTGACATCGATGGCGTAACGTTTGAATTTCAAATCGTTTCGGGTTCTGAAGCCCCAGCTGAATTCACATTTTATTTACCTGAACACAAAGCATTTTGTGGTGCAGAACTAGTAAGCCGTAACATGCACAATTTATATACATTGCGCGGAGCTAAAGTACGTGATGCCAGAATGTGGAGCGCATTTATTGAGCAAGCTCGTACTGAGTTTAAAGATGCCGAAAGTTATTTTGGCAGCCACCACTGGCCACTATGGGGTAAAGAAAACATCAACGACTTTTTAGTTATTCAGCGTGATACCTACAAGTTTATACACGATCAGAGCGTGCGTTTAATGAATCAAGGTTTAACCCCGAATGAAATTGCCGATCAAATTAAAATGCCAGCAGCCCTTAATACATCATTTCACAATCAAGGCTATTATGGCACAGTCAAACATAATGCCCGCGCGGTTTATCAAGGCTACCTAGGCTGGTACACAGGTAATCCCTCGACGCTTGATGCATTACCTGAAACAAAAGTCGCCAAACGTTATGTAGATATGATGGGAGGGGCTGAGGCAGTTCTCGAAAAAGCTCAAGCGCAGTTTACCGCCGCCGCCGATATGGATATTCAAGCAGGCAAAGATGCTTACCGCTGGTTAGCCGAACTCGTTAATCATTTGGTATTTGCAGATACCGATAATTCAAAAGCGAAAGCGTTACTCGCTAAAATCTATGACCAACTTGGTTACCAAGCAGAGTCGGCTCCATGGCGCGATTTTTACCTATCCGGAGCATATGAACTGCGTCATGGCCCTGCCACAAAAGGCATTAACCCGGCAGTAATGAAAGAAGTATTAATGGAAACATCGGTTGATAAATTCTTTGATAGCATGAGCGTGAGGTTAATTGCCGATAAAGCAGAAGGGAAAACACTCGATGTAAAAATTAACTTCACGGATTTAAATGAAAGCCACCTACTAATGCTAAAAAATTCAGTATTACATCATAAGCAAGTAAATAAAGAAGTGGCTGCGGATGCTACATTAAATTTAACCAAATCCTTATTTATTAAATTAATCATTGGTGAAGCAGGCTTAAAAGAAACCTTATTTAGCGATGACCTGAGCATTGAAGGCAGCAAGTTAGACCTGATTAGCTTTTTTAGCTTATTGGATAAACCTGAAGGCAAGTTTAACCTTGTAACGCCTTAAATCGCATCTTAAAATTCGTATCATATTTTTCCGGTAGCCCAGATAACTACGGATTCATAGCCACCTGATTCGTAGGCTATCGGAGAATAATAAACAATGCTGGATCACAGCACTTGAAGTATTCATAAAGGGTTAAACATAATACATAGCCAACGACATAAGAAATACACTCGTCGCTCTATAGCCCGACTGAATTAAAAGCAACTTATTACCCCAGCCACAAAATAGGCTATCGGATAACATGGCGGGAAAAATAATCAGTACAGCTAAGATCATACCAACGCAGCTTGCTGTATTTAAGTCGCTAACATTTATCAGAGAGAATAAAAGTGATACACCCAGCGCTGTTAAGAAACTCGCAAAGATACTACCAATAATGGGGATTTTAGAATCGCCTAATGTTTCTGGGGTTTTACCAATAGACTCCATCCACGCATTACCAAACAGCATGGGTGAATACCAGAGCATACCAAGAATCATGCCGATAATGGTGGCGGCTAATAGCTCTAATATATTCAGTTCAATCATTTAACTTTACTCATTAAGAACCAGCTCTTAAGTACTTTTTAGTCTAAACAGAACATAATTAAATTTTCACTCTTTGAAACATAGCAAAAATTCTGAAAAATACTGTTTTAGCTATCCATAGCGCTTATCTTTTTTGCAAAAAATATATGACTAAAGTACGTAATGGATTGCCTGCAATAGAAAATAAAATCTGTTCTACTTGCGATGATCATATAAGATGAGTACATAGAACGATCAGATGGATAAGCAAGATCACTGTGCGTATGAATCGAAGCCACGCAAGCTACGTCCATCAGCAGTACGCACAATCAAAGCGCCTTCTTTATCTTGCTCTATACGCGTAACATCAGACAATACATTTAAAACCGCTTGTTCTTGATTCATGAGTGCAGTCGCGCACATTTTTTTGGTAGCGCCAAGCGCACCAAATTCAAGGTCAGTAGCAGAGCGTTTATAAGACCCAAATACCGTATTACAACCCATACTGCCGCTGAACTGTCCGTCCTGTCCAAAAAACAAGGTAATGTTAGAACTGTCGATCACTCCGCGGCCTGATACGTCCTGAATTTGAAATGTTCGATCAAGAAGATCTGCATCTGCGAAGACTGAATTACCATTCGCGCTAGAATCCGTTGAATTCGAGCAGGCTACGAGGGTAGCCGTACCAGCGATGAAAACGGGGTAAAGATATCTGAGATATTGAAGCATGAAATATTTCCTTTTTAATAAGGGATTTTTTGTATAAATATCTTTGCCAGCCTAATTATTTTCAGCTTTATTATTTATGATCACCATAAACATAATAAAGATAAATCAATCTAAAAATAGATAAAACTAACCTCTTAACTTGAAAAATAAGCATAGCTGATACCTACATAAGCAAAATACCCAGATAACAACAGAGCACCCTCTAATCTACTTAGTTTTCGTGCTGTAAAGAGGAATATATAAAGCAATATAGATACCCCAAGCATTACCCATTGATCGAACCCCAAAACTCGACCTTTGACTTCGATTGGTTGCAGAATGGCAGATACCCCCAGTATGCCTAATAGATTAAAGATATTACTGCCAAGCACATTGCCAACGGCAACATCCGCGTGTTTGCGAAGAGCCGCCATGACAGAAATTGTTAGCTCAGGTAAAGACGTGCCTACGGCCACCAATGTCAGTCCTATCACAGCTTCAGAAACATCAAGCTCACTAGCAATCCCGACCGCGCCTTTAAGTAGAATTTGAGAGCCAAAAATTAATAAAACCAAGCCCCCTATAATTTCAACAACAGTCCAAACAATAGACTTGGGAGCCAAGGTTACCTCAGCCGCTTCGGCCTTATGCAGCTCAGCAGATGGCGCCGTACTATCCTTCTCTGTCCAATAAGCCCAACCTAGATAAAGGGCAAGCAAGGAGATTAGAATCAGTGCGTCAAACATGCTTAACAAGCCATCAAAGGCTAATAAGATAAACAATAAACTTGAAGCCATTACTACCAAGGCATCACGGCGCAGTGACAAGGGTGATATAACGAGCGGCGTAATAGCGGCACAGATACCTAAAATTAAAAGTATATTGGCAATATTGCTACCAATAACGTTGCCAATGGCTATTTCAGGTTGACCACTTAAGGCCGCATCAACAGAAACAACCAGCTCTGGCATTGAGGTGCCAAATCCAACAATAATAAGCCCTGAGAGTAGAGGCGACATTCCTACTCGCTTAGAAATACCAAGCGCCCCGCGGATTAAAAACTCACCCCCAGCCGTTAATAATCCTACGCCTAGAAGAAGGTAAAAAACATTAAGCATAAGCTACCATCCTAAGTGTCATCTTTCTTATTTTGACCACATCCTTGGACCGACCTTCTCGTTATTGTTTGCACCAGCGAGAGGGGCATTATTGTAATTTGCTATTGAGACACCTTATAAATTATTTAACGGTGCCTACATTATAAGCAGAAGTTCATTTTGTGCGAATCCTCTGGCATTACTTTTTCGCTGAAGCAGGATGAGACATTTTCATATAAACACCCCCTTGTTTAAGCTCAGCTAGCATCTGGCTTAACCGTTTTTGTTTTGTTGCTTCTTGCTTCGCTTGATTAATCCAGCCAATGTAATCGTTCTGCTGATAAGCAGGCCGATCAAGATAGTCTTGCATGAGCGCATGGTTTTCCAATGCCGCTTTAACAAAGTTAGGCATGGGGTGCCGCGCTCTCTGTAACTTTGAAAAATCTTGAGTCATTTCTCTATCTCTGACTGATTGCATAACGTCATATTTAGTGGTGCAACCGCTTGCTTATGCATTGAATAATTTTTCAAACTCTGACCAAGTTTCATTTCACGCATTAGGCCGGCAAGGTATTCGAGAAGTTTGTTATCTTCTTTATACACCGATAAATCTACTTTTTACGTCGCTTGCTGGCACCATACAGCGAGCTTTACGGCCAAACAAATTATACCGATTACGAGCAAGAACCTTGTAAAAGAAGTCACGTATTTTGGCCGGCACAATTTTAAATACTAAGAATATAGACCAGAAACCTGATAGGTCTTTCGTGATTTCAAGAGCCGCACTTGAAAACATGAAACACTGGCCATGTTTGATAAGAAGCACAGTGTCGTTACCCGCATTTTCAACTTGATACTTAAGCATAAGCTCTTTGGCCAATTCTGATTGCATGGGTGTAAATACAAACCGTGATTCAGGATCTCTTTTGATGATGAAGTTTACTGCCCCATTGCAGAAATTACACACACCATCAAAGATGACTATATAAGAGTTGTTCATTTT